>CAYUAP010000012.1:0-62706 GCA_964442735.1 uncultured Planctomycetaceae bacterium | reverse complement strand
GCGTGGACGCCATGCCTGACGGCAGGCAGGTCTCGTCCGCATCCTCCAAAACAGGTGTCTCGCCTGTTTTGAAAAATAGACTTTTATAACGGCCTTGAGATTATACTGTGTGCCGTTATGAATTCAGTATTTCCTGGGAGCGCGGACGTCTTGTCCGCATCCTCCAAAACAGGCGTCCCGCCTGTCTTGAAAAAATTTTTAAAGCGACCTTGAGTATATACTGTACGCCATTATAAATTCGGTATTTCCCGGGAGCGCGGACGTCTCGTCCGCATCCTCCAAAACAGGCGTCTCGTCTGTTTTGAAAAATTTTTAAAGCGACCTTGAGTATATACTGTACGCCGTTATAAATTCGGTATTTCCTGGGAGCGTAGACGCCATGCCTGACGGCAGGCAGATCTCGTCCGTATCCTTCAAAACAGGTGTCTCGTCTGTTTTGAAAAATTTTTAAAGCGACCTTGAGTATATACTGTACGCCGTTATAAAATCGGTATTTCCCGGGAGCGCGGACGTCTCGTCCGCATTCTCCAAAACAGGTGTCTCGCCTGTTTTGAAAAATAGACTTTAAAACGGTCTTAAGTATATTAAAAAATATGGAAGAAAACAGGACAAAAAACATAACAAATAGAGATCTGGAACGATATTTGCATTTTACCAGTAACGATTACAATCGGGGAGACATTGAAATACGTGAAAAAACAATGCGATATATCAAATGGAGGAAAACAGAAAGGCAATTGGCTCTACTGTGCAACGTTATAAATTCAGTATTTCCGGGGAACACGGACGCCATGCCTGACGGCAGGCAGGTCTCGTCCGTATTCTTCAACACAGGCGTCTCGTCTGTTTGGGAAAAAGGAATTGTGAACGACCTTGAGTATATAATAAAAGGCCATAGGCAGAAAACATTGGAATCGCAATAAAAGCACATTTCCATTTTACAAAATTGATTTCAAGGAGTCTCCTTCAATGACAAAAATGTAAAATGAATAAAATTACAGAAAATGACGCAATTAAAGTATAACAAATTACATCCTGACGAAATCGTTATTGGAATAATATCAATGGGTAATAAATTACCCGGTTTATTTTGAGTCTCTCTATTTATGGGAAAATCGAGGATGGCCAAGGACACAGAAAGGATCCAAATAATGATCGACATTTATAATGTACATGTTTTTTCTTTAAATCAAACGCCACTGGACTGGCAGGGTAACTATCTGCGTATTAAAGAGTCGCTGGTGGAAGTACATGAAAAATCACGGGAAGAAAATTACGACCCGTTGGTTCGGCAGGATTTATATCGAAAAATGGTTTCGTTATTGGAACGTAATGAAAATGGAGGAATACAGTACAAAAGCCACGATCTGATTCTATTTCAGGAATTGACGATTAGTGGCTGTAGTTGCGAGGATATGTTTTTATCGGATTCGACGTTGACTGCGGTAAAGGAGACATTAACCCGAATTATTCCGTTTACAAAAGACAAGATTGTCGTCATTGGTCTTCCCTGGCAGTTTAATGACCGTCTTTACAAGGCGGCGGCCGTTTTGCACGATGGTCAGTTGATTGGTATTTCCTGTGCCCGATCTATTGCCGCGCGCGGTATCCACTATGATCGGCGCTGGTTTGAGACCTGGACCGATTCGGAAACAATGGATATTTGGAATAACGTGGAAATTCCGATTGGTAAAGACATTTATGAACTCAATGGTTTGACCTTCGGGATACAGCATGGTCCGGAAATTATGGATTCATGGAGTGATAGGAAAATTGACCTCCTGTTGTGTCCTTCGGCGGAAGCCTTCGAATTGGGGGTACAGAAAAAACGCCGGGATTATCTGACAAAAATGTCGGGCAAGCTGGATTGTACGATTGTTTACGCCAATCCGGTCGGAAACGAGTCGGGAACCGTTATCTACGATGGTGGTTCTTTTATTGCATCCTGTGGCAAAAGTATTCTTCAGAATTTTAGATTTTCCTATCTTTATCAAGGGGGGATTTTTCTTGATTTCTATCGGAAGGATAAAAAACTTCAACTGGTAACGGACGAGTCGGATGGACTGGAATCCTGGGAAACTTCGGAGAACTATCTTTACGAGGAGCTGGCACGGGCGATTCCATTGGGACTGGCGGACTACATATCGAAGACGCGATCCGGGGGCTTTACATTATCATTGAGTGGCGGTGCGGATTCGGCTAGTTTAGCCGTTTTTATCCGTCTGATGGTTCATTTCGGTTTGAAGTCGGATCTCGATAGAGGTGAAGCTGTATTGCGCGTTGATTCCAACGACTTTATTAGCCGATTATTTCATATACCGGCAGTAAAAGCATTGTATCGTCAACAGAAGGTGACAGCGGAAACGTTAATGCCCGCAATTCTGACTACGGTATATCAGGCTACGGCCAATAGTGGTTTGGTTACGAAGAATGCGGCAGAGCAGATGGCCCGTGCGGTCGGTTCTACCCATTATTATTTCAATATTGATTCTCTGGTTCATTCCTATGAAGACATGATTTCCAGTGCGATTGGGCGTCCATTATCCTGGAAAAACCCGGACGGAAGCCGTTCTTCCGACGATCTTGCGTTACAGAATATTCAGGCTCGTTGTCGAGTACCGGGCGTCTGGCTTCTAGCGAATTTAAACAGTTCGTTGTTGTTATCGACAGGTAATCGTTCGGAGGCCGCTTGCGGTTACGCAACGATGGATGGTGATACCTGTGGAGGACTGTCTCCCATTGCAGGTATTGATAAAGCGTTTTTACGCCGTTGGCTGGCCTGGATGGAGAAGTTGGGACCGAACGATACCTTCCCGATTCCGGAATTACGTTATATTAACGAACAGGCCCCGACAGCAGAACTTCGGCCTGGTTCGACCCAGACAGATGAAGGTGATCTCATGCCGTATATAATACTCAATTTGTTTGAGCAGGCGATAATTCGAGATAAACTATCGGCGGCGGAATCACTTGTATACGTGGAACGGGAACAGAAACAATATCAGTTGGATTATTCCCGGCGCCTACTTCTGGACTGGCAGGAGAAGTTCTATCGTTTTTGGGCGCGTTCGCAGTGGAAGCGGGCGCGATGTGCGCCTGGTTTTCATCTGGACGATCATGATGTCGCGCCTGGATCCTGGTGTCGTTTTCCACTCCTGTCAGGAGGATTTCAAACGGAATTGCAGTTTATTGACGAAGAAAGGAAAAAATCGGAATGAGTCAGGATGTATCGCTGTATGATTCGAACGGAGTTCGTTTTTTATATCCAACGAATTGGGAGGTCCAGGAGACCGAAGTGGATGAAGCGGAGGTTGTTATGGTTACGAGTCCGGAGGAGAGCTATTGGCTTTTAGCCCTTTATCCCGCTGGTACCGACTCGGACGAGGCAGCGAAAAAATTTCTTGGTATTATGACCGGCGAATATGAAAAACTGGAGAATTCACCTATTAAAAGGTATTTCGGAGAATGGGTCCTTTATGGTTATGAAATGAATTTCTTCTATATGGATCTAACGAGTTCGGCACTGGTTCTCGGTCTTGAAGACGAGGAACGTACCTATATCATATTTTGGCAAACATGTGATCGTTTGGCTATTTCCGACGAAGAGTTATCTTGTTCCGATGTTTTTGAGGCTATGACCAGTTCCTTTTTAAAGAATCTCGAAGAGGAGTAATTGAATGCGAAGTAAAATACGACAAATAACATTAACCGTATTGTTTTTATGTTTGTGTTCGGGGGTAATATTTGCCAACTCAAATAAAGTAAAGGAAATTAAACCGGGGGAAATATGGAACGATACTTCCGGAACGGTTATTAACGCCCATGGGGGTGGTATTCTGTTCCACGATGGTAAATACTGGTGGTTCGGCGAGCATAAAGTGGCAGGGTCCATTGGTAATACGGCACAAGTCGGAGTCCACTGTTATTCTTCAACCGATCTTTACAATTGGAAGGACGAAGGAATTGCGTTAAAGGTTTCGGAAGATTCCAATAGTGATATTGTTCGCGGTTCCATTATAGAGCGTCCTAAAGTTCTTTATAATGCGAAAACGAAGAAGTTTGTGATGTGGTTTCATCTGGAGAAGAAGTCTACAGGTTATTCCAACGCATTAAGTGGCGTGGCTGTTGCTGACAAGATAGCCGGTCCGTATACTTTTATTCGTTCACTTAATCCCAACGCCGGTCATTGGCCGCTAAACGTTCCAGAGTCTGATAAACGGTTACTTGACGAATCGGAAAAAGCGGATATCAAGGCACGTAAACTCGGCACTGGATATCAACCAAATTATCCTAAAAATATATTGTACCGCCAATATTTTAAAGACGGTCAGCAGGCTCGGGATATGACCTTGTTCCAGGATGATAATGGAAAAGCGTATCATATTTATTCCTCGGAACTTAATGGCGTTCTTCATATTGCGGAATTGTCAGAAGACTATCAGGGTCACAGTGGACGCTATGTCCGCGCTTTTCCAGGACGATTCTATGAAGCTCCTGCAATATTTAAACGTAATGGCAAATACTATCTGTTCGGTTCCGATTGTACGGGCTGGGCCCCCAACGCGGCGCGAATGGCTGTTGCTGATAATATATTCGGTCCTTGGAAGGAATTGGGAAATCCCTGTCATGGTTCGGACGAACAGAAAAATAAAACATTTTACTCCCAGAGTACATTTGTGCTCCCCGTTCCGGAAAAGAATACCTGGATCTTTATGGCAGATCGTTGGTGCCCAAAAAACGCTATTGATGGTCGATATATCTGGCTCCCCATTCAATTCGACGATAATGGAATTCCCTACCTTCAGTGGTTCGACCATTGGAAGTTCGATTGAAAATTTATTTATTCAACAATGGATGCTGGAGTATGATCGTATGGGCCTTGGAATTGTGGAATTTTTCATGGCGGTGGAAGAACGTTTTAATATCAACCTTTCTTTTAACGACAAGGAAGCACGGAGTATTTTGACCCTCGGTGACTTTATTGATTATCTGATATTAAGTCTGCAAACGAGTGACCAGGAAAAACGATCCAGAAATGCTGTTGAAGAAGATACATTTCAAAAACTAAAGGAAATTTATGCGGAAACCATTGGGAATGATAAAAAAACTGTAACAAGAGATACGGTTTGTTTTATTGATGGTATATCCCATCGTCGGAGAGCACGATTCGTCAAACGGATTAATCACGATTTTTCTCCCTACTTTTTTATCGTGGTGATTCCATGATGGGGTATCTCTGTTTTGGACTGGAGGTACTGATCGTTGTGGTACTGGCCGTTTTATCTTTTTTGACATGGTGGTTTTTTCTGCTTTTTATCGCTTTATTCCTTTTTGTAATCTATGATATTATTTATACGGGTCCTCTTTTCGGACGCTTTCTTGATTATAGAACCAATGGTCAACCCCTGGGCGAACTGTCCCAAAAAATAACTTCTTTTCGAATGCCCCATTGCGACGAGCAAGGCTGTAAATGGACCCGGGAAACTGTTACGGAGGCCGTTCTTCAGGTGTTTCAAAACGAGGGATACGATCAGAAGAAAATTTCTCTGTCTATGCAGTTGAGTGAATTTGATTAGTATTGAAATAACGGCAGTCCATCGGTTTGTATTATAATATGTAAATAATTATTTTACAAAACGAATCCACGTGTAAAGGACAGGCTCTCTTAACGGTGGGACATTGGAATTGCCAAAATTTCCTGGTATTCGGGAATGGTTTGGGAGATTAAAATTCCGGTTGTATCTCCCTCAACGGCTTGAAATTCGGGGGATGATCAAGTATTGCAAATTTGGCAATGCCGGCAGATGCGGTTCTGGCAATAGATGCTTTATCGGTTATCGATTCCATACCCGCCAATATATCGACAGTGAACATAATATCGACAGTGAAGGTAATATCGACAGTGAACGTATTAAGCCCTGTCAAAAACAACAAGAATGCCAGTATAAATTTTTATCATAAAATAACGGTATACCTCTAAAAACGTTTATTATTTTCTAGTTAAATGCCCAAACTTGTTCCATTAAAGGCTGGGCACCAGTTTTGGGATCCATATCCATTTGCATAACGTCTTTCATGTACTCGTTCCATCTGTCAACGATGGGACTCTCTTTTTGAACACGGGCAGCGAAATCAGCACCATTTTCACATTCGTAATATCCAAAAACAGTATTCCCGACCAACCAGATAGTGTAGTTTTTTATTCCGGCCGCTTTTAGAACTTCGACCATTTCCGGCCATATTTCACGATGACGCCGTTTGTATTCTTCAATTTTATCTTCCAGAATTGATGCCTTCCAGGCATATTTCTCCATTGTATTTCTCCTTTTAGATTTTATTTTAAACTATGGTTATTTTAAACTATGGTTATTGGATAAAATAGTCAAGTAATTGTGTAAAACAGGATTGATGAACGATTGCTACGACATTGTCTTTTGGCTGGATAATGGTATCGGCATTGGGAACGAAGGTAAAGGCGCCGCGATTTACGGCGAGAATCAGTACTTGTTTCGGCAGACCACCTTCCTTGAGCGGACTTTTTGTTATGGGGGCGCCTTCACTAACGGATAGTTCGATAACATCGATATTGCCTCCGAGAAGGTGGGGATTCTGAAAAACGATTGGGCCCTGCTGCATTAGACCTTTTATTTGACGATTCAAAATGGTTTTAGGACTAATAGCCTTGGTAATTCCCAATTTACCGATAACCTCCGCATAATCCGGACGATTGATAACGGTTATTAGGTCTTTTGCCCCGAGTTCCCGTGCCTCAACACAGGCCATGATATTATTTTCATCGTCGCCAAGGCAGGAGACAAAAACCGTGGAGGAATTGACGTTCTCCTCTTCCAATACCTTTTTTCGACTGCCGTCGCCGATAATAATTGTTGAACGGTCTAATTGAGCGGCTAAAAATTCACAGCGCGTTTTATCCGCTTCGATAATTTTTACATTATAATTTCTCGTCTGAAGAATCAGAGCTAGCAGATAGCCTGTTTCTCCCCCTCCTGCTATGGTTACGTTTTGCTTAATGATCGATTGGATTTGAAAGACCCGCTTCAGGGCTTCGATTGCGGTTCGATTGCCGATTAAGGTTATTTTATCGCCGGGCAAAACCCGATCTTCCGCCGTTGCTATATTGATTTCGCCCCCCCGACAAATGGTACCTATACGGACATCAGGAGGAATATTGAGTTTTCCCAATTCGGTTTCATTGGCTGATGTTGTCTTGGTAACCGCAACTTCCTGCATTTCAATGTCTTCATAACCGAAATGTTCGATGAACATGGCACATGGTTCTTTTATTTCACAAGCGAGTTCACAGGCCGTTAAATTTTCGATACTTAATAATTTATCGATTCCGAAATGATGACGATAATCGAATGTACTTAAATCGCGATAGATTTGAGCATAAACGCGCGCCGCAGTTCGCGGGACGCCCATGGCGTGCGCGATACTGGCCCCAATGATATTCACTTCGTCTACTCCGGTTAAGGCAAGACAAATATCCTGATTTCCCACTCCCGCCTGAAATAATGTACTTGATTGCGTCGCCGAACCTTGGATCGCACGGATATCCAGATCGCTATTCAATGCTTTTACTATGTCGGGATTGGTCTCTATTAGCGTTACGGAATGTTCAGAAGATAGTGTTCGCGCAATGGAAGAACCAATACTGCCGCCGCCTAAAATCAAAACCTGCATAACAAAACCTCTCTAAAATAGATATATTTTGACGTTCCTCCTATAAAGCGGAATCGCATCCTTAACACTTTTTTCTATTATACCTGAATTTAAATAAAATGGAAGAATATTTTCACGTTTAATAAACTTGTCCCAAAATGATAGAAAATACAATTAAATTATAATAGATGTTATTATAATAGATGATATCGTGTTTCTATTCAATTCATTTTCTCAAAAAAAACGCGGTACAAACTTTAATGAAAATTAACATTTGTCCGCGTATTGACCTGGTACGGAGGTCCAGGTTCTCTATATACACCCATTACAATAATCGGAAAAGATCGTTGTAACAAGTGCTGTTGTCATGGAGGAGATGTGTCGCGACGTATCATCGAATCCATGGTTGAGGTAATGAACAAGGTCAAAATATACTCAAGGCCGTTATAAATCTTTTTTTTCAAAACAGGCGAGATGTCTGTTTTGCGAAGAGGTGGACGAGGCGTCCACCTTCCCGGGAAATGTCGATTTTATAACAACACCTGGTATCACTTGTTCATTTCAGGTTTTGGGAGAAGCTTCCTTGGCGGGAGTTGAAGGTACTGTATTTTCTTTTACAGAATCTTTTTCTTTTACAGAATCTTTATGATTCATATTGTCAGGGGTCTTCATTTCGAGGGGTTTCACCGATTCCGATTTTACCGTCTTGGCCGGGGGTGTTTTGGCGTCGGTCGAGGTATTGGTATTGTTAGAGGAGGCTGGGGTTGTTGTTTCGACAACTGTTACTTCTTCTTCCTCCACGGTTCCGGGATTATTGAGAAAAGAGGGTATTTGTACGGCGTCTATCAGGAATATTACACCATTGGTACATGGTATGGCCGATTGAGTGTATTTTCCTTTTCCATAGTTTTGACCTGAACAGGCAATTGATGTTTGAGGAACGGTACAAGTTAGGCAGTCCTTGAGTGTTTCCATTTCTTTTGGATCCATTTTTTTCGGAACCATATGATAAAGAAGAAGGGCTGTCAGGGCCGATTTATTATTCAGTAAATTCGTTAATTCCGTGGAAGACAGATTCGCAAATGCATCGTCGGTCGGTATAAATACGCTAAAGGGACCATCTTTTTCAAGAACGCCTGCGAGACCGGCCTTTTGCACACATTCAACAAATGTATTGCAATTACCAAGCGATTTTGCCGTTTTAAGTATACTTTTCCTCTGTTCCATTGTCGCCCAAATTAATATGGTAACGGCAAGGATTAGAACAATGGAAATAACGAACCATCGTCCTACTTTTGAACATTTTTCCGTGGAACATTTTTCCGTTGTAGTCATTGATATTTTCCTTTCCTGTATCTAATAGATAATGTCCTGTTCAAAAAATGAATCATGACATTCATCGGTTTTACATTTTTTCATTTAAAGGCCATTCGGTAAATCCGTTGTGGTTTTATCAAAATTAAAATAGGTTATCAAAAAAAAATAGATAAATCCGTGAAGTTTTTTCGGTTTTAACCAGTGTTTTTTACGGGAAAACAATTTGGGTGTCCGGTTGACACCTGTTGGAAAGATAGTACACTCAAATTAATTAATGAAAAATGAATATGAAATAGAAGGCCCCGGTAAAGAAGTGCAAAAACAGGATGAAATGATATTTACAGGAAAAATCATTTATACTTCTATGCTGGAATTGAATGTCGAATTAAAGAGATGAAGTGTCTTTTTCGATCATAAAGGAATATAAATGAAACGATCGGCTTTTACCCTCGTAGAGTTACTGGTTGTTATCGCCATTATAGGTATTTTAATAGCGTTGTTACTTCCTGCCGTTCAGGCGGCACGAGAAGTGGCTCGTCGAATGCAATGTACGAATAATCTAAAGCAGTTAATGCTTGGTTTTCATGGTTACCATGATATATACCATGCCCTTCCTCCGGAGGCCTGGTTAAAATTCAAAAATGATAAAAGTCAGGGGTTGGGAATTCTGGCCCGCGTTCTCCCTTTTTTGGAGCAGAGTACGATACACGGACAGATCGATTTTTCCAATCCCTATGAAGAAGATGAAGGAACGCCTGGTTATCAGGGCAATGAAACATTGGCGAAAATAAAGATTCCTTGTTTTCAATGTCCCTCTTGTGATGTATCGTTTTCGAGTATGATGTCGTTATATAATCAGGAAATAGATTGTTACACCGCGCATTATTATGGAAATTCAGGTGCGGTTGGAGAAATAGGAACTTCGGGAAAATATTATTCCCTGATACGTACCGCCGATGAAAATGGTGGTGCCTATGGGGGAGGCCCCAATGCGAACAATGGTATCTTTTTTGAAAATAATTGTATGAAATTTGCGGCGATTATCGATGGTCTCTCCAATACATTCTGTTTAGGTGAAATAGCCAACGACGATTATCAAGGTTATTTGGCCTGGATACGTGGTGCATATGCCAATCCCTATAATGGAGCCATAATTTATACGAGTTCGAAAAATATGGATTGGCCACTCAATGTTATCAAGGATCGGGACAATGCGAATGCGGGTCTGTACCGCCAATTTTACAGTACAGGGTCATTTTCCAGTCATCATAGTGGTGGAGTTTCGTTTGCGTTATGTGATGGTTCCGTTCGATTCGTCTCCGAATCAACGGACCTTGCCATATTAAAGGGAATGGCTAGTCGTCGCAATAAAGAAGTTGTTCAGTTGCCATAAAAGACAAAACGTCCTAATTAAAGGATGAAGCGTCCTAATTAAAATAGGAGATAGAGATATGTTTTATAAAAAAAGTCTACTGCTGATTTTAACATTGACATTATTAACCGGTTATGTTTTTGGGCAGGAACCGGACAAGACGGAGTTGGCTCGATTGGAGAAGTCACGATGTGATATGATAGAGTTTGGAATCAATTATCTTCGGTTTGTTCAGAACGATAACGGAGGTTTTTCGAGTTCGCCACGTTCTGGAATCGGGGTTTCGATTATCGTACTTCTTGGTCTAATGGAGGCAGGTCTATCACCGGACGATCCGACCGTGGCCAAAGGACTGGCCCATTTATTGGAATCTGTTCAGAAAGATGGCGGAATCTATTCGCCGGGAGGACGGATCTCTACCTATGAATCGTGTTTGGCTCTTTCTTGTCTTCAACTGGCACGAAAAAAGGGGATGAAAGGACTCGATAATATCATTGGGGAAGGGGAAAAATTTATACGAGGTCAACAGTATAACGCGGCAAATGGTGTTGACAAAAACGATATTAAATATGGTGGACTTGGTTATGGGGGCGGAACGCGTCCGGACCTGTCCAATACCCAATTCTTTATGGAAACACTTCACGATCTTGGGGCAGATCCCAACGATCAGGCAATGCAGGACGCCCTTGTATTCGTTTCCCGATGTCAAAATCTGGAGTCGGAAGGGAATCCCAACGCCATTACTTCTAAAAATGCGGATGGCGGTTTCTTCTATACATGTGTGGGTGACGGCGAAAGCCCGGCTGGCGAGGTCAACGGTGGTTTGAGAAGTTATGGGAGTATTACCTATGCCGGACTTAAAAGTCTGATATATGCAGGTCTCAAACCGGACGATCCACGGGTTAAAGCCGCTTCCGGATGGATTCGTGATAATTATACCGTTAATGAAAATCCCGGCCTGGGAAAAAAAGGCCTCTATTATTATTATCATACCATGTCCAAAACTCTTGATGTTCTCGGCAAAAATTTATTTCGCGATAAAGACAACAAGGTACATTTCTGGAAAGGTGATCTGATTAAAGCCTTTATGGCCGCGCAAAATGAAGATGGATACTGGGTCAATGACAACTCTATGTGGATGGAAAACGATATGAATCTGGTGACCGGATATGCGTTAATCGTTCTTGCCCATTGCCATATTGAGTAACTTGAATGATATACTCAAGGTCGTTATAAAAGTCTATTTTCAAAACTGGGGAAATACCTGTTTTGGAGGATGCGGACGAGACGTTCGTACTCCCAGGAAATGCTGAATTTATAACGTCGTGCAGTATATTTGATGAAAAATGGAACCATCGATAATGGGGATAATCAAATAGGGATAATTAATGTATAAACAATTATATAAACAATTTAGGTGGCAATTAGTCTTGATTTTAGTTATGACATTTATCAGTACAGGTCAAGCGATTGCAAACATTGCGGGCGAACCTGAACCGGCGGAAGTATTAACCACCGATGTTTGTATTGTTGGGGCGGGAAGTGCAGGTTGTGCGGCGGCGATTGCTGCGGCTCGGGAAGGAGCGCAGGTCGTTATCGTGGAGAAAATGAAGTTGGTGGGCGGAACTGGGGTCAATGGATTTGTTTCGAGTTGGGAAGGCGGACCCGGTTGTGATATTGCCGAAGAATTTTATTCTCGTATGAAGGCTATCAATGGTGCCGGTGTTGCTAAAATGAAGGTGATGGCTATTCCCGGTCCCTATGGAACACGTTTAATTGATCGATCCCTGCCGGAGGAACCCTATTCCATTTCACTCGTTCGAGCCAAACCACCGAAGGGGGATTACAGAAGTGTCCCCTATCTTCCGGAGGCATTTGACCGTATCGTGCGGGAAATATTTGCAGAAACGAAAAAAATTACACTGCTGGATAAAACGGAGTTTTTTCAGGCGGAAAAAAATTCGGATCGGACTTTAGTGGACTCGATTCTTGTCCGTCGATCCGATCAAAAGATTATTCGGATTAAAGCGGCGGTTTTTATCGACTGTACCGGATCCGTTGTTTTGTGTCGGGCGCTTGATTGTTCGGTCCGGATAGGTCGGGAGGGGAAGGCGGAATATCAGGAATCATTAGCCCCAGACAAGGCGGATGTACAACTTAACGCGATTACGCGTTGTTATCGAATTGAGCCGAAGAAGAATCCGCGACGCGAAATAATTTCGAAGGAGGATATTCTTCCATTTCCTAAAGCTGCCTGGATTACCGGCTGGCTGGATGGTCCTCGTTTTATTAATATGATGGCAATGATGCAGGGCGAGGAAATTCAAAAGCTGGGTTATGAAGAGTGTATGAAGAGATCAGAGAAGATTGTTCGGAATCATTGGCACTGGCTTCAGCAGTCTCCTGATTTCTCGAATTATGAACTTGTGGCAATTGCGCCTCTGATGGGGATTCGCGAAGACTATCGGGTTATAACACAGTATGTACTCCGTGAAAAAGATCTTCGGGATACCTGGGAACGTCAAACACATACCGACATGATTGCCGTGGCGGATCATCCGTGCGATATTCATGGAAAAGGAGGGGGACTTGTTCCCGTCGTATCTGCGTACGGTATTCCATTTCGTTGTCTTGTCCCGGAAGGAACACTGAAAAATATTCTGGTTGCCTGTCGCGGGGCCGGTTTTAGTCATATTGCCGCTGCCAGTTGCCGTTTACAGCGAACCATGATTCAACTAGGCCATGTAGCCGGTGTTGCCGCCGCCTGGGCGGCTCAAAAACATGTTACGCTCGATAAAATCGACGTTTCACTGTTGGTTAAAAAAATGGACGCCCGAAATCGTTACCCCTCCCTGAAATAATTTTATTTGAACTATTTACTTGTTGTGAAAGGACTGCTATAATAATAGAAGAATAATTAGAGAATAATATTTCAGGTCGGAATTTTATTCATGGTAAATAGACAAATAGAGAAGTGAAGGAGAAAAAATGAACCTTAACGACGTAAAATACAATCAGTTTGCATTAGTCAGGGAAATGCTGGAAACTGCGGATGTTATTGAGAAATTTGATTTTTCTCAAACCGCGGAAACGGCCCGAATGATTCAGGAGACTGGCCGGGTTTTTTTGACCGGAGAAGGCTCAAGCCGTATTTTCCCGGCGAAGAGTTTTATTTATGGCGTATTAAAGCGTGGTCTTCCAATTGCGGTCGGAACCGAAGGTTCATTTCAAGCAACGGAATACGACCTGTCGAAATGGGTTGTTATTGGCGCATCCAATAGTGGACAGACCAAGGAAATCATTTCCCTAATGAAGAAGTTGGGAGAAGCTGGTCATACCAAGCGTGTTGGCGTTACCGCCAATCAGGGCACGCGTTTGGCTGAAGCAACTGATAAATGTTACGTTTTGTCCTGTGGCAAGGAAAATGCGGTTGCGGCCACGAAGAGTGTTGTCGAGCAGGCGCTTTTGAACCGATCGATTCTCTGTAACATGATTCAATGTTCCTGTGCCCAAAACAAACAGGAAGCGGGAAAAGCGGCCCGTATTCTGATGGAAACCGAATATGACGCCGATATGATTCAGCATTTGGCCAAGGCTCCTGTCCTCTATTTTGCTGGTCGTAATAATGGTGTTGCCGAAGAATTGACACTCAAAACGAACGAAATTACTCGTAAAAAAAGTGATTATCTCGAAGGAACCTATCTTCTTCACGGTGTCGAGGAAATTATGAATGCTGGTGAAGCCTGTATTCTCGTCGATCCGTTCCCTTCCGAGTGTGAAAAAATCAAGAAATTAATAGAAGGACGTGCCGGTCTTTATGTTATGGCCATAGCGGCAGAAGATACCATTTTCCCGACTATTAAATACCCCAAAATTACCGGTTATGAATTTTTCTTCCAGTTGATGATGGGTTGGAATCTTCTGGTTCAGACCGGTATCAATCTTGGTATTAATCTGGATAAACCGACTCGTGCCCGTAAAATCGGTAACGAGTTTGAGGGATAATCCATCCCCTGTAATGCGGGCTTCCAGCCCGCCGGGACCTTCAATATACAAAAACTCTAAATTAACAAATAGTAATAATAATAACTAATAGAACAGAATTCATTAGGAATATATTATGGAACAATCTGTAATTTTTGATCGACGGGTAGGAACGCAGACTATATCTTCTTCGAATCCTTCGGAGATATGGCCGAATTGGAATGAAGGTAAAGAACGCTGGTTGTTTATTGCGCCCCATGACGATGATATTACTGTTGGAGCGGTCAAAACTCTTCTGGCCGGGCAGGCTTGTAATATTCCATGTTTTGCCGGGGTTGTAACCAATGGCCGTATGGGGTATTGTCATACGGAAGCCAAATATACTATTGCCGATATTCGTAAAAAAGAATGTATTGATTCGTTTCATTTACTAGGATTACCGGACGAAAATCTGTTCTTTTTGAATTTCGATGACGGTAGTTTATATAGACAGTCGGGGCGCCGCCTGGCATCGGACGATTCGGACGGTCCTGTTATCGCGGGGGCTACAGGATTGCACAACTCTTTTACATGGCTTTTACGTCAAGTACGTCCGACACGTCTGTTTTTACCGACAATCACCGATCTCCATCCGGACCATCGTATGACGAATTCGGAAATGATTATCAGTGTCTATCATGCCCAGGGAAACATATGGCCGGAACTCGGAGAGTCCATGGAGAAAATTCCGCAGCTTTACGAATATACCGCCTACAGTAATTTTCAGACCCCTCCCACGATCCGGGTACGTATCAATCAGGATCTGTTCGAAAAATCGATCGATTCGATTTTGGCCTATAAAAGTCAGGAGCAGATTGAAATGACCATTGATCGTCTTCGCCGAACCGGTCCCAAGGAGTACATTCGGGAAATGGATTTCGACTTTTTCGATCCGGAAAAGGCGGATGCTCTATTTTAGTATCGGCTTTAGTATCGGCGGTCTATAATATTATACTCAATGTACCAGTGTATAAACAATGTACCAGTGTATAAAATGTACCAGTGTATAAACCGGATATATTTTGAAACCACGGATATCACGAATACGATTGTATTTCTGCAAATATAGATTTTTATAATAATAAACCTAAAAATGGATTATGATAGATATTAAATCCGATAAACGTTATTTGCCAAGAGGAATCCGCGAAAACAATGTTATCAATGGTTATGCCTAAAATCATTTACAGTTTGAGAATTATATTTTTTGAGAATTATATTTTAAGGCCGCTGTTTTTAGGAAGAATTTAAGGATTTTAGATTAAATGAAAGATGTAATTGTAACCGAGGATAAAACCTCGACGGGAACTACCAATAAAACGGTTTGTTATTTGGGTGACGATTCCACAAATGGAGCTGCTGCCTATTTAGCGGCTGTGATGAAGCATTATAAAATTGATTATGTTCGTGTGAACAGTCCGGACGCGCCTCCCGCCGATTTTTTAACGAAGCGTTATGCGTTATATATCGTCAGTGATTATCCGTCGAGTCGTTTTTCGAAGGAACAGATGGAGTTTATTGCCGATTCTGTCAAGAATCATGGTAGTGGTCTCTTAATGATAGGAGGCTGGGAAAGTTTTTACGGTTTGAATGGGGAATATTATCAGTCGCCCCTGGCGAATGTACTGCCAGTTACCATGCAAAATGTAGATGATCGTGTTAATTCTTCCCTGCCGATTATTTTGATTCAAATGGATTCCCATCCGATATTAAAGGATCTTCCATGGAACTGGCCCGCCTCGATTGGTGGTTTTAATCGAATTATTCCGAAAAAGGGGAGTCATGTCCTTCTCAAGGGGATTACAATTGATGTTCGTCATTTGAATGATGATATTATTGAAGATTGTGAAAAACCTTTTAATCGCGAATACGAAGGTAATCCGATAGAGGAGCAGGTGACCGTTGCCATTAGTCCGACGGATTCCCTTGGGTTCCGGCCGGTCCATCAGGATCCTATTTTAATTGTCGGGACCTGTGGAAAAGGACGAACGGCGGCCTATGCGTCCGATTTGGCTCCGCATTGGTCCGGTGGTCTTGTCGATTGGGGAAAACCAGCTATTGTTCAGGAAGTGGATGGTAACGTTATGGAGATCGGTAAATGGTACTCCGAATTCGCGCGCAATCTCGTTTTGTGGACGATGAATGTGTTACAGGAGACTCCAGTTGTAAATGTAAAGAAAATGGTTGTAAAATAATCGATTTATCGGTATTTATAAACAATTACAGGAGATATTAAGATGTTTGAAGGAAACGCAATTATCGGTCAGAGTGGTGGACCGACCAGTGTCATTAATTCGAGTCTGTGTGGTGTCATTCAGGGATGTCTTCAATTGGGTCGAACCAATGTTGACAGTCGAATGAATAAAATATATGGAATGCAATATGGTATTGAAGGTTTCCTTCAAGATATGGTTATTGATTTAGGTGCTCAATCCCCGGAAAATATTGAGGGTTTGAAGCATACACCGTCCAGTGCATTGGGAAGTTGTCGATATAAGCTAAAGGAGGCCGATTTTGCTCCTGTTTTGGAACAGCTTAAAAAATACGATATTCGCTATTATTTTCTAATTGGTGGAAACGATACGATGGATACGATTCATCGGGTCGAGGCCTATTGCCAAAAGAACGGTTATGATCTTCGGGGAGTTGGAATACCGAAGACGGTGGATAATGACCTGTTTGCGACGGACCATACGCCCGGTTTCCCATCGGCAGCCCGTTATGTCGCGTTATCGGTTAAACAGGCGGGTACACTGGCGCGCGATATGAAGAAGGTCGATCAATATGTAATTTTCCAGACAGTTGGACGAAGTGCGGGCTGGCTTCCGGCGGCGGCTGCCTGTGCCCGGGAAAAAGACGGGGATGCTCCACATATCATTCTTTTACCGGAACGGCCTTTTGTTCGGGAACAGTTCATGACGGAAGTTAAGGAAGCCTATGATAAATACGGTTGGGTTAGTATTGTCTGTGGAGAAGGCGTTTGCTATGCCGATGGTCGTCCGATTAGTGCTTCTGCCACGAAAGACGGATTCTCCAATGTCGAATTCGGGGCTATGGCCGGTACAAGTGCTGCCATGATGCTTCATCGAATGATTGCCGATGAATATGGATGGCGGGGTGAATTTCAGGTTACCGAATCACTTCAGATGTCTGCCGCAGACCGTGCCTCCGAACAGGATATTCTGGAAGCCTGGCAGTGTGGTCATAGGGCAGTAGAACTTGCCCTTGAAGGCACGAGTGGTGTCATGGTCACCATGGAACGTCTATCGAATAATCCCTATAAAATCGGATTCGGAACAGCCCCGTTGGCCGATGTCGCATTGGGGGAAAAACCTATGCCGGACGAGTTTATTTCCAATGATCGGCTTGATGTTACCGAAGCCTGTCTGCAATATCTGCGTCCACTGGTTGGCGAATTGCCCCATTACGTTCGATTGTACTAATCGATCATTGTTCCACCTTTAAGCCGTGTGGATGAAGACGAGATTCGATTACAGGTTTTCCGAATTTGTAATCGAATGTGCTTTATTATGTTTTTTGGTTAATGAAAGGACCTGTTCTATTTCATAATTTCGAGGACAAATGATATTTGTTCCTGCGGACGAGGGCTAATCGTCTTCCTATGTAAATAGATTTTACGACAATTATACTTTAGGACATTATAAATCCGGTATTTCCCGGGAGCGCGGACGCCATGCCTAACGGCAGGCAGGTCTCGTCCGCATCTTCTAAAACAGGTGTCTCGCCTGTTTTGGAAAATAGATTTTTATAACGACCTTGAGTATATATAATCCCTATATATAATCCCCGGAATAGGTGAAGAATGCGTGTGGTCATTGTTGGAACCGGTTATGTCGGTCTTGTTTCCGGAGCCTGTTTTTCCAGTATGGGAAACAGGGTCACTTGTGTCGATACCAATCGGGAAAAAATAGAGTTGTTACGTCAGGGAATAGTTCCGATTTACGAGCCGGGCCTTCAGGAGATTGTCAAGGAGCATTCCAATTCGGGCGATTTATGTTTTACAACATCGTTGGAAGAGGCGCTTCCTGGAGCGGAAGTCGTCTTTATTGCGGTGGGGACGCCGATGGGTGAAGATGGTTCCGCCGATTTAAGTTATGTTTTAACGGTTGCGGAACAAATTGGAACTTTTATGACCAATTCGCTTGTCGTTGTCGATAAATCAACGGTTCCGGTAGGGACTTCCGAAAAAGTTCGTACTACCGTTCAGGCGGCTCTTGATCGTCGTAAAGATCAGGGTGATACATTGTGTAATTTCTTGTCCTTCCACGTTGTCAGTAATCCGGAATTTTTAAAGGAAGGAACGGCAGTCAGTGATTTTCTCAAGCCGGACCGCGTAGTAATTGGAGTTGACAATTCCTATTCCCAACAGATAATGGAGCAACTTTATTCGCCGTTCATGTTGAGGAATAATCGTGTTATTTTCATGGACGTTCGAAGTGCGGAAATGACGAAATATGCGGCTAATGCCATGCTTGCCTGCCGTATTAGTTTCATGAACGAAATAGCCTTGTTATGCGAAACGGTCGGGGCCAATGCCAGTGCCGTTCGAGCCGGTATTGGGTCCGATACACGGATTGGGACCGCGTTTCTGTTTCCCGGCTGTGGTTATGGCGGAAGCTGTTTCCCTAAAGACGTTCAGGCTCTTGTTCGAACCATGCGACAGTTCGGTGTGGAACCCCTTCTGCTGGAGGCTATCGAGAAGGTCAATAACAATCAGAAGAATATATTATGGCAAAAAGTGGTTCGACGATTTGGAAATGATTTATCCGGACGTACATTTGCCATTTGGGGACTGGCGTTTAAGCCGAATACGGACGATATGCGGGAAGCCCCTTCCATTATAACGATTCGGGAATTGCTGTCCCGTGGAGCTGCTGTTCGTGCCTATGATCCGGAGGCAATGAATCAGGCTCGCAACTGCTACTTGAAGGGTATGTCCAATATCGAATATATTAAAAATAAATATGAAGTTTTAACCGGAGCCGACGCCCTTTTGCTCGTAACGGAATGGCCTGTATTTCGGGCGCCCGATTTCGATGAAATCAAATTACAGTTGAACCTGCCGATTATTTTTGACGGTCGAAATCAATACGAGCGATTTGATCTTCCTGACCTTGGCTTCGAATATTATCCCATTGGGATTCCAGGTACGTCCTGGAAGAATGAAGAAGGTAAATCATGATATTAGTAACGGGGGTTGCCGGTTTTATAGGATTTCATACGGCACGACAGCTTGTCTTGCAGGGAAAGGAAGTTTATGGAATTGATAATCTCAACGATTACTATGATGTTGATCTTAAGGAAGGACGTTTGACCGAACTGAGGCGTGGACCAGGAAACGATCTATTTCATTTCAAAAAAGTTGAACTAGCCAATCAAAAGGAAATTGAAGCCGTTTTCGATAAAAACGATATTGAAAAAGTAATTCATTTGGGGGCTCAAGCGGGTGTTCGTTATTCATTATCACATCCGTATACCTATGTTGACAGTAATCTGGTCGGATTTGTCAATATCATGGAAACGGCGCGTCGCCATGATTTGAAGCATTTGGTTTATGCCTCGTCCAGTTCGGTCTATGGTGCAAATAATAAAATACCATTTTCTGTTGAAGATACGACGGATCATCCTATCAGTCTCTATGCGGCCACGAAAAAGGCAAACGAGTTATTAGCCTATTCCTATAGTCATCTCTACGGGATGCGAACGACCGGTCTTCGATTTTTTACGGTTTACGGTCCTTGGGGCCGTCCTGATATGGCCCTGTTCCATTTTACAAAAAATATTCTGGCGGGTATTCCGATTAAAGTCTTTAATAATGGCCAAATGAAGCGCGACTTCACCTATATCGATGATATTGTCGATGGTATTTTACGGTTGGTGTATCGAATACCGTCCGATCAGGACGGTGAAAATAAAAGTACGAATATCGATTCGACGATTCCCTTCGAGATATTCAATTTAGGAAGTGGATGTCCGATTGGTCTTCTGACTATGATAGAAATTTTAGAATCCTGTTTGGGGCAAAAGGCAATTCGTCAATATCTTCCATTACAACCGGGCGATATGTTGGAAACATATGCTGCATTGGATAATCTGGAATCGGCCATCGGTCCCATGCAACATACATCGCTGGCAGACGGTATTGCCCGTTTTGTTGAATGGTATCTTAACTATTATCAATAAAGGAGAAATGTTATGCTGAAGCGATTGATATTGATCTCTGTTTTGTTATTATCGATCTTCAGTTCGTATGGTGTATCGGATACGAAAGTGGATCTGTCCGTTTTACCGACCGGAGGAATAAAGCAGGCCTTGGATATTCCCCATTTTCCGAATAAAGTTGACGCATTTGTCTGGCGAAACTGGAATCTGGTCGATATAGATCGAATGGCGCTTGTTCTAAAAACCAAACCGGAAAACATAGCGGAACGGGCCCGGTTAATGGGACTGCCCCCCTATAAAAAACCGACTTGGACTATTGCACAAATCTATATTACCCTTGTTCGACGGAATTGGCATATTCTTCCCTATGAACAGATATTGACACTTCTGGATATGACGCCGGAGAAACTTGCCTTTAATCTCAAGGAAGACGATTTTCTCTGGGTTAAACTTGGTGGACTCAAGCCAAATTGTTCTCCAATCGTCTATCAGCCGTTAACGGAAGAAGAGAAAACAGAGCTCCGTAAAATTGCTACAATCGTTCGGGAGGAGTTTGGAGATTCTTTTACTGATAAAGACGAGGATCCACGATTTTCATTTGTGAAGGAACTTTCATCTGTCGATAAAAATTTTCAGCCCCCCAAAAAGACGAAATCACGATTTGAACTTCGTTATGTTTACTCCTATTTTGGTTTGTTCGGAGATCCACTTTTAGACGATAAAGCAGAAGTCTACCCGGAAGGACTACTTCAAAAACTATCGAGTCATGGTGTTAATGGCGTCTGGTTACATGTCGTACTCCGTGATTTGGCTCCTGGTGGTTATTTTAAAGAATTCGGTAAAGATCACGAAAAACGGATTGCCAATCTTCGTCGTCTGGTGGCCACGGCGAAAAAATATAATATTGGCATCTATCTTTACATGAACGAACCACGAGCCATGGCGATCGACTTTTTTAAAAAATATCCAGAAGTTGCTGGTGCAATCAAGCCGAACGTCAATCTTCAGGCAATGTGTATTTCACATCCGGAAGTCCGCAAATGGTTGGGTGATTCTTTAGCCTATATCTTTAAGGAGATTCCGGATCTAGGTGGTATTTTTACAATTACCGCATCGGAAAACTATACCAACTGTGCATCCCATGGAGAAGGTTTTTTAAAGACGTGTCCCCGATGTTCAAAAAAAGGATACGCCAACGTTATTGCCGAAACCAATGCGATTTTGGAAGAAGGAGTACATCGAAGTGCCCCGAATGCCAAGGTTCTCGTTTGGGACTGGGGCTGGTTTGGTAATCAATTGGGAAAAGGTCCTGAAATCATCACCAAGCTACCGAAGAATGTTTGGGTTATGTCAGTTAGTGAATGGGCACTTCCCATTAATCGTGGGGGAGTCCATACGATAATCAGTGAATATTCCATATCGGGAGTAGGTCCGGGTCCGCGAGCACAGGAAGAGTGGAAAAGTGCCTTGGAGAATGGATTAAAATCGGCGGCCAAGGTCCAACTCAATACAACCTGGGAAATTGGATCGATTCCCTATATTCCGGCCACAGATTTAGTGGCGCGGCATTGTCGTCAATTGGCAACAAGTGGAGTGACAGCCATGATGATGAGCTGGTCACTCGGCGGACATCCATCGTTAAATCTTAAAATACCGCAGATATTTGACCGTGATCCGTTGCCGACCCTGGAAGAAGCACTGAACGAACTGGCTCTTGATCTCTATGGTTCGGAAGGAGCGCCATTAGCGCGTCAAGGATGGACGAAAATTAGTAATGCGTTCGAAGAATTCCCCTATGGGAATGTTTACAGTCCTCCCTATCAGGTGGGACCGGCTAATTTCCTCTACTTAAAGCCAACCGAATACGCGGCAACCATGGTCGGTATTCCATACGATGCGCTCTCCCAATGGCGTGGAATATATCCGGAAGACGTTTATGAAAACCAATTCGTCAAGATGTTCAAGGGATTTATGGAAGGTTCCGCGCTCTTGGAACAGGCGGCGAAGAAGGCCCCGATCGACCATAGAAAAGAGGCGGATGAACAGACACGTTTCGGGAAAACCGCCGGAATTATCTATGGAAGTACTGCTAATCAAGTCAAGTTTATTCGGCTCCGAAATAAACTGATCGATCCGAAAACATCGGCTTCGGAAAAGAAATTAGTTGCGGCAGATATGATAAAAGTCGTTCGGCAGGAAATAGATATGGCCCGTCAACTTTATCGGATAACGAAGGAGGATTCCCGTATCGGGTTTGAGTCGACCAACCATTATTGGTTTGTACCAAACGATCTGGTTGAGAAAGTGATCAGTTGTCGTCAAATTATTGAAGAATTAAGTAAATAGTCATTATCGAACGGCTTTCAAATATATAAAGGTATTTTTGCCCTTAAACGACTGTACATTTACCTTAATGATATTCCAGGTGGAATTATCGTATTCCAGAAGTGTTTGATGGGCAACAGGAATCCGCTTCTGATCTTGACAGCAAATATACCCGGTTATGCTGTCATGACGGGAAAGGATTCCGCGATCCTCCACTTCTTCATCTTTATTGAGTTGATTGGCAATAAAGTAAACCAATTCGGAATGAACTATTTGTAAATCTACTTCCATTTCCGCCGGATATTTAATATTTTGCAAATAGTGCAAATTAACCTGAACACCATATATCCGAAAAGCACGATCTAAAATCCCTTTATATCCATGTACCAGTTTATAAAGAATATCCATAATTATTATTCCGGGAAATTACATTTCCAGTAAAGTGGCTTGTATTGAGCCGTTATTGGTTTTTATTGACTGGACAGATCCATATTTTCCAATCAGTTTAAGGGCCAGTGGACTAATATATTGATCGGAACCATTCGTGGAGAATTTAGCGGACAGGTTACCGATGGAGAGAGATTCGATACCCTGCTGTAAAAACTCCGGTAATTCAATGGAATTCCGTTGAAGAAACCAGACCGCCTGTTCACATAAAGCGGCTTTAAGTTCAGGACGTGCCTGAATATTGCCGTTTGTATCTGTTATAAAGGCGTTATCGGACCAGGACATAATCGACTCCAAAAATAATTGTGCCCAATTGAGGAGTGTAATTTTTAGGGAATGATCTGTTTGAAACCAGGAATCCGAAAAAGGCCGGTCGGCAAAAAGTATGTCGGCCTCGGTCACAGAAAGCCATAATTGCATTTTTATTTCTTGTCCTTTGTTTTATTGGAGGAACGATTCTTTTTTGGTACGTCTTCGGTTATCAGTTGAGGCTGTGAATCGTCCTGAAACGTGGTATTCAATTCATTGATTGCTTCTTCAAGTGTGGTGGAAACCGGAAATTCCATGGATTCCAGTTGTCCTTCCGTCTCGAATATCAAGGTACTTTTATAACAACTCGTTTCATAGGAGATAATTTTCATATAAATTCCTTCAAAAGGGGGGTTATCAATTAGAGGATTAAAACGTCATCTAAAATTTCGACCTCGGACAGCCAGACCGTTACAAACACATTTCTGCTTCTTCTGATGTATTTGACAGGAATACATTAAAGAACAATTGATGTAAACAGTCATGGCTGTCCTCAATCGATCAGGAGATGAAGTAAACAAACAACAGGAATACGGTGATTCCCGGACAAACGATATTCATCACTCAACATACAAACAATGTACATATTGCAAACAATGTATATGTTGCAAACAATGTACATTTTGAAACTACGAATTTTACGGATAACGCCGACTGTTTACGGGAAAAATAATGTATTCTTAATAATAATCTTCTATAAATATATATTAAGCTAATATATTAATATTGTAAACGCTGATATTCAAACAACTATCCATGTAGATCCGTATTTTCTGCGGCTACAAAAGCAAACAACTACTGATTAAAGTATATCAGGAAGCCGAAGTCTTCCGTTTTCGTGTCAACAATCAGGAGGACAATGTTGTGGCGGACGCCTGTAATCCATTGACACGACACAATTTTTGTTTTGCATTTTTGAATTCAAGAGTAAATTCACCAATCAGTTTACGGCTGTATCCATCTTGATTTGGGGAAGTGGAGTCGGAAGAAACGAGGTTACGCAACCAGAGGAGTCCGAAGCCGGAGGGATCGATCACCCAAATTTCCGAATCGATCATATTTGGTTCGACGAAGACCTGCATGAGCCCTCCGGTGGATTCATTGATAATATGGGAGACAAAAGAGCCACGAACCTGATCGGCACGTTGGATGTTCAAGGTCGAGTTATAGAGACGAGAAATAACACGTGCCTGTCCGGTACCACAGAGAATGACAGAAGGAGTTCCTCCCGCCTCCACGATTTTTTGTGCCGCTTTATTGATAATGGCGGTCGATAAAGCAACGGGCGACGCGGAATAGTTATCACATAATCCATTCGTTTGTGTTCCGAAATAATAGAGACCTCCTGTCGTTCCCAGGGAACTGGACGTTCTCTGTTGTCGAACACCGAAGAGGGAAATCAGATTCATTTCATAAATGAGTTGACGAATGGCCTCTTCTTCCTGATAGGGAATAGCGTTTTCCATACCAAATGTTTTCACAACGGACGAGGTGGCGGTCAGGGCGATATCACGACGAATGATTTGTGAATAATTATATCCGGTGGTTGATTGCCGATGGACGTCAATTCCGCTGGAACTTCCTTCGTTCATGGGTCGGGAAACAAAACAGAGGGTACCGGCAGAAGTAGCCGGAGCTCCGGTACTGGATAATGCGGAATATCCACCGTTGGCGGCAACGAGTGTAACGACAATGGTTGTGGACGTTGTACTGGCAATCTTGAACACAGCCGGATTTCCTAGTATATTGACATAATCGCCCACTTCCCAGCCGGAAGAACTCGTTACGGTAAACGTTCCCGGCGTTGTTGTTGCATCGTAGGCGGAATACGATATCTGTTTGGGCTTAATGTGATCTTCCAGCCATTCATGCTTGATTTGCGTTGCGTTTCCTTTATTGGGAAACAGGGTAATAAACCCGGGGGCGGATGAAATCATCGTAGAGAGAATGTCCGAAAAATCCCTCTTGAGATTATTCCATTCATAACTGCTAACTACTGTCATTTAGACTCCTTTACTCAATAATAGGTGCATTTAATATCATACCAGTAAAATCTTTTTTTTGCCGTGCGGCTTCGAATCGGGCCTCTTTTCCGATATCGTTCATATTCGAGGTGACGGTTTGACTTCCTCCACCTTGGGAAACAGGTATCCAATGGGGAGAGAGCGCCTTCTCTTTTTCAACCAGTTTTTCGACAGTCAGACCTTCACTTGTTTCAATAATACCATCGTCATTAATCGATAGAAGAACAGCCAGACGTTCAACGTCCCGTATGGCTTCCGGTCGAATTCCCTGATGAACAGCGGCTGTATGAAGTGCCTGTCGTATCAGGTCTTGACGTTCTTTTTCCCGGAACGCAGTTAGTTCTGCTTTTAACGGTTCCATCTCTTTTTCGAGCGATTCGCGCGCAATACTCCATTCTGCCTTTTCCTGGGCAAACTGCTTGAGCTTTTCCTGTAATTCCGATGGATTCAACCGGCTTAATTCCGTAATCGTCTGCTTCTGGGTTGCCGTCTTCTGCTTGAGTTCCTTAATCAACTGTTCATGGTGCGCGTTACTTTTGCGGAGTTGCGCAACTTCTTCCGAAAACGAATTTTCGTTATTGGATGGAAGTGAAAGTGAATACTGTCCATTTTCGTTCTGGACAATCGCATTTTCCACGGCCTCCATTAACTTTTCTCGGGTTTCATAATTATCAGACAAATTTTTTACCTCCTTTTTCTATTCAATAATGCTGGATTACTCCAGGAATGAAAAAAATGTACCATAGAAATCATGAAAAACCAGTTTTAAAAACGGTAAAAAAGACAGATATGGATTACGAAAAAGATTCAATCGTTACAGAATCCGGATATAAAAAATATTCTTCGGAAATTACAGATGGACGATGATTCCATCTTTTCCATATCCCGGTCATTTTGAACGGTCGCGGATTACATATAATAGAACATATTACAGAATCTTGTCTTCAAAACATCCTTCATCGTCGAACCGTGGATGAAGGTGTGGCCTAAATCCGGTCATTTTGAACAGTTGCGGACTACATATTATAGAACATATTATAGAATCTTGTCTTCAAAACATCCTTCACCATCAACCCGAGGGTGAAGGTGTGGCCGAAATCCTGTCACGCAGAACGGTTACGGATTACATATTATAGAACATATTACAGAATCATGTCTTCAAAACAACCTTCACCAACAATTCAAGGATAAAGGTGTAACTGAAATCCCGGTCATTCTGAACGGTTGCGGATTACATATAATAGAACCTTGTCTTCAAAACATCCTTCACCATCAACCCGGAGATAAAGGTGTGGCCTAAATCCCGTCACGCAGAACGGTTACGGATTACATATTATAGAACATATTATAGAATCTTGTCTTCAAAACAACCTTCACCATCGAACCGGGGATGAAGGTGTGACCGAAATCCGGTCATTTTGAACGGTTGCGGATTACATATAATAGAACCTTGTCTTCAAAACATTCTTTATTATCAACCCGGAGATAAAGGAGTGACCTAAATCCGGTCATTTTGAACGGTTGCGGATTACATATAATAGAACCTTGTCTTCAAAACATTCTTTATTATCAACCCTGAGATAAAGGAGTGACCTAAATCCTGTCATGCAGAACGGTTACGGATTACATATTATAGAATTTTGTCTTCAAAACATTCTTCACCATCAACCCGGAGATAAAGGTGTGGCCTAAATTCTGTCATTATGAACGGTCGCGGATTACATATAATAGAACCTTGTCTTCAAAACAACCTTCATCATCAATCCGGAGATAAAGGTGTGGCCTAAATCCGGTCATTTTGAACGGTCGCGGATTACATATAATAGAATTTTGTCTTCAAAACATTCTTCACCATCAACCCGGAGATAAAGGTGTGGCCTAAATCACGGTCACGCAGAACGGTTACGGATTACATATTATAGAACATATTACAGAATATTGTCTTCAAAACATCCTAACATAATTCTGTTTTTTTCTAATTATATTCAAGGTCGTTATAAAAGTCTATTTTTCAAAACAGGCGAGACGCCTGTTTTGGAGGATGCGGACGAGACCTGCCTGCCGTCAGGCATGGCGTCCGCGCTCCCTGGAAATGCCGAATTTATAATGTCGTACAGTATACCAGTTTTAAAAAGGTTCGGTGTATAAATTTTGGAATACTTCTTTTTCAATAAAGAAGTTATTCTAATGACAATTATCGAGTCAAACCGCTTTTCTTTTGTTCTTCTTTATCGAGAAAACCATCATTATTGGTGTCGGCTTCAGCGAATTTAGACAGATCAAGTTTACCATCTTCCGTCTGGAATTTCTGCAAGGGACCACGGCGCGGCCCTCCCATTCCAGGACCAGGACCGCCAGGCCCTCCAGGACCGCTTGAATTTCTTGGTCCTACACCTTCCGGGCCAGGGCCTCCGGGACCTTCAGAACCTGTAAAAGGTTTTGGACCATCAGCAGGTTTATTATCGGCAGGTTTAGTCATATTTGGAGGAATAGGACCACCAGCGCCCGGACCTCCAGCACCCGGACTACCAGCGCCTGGACCACCAGCACCCGGACCACCAGCACCCGGACCTCCAGCGCCCGGACCACCAGCGCCCGGACCACCAGCACCCGGACCTCCAGCACCCGGACTTCCAGTACCTGGACTTCCAGTACCTGGACCATCAGCGCCCGGACCACCAGCGCCCGGACCTCCAGCACCCGGACCTCCAGCACCCGGACCACCAGCACCCGGACCACCTCCTCTATTTCTTCGAGGGTGTCGAATACCAGACTTCAATTGCTCCTCCTCGTCGATAAAGCCATCTTTATTTATGTCGGCAGTTTTGAGTTTAGCGAGGTCGATTCGATCATCATCGGTTCGAAAAGCGGCTAGGGGAACTCTTCCAGCGGGACCAACTCCGGTTTTGATTTGTTCCGCTTTATCGATGAAACCATCTTTATTGGCGTCCGCTTCCACAATAAATGTTTTGAACTGTTCGGGAAGTTCTGCGGGCAGTTTTGCGAGATCAACTTTACCATCTTCCGTCATGGCCGAAGTAAATGGATCCATTCGTTGTGGAGGAGGGCCATCACCCATTCCGGCGTCACTGGATGCAGTTGGTTCTGTGGAATGGAATTCGAAAAATTCAGGATGCTTCTTGTAGAGCCTGAACCATAAAAATCCTAGTAGAACACACAAAACAATCAGGATCAATGCTTTTTTCATGGATTTTCTCCTATCAAGGATTGTCAATATAAATCCCCCCTTGACGGCGCGGAGGACGACTGTTGTTTTCTTAACTACTCAAACAATACAGGTTTTCATTATAACCTCGTAATTTATTATTTTTGGGAAGGATCTCCCAAACAGTGTCGATAAAATTTCATACCGGCCTCCGCGAGTTGGGTCAACATGACGAAGAGAACCGGCGTTACAAGAATCCCGATCAGTGTTTCTTCGAGCATACCACCACATACTGCCGTTCCAATGGCCTGACGACTATTAGCTCCAGCCCCGGATGCTATTGCCAGGGGAATGACCCCGAGAATAAAAGCAAAAGAGGTCATCATAATGGGACGAAGGCGCATGGTACCCGCCGCAATGGCCGACTCCTTTATGCCCATACCGTCTTTTAGATGATGATCCCGAGCAAATTCAGTAATTAAAATGGCGTTTTTAGCGGATAACCCCACCATTAGAATTAAACCGATCTGCGTATAAATATTGATATCCATACCACGAAGAGCGACTGCTAAAATAGCGCCGGAGACTCCCAGGGGTACTGCCATCATAATAATTAACGGTGCTGACCAGCTTTCATATAGCGCGGCCAGTGACAGGAAACCAAAAATCAGGGCCAAAACAAAGACGAGATAGACCGAAGTTCCCACTTGTTTTTCCTGGAACGACATACCGCTCCAATCGACCATAAAACCTTCCGGAAGTGTCTTCTGTAAATCTTCCAGACAGGCCATTCCTGTACCACTACTTTTACCGGGCGCTAAATTGGCAGTGATTAAAGTCGATTGAGTGGAGTTAAAACGACTAATAAATTGTGGGGCTACAATTTCACGTTTCGTGGCAATACTGCGAAGAGGAACCTTTTTGCCTTCTTTATTCATTAGTGGGAGTTCCATGATTTGCTTCATATTCTGGCGATGATTTCCGACAGCCTGAACAATGACATGGAAAATACGGGTAAATCGATTGAAATCGTTTACATAGTTCGTTCCGAGATAGGACTGCAGGGTTGCGAAGAGTTCACTCAACTCAATTCCCATACGTTTTGCCTTTTCCCGATCAATATCGAGATATATTTGAGGAATACTCGGCTCGAAGGTTGTTGTCAATTGACTGAAATTCCCCGTTTCTTCCGCATTCTTCATTAATTCCCGGCCTGCGGAGAAGAGCGCTATATTACCTGAACCTCGACTGTCCTTGAGTTGACATTCCAGACCTCCAGACGTTCCAATACCACTAATTGGAGGCGGTGAAAATACAAATGTAATGGCTTCAGGAACCAAGGCATTTATCTGTCCCATCAGTTCTTGTTGAAGTTGAAACGCTTTTTCCGACGGACTGCGTTCCTTCCATTCTTTAAGACGGATAACGCCAAACATAACGTTTTCAGATCCGCAACCGTCCAACATGGAATAGCCGGATACCATAATCGTACTCTCCATGCCGGGCATTTTATCGACGAGCTTCTGTATTTTGGTACGAATCTCTTCCGTTCGCTCCAGGGAGGAACCATTGGGGAGACGAACGTCCAAAAACAGAACCCCTTGATCTTCATTGGGAATAAATCCGGTTGGCATAATCGACATTCCCCAAACAAGAGCGACTACAAGGATAATCCAGAAGGCCACTATTGTAGCCGGAAGACGAAGGACACCATGGAGATTCCATGAATACCAGGAGGCGAATCGATCAAAACACCAGTTGAAAATACGGAACAGGAAAAATTTTTTCGTTCCGGTATGTTTGCGCAGAAAAATGGCACACAGGGCGGGAGAAATTGTCAGGGCACAAATAGCGGAGATGATAACGGCCCCCACAATGGTCAACGCGAATTGTGTATACAATTGACCGACCATTCCGGCAACAAACGTTGTTGGAATAAAAACGGAACAGAGAACGCATGTCGTTCCGATAATAGGACCGGACACCTGAATCATCGATTTTTTAGCGGCTTCTTTAGGAGAGAGTCCTTCTTCGTCTAACAAACGCTGGCAGTTTTCCACAACGACAATAGCGTCATCGACTACAATTCCAATGACCAGTACAAGCCCGAACATCGTCAATGTATTCATGGAGAATTTGAAAATCATCATCAGGAAGAAACAACCGACCAGGGAGACGGGAATCGTCATGGTTGGAATCAGTGCGGCACGCCAGTCCTGTAAAAACAGGTAGACAATTGCTATGACGAGGAGAATGGCGATGTAAAGAGTCTCTTGAACTTCATTGATTGATTCGGTAATAAAGAGGGTCGAGTCGTAACCGCAAACGATTTCCAATCCACTTTCTTTTAAAACAGGCTTGAGTTCCTGTAATTTTTTCTCAACAAGATTACGAACTTCAATGGCATTGGCACCGGGAGTCTGATAAATGGCTAGTGTTGCCGCCACTTGACCATTATATGTAGAAGACATCCCATAGGTACTTTTTCCGAGTTCAATTTTTGCGACATCACGTAATTTCAAAACACGTCCTTCAGTATCCGTTCGGACAACCAGATTTTCGAATTCCTCGATATTGGCCAAACGTCCCTGGGTTTGTATCGTTAAAGCCAGCTCTTGTCCCTTGGGAACCGGTTGTGTACCCATACTACCGGATACAACCTGAACATTCTGTTCCTGAATTATAGACAAGATCTCCTGAACCGAAATGTTGCGTTCCGCGAGAATGTCCGGATCGAGCCAAATGCGCATGGAATAATCTTTAGCGTCCATAACTTTTGCCGAACCAACGCCGTGAACCCGAGCTAACTGATCCTTTATAAAAATGGATATGTAGTTACTCAAATAGAGGTCCGATTTCGTATTGTCGGTAGAACGAAGACAATAGAGACCGAGTAGGTTCGTTGACTGCTTGTTGACGGAAACTCCCAGTCGTTTAACATCTTCCGGAAGGCTTGGTTCGGCGAGCGAAACTCGATTCTGAACCAAAACAGTGGCAATATCGGGATTGGTTCCAACTTCAAAATAGACGTTGAGGGAGTAGGCACCATTACTGCTGGTCGAACTCATATAGATCATATTGTCTACGCCGTTGACCTGTTGTTCAATAGGAATGGCAACAGTTTCGACGAGTGTTTCGGGCGAGGCGCCTGAATAGGTCGCCGTGACATTAACCACCGGAGGGATAATATCAGGAAATTGGGCGATCGGAAGTTTCATAAAAGAAACTACTCCCGCCAATAGAAAAAGCAGTGATATAACACTGGAAAATATTGGACGATCTATAAAAAAATGTGTAAACATGTCTTTTACCAATCAAGGGTTAAATGGATATAAAAGGTAAAGGTCGATTCTATTTTCCTTTTGGAAGGGCTTCCGTTTTGGGGACAGTATCTGTTTTGGAAGTAGTATCAGTTTTAGGAGCAGTATCTGTTTTGGGAGCCGTATCTGTTTTGGGAACAGTATCTGTTTTGGGAACAGTATCTGTTTTGGGAGCAGTATCAGTTTTGGGAGCAGTATCAGTTTTAGGAGCAGTATCTGTTTTGGGAACAGTATCAGTTTTAGGAGCAGTATCTGTTTTGGGAGCAGTATCTGTTTTGGGAGCAGTATCTGTTTTAGGAACAGTATCAGTTTTAGGAGCAGTATCTGTTTTGGGAGCAGTATCTGTTTTAGGAGCAGTATCAGTTTTGGAAGCAGTATCTGTTTTAGGAACAGTATCTGTTTTGGGAACAGTATCTGTTTTAGGCTGTTTCTCCGGGATGGAAGGTTCGTCTTGAAGTTCTTTAACAGGTATATCCAATCGTACTTTTTGGATACCATCAACGACATAACGTTCATTTGCATTGAGGCCGGACGTAACAATACGGGTACCATCTTCCAATATTTCTCCCAATTGGACAACGCGTTTTTTTGGCATATTTTTTTCATCGACGACCCAAATATATTTGTCATTGAGGTCGTAACTAATGACTTTTTCCGGAACGACGATCGCGTCTTTTATTTCTGGACCATTTAATCGAATACGGCAGATATTACCGGGAAAAACGAGATATTCAGGATTATTCAATCTGCCACGCAAGGTATTGGTTCCTGTGTTGAGGTCAATTGTATTATCCATGTAATCGATTATACCGTTAAAAGGGAAGGTTCCCAGTCCATTTTGTCCGGTAACTTCCATATCGAAATGAACCATTTGTTCCAGTTTTTCTTTAGCGGCGACTTCGAGGAGGGGCATATTTTTATAGGCGGGATTCTTCTTGATTGTGTCACCGAGTGCTTCACGGATTCGGGACATTAATATATTGAAATCAGTATCCGTTATTTGGAAATAGACATACATAGGATCCATACCCATAATGGTTGCGAGAATCGGTGGATTTCCGGAAGTTCCATCGACCAAATTTCCTTTTTCGATTAGATTACGACTAATTTTACCTTTACAGGGGGCTTTAAGAACAGTTCGTTCGAGTTGTTTTTGCTCTTCGGCCAGTTTCGACTGTGCCGATTCAATATTACCTTTTGCTTCATCCCAAAGGGCCTTGGTTCTATCTATTGCGGCTTGTGTGGTAAAACCGGGACCTTGTTTTTGGAGTTCCAGTTCCCGTTCGTAATCTGCTTTATTACGACTAGCCGTAGCTACAGCTATATCAAGTTGTGCCTTGGCCGAGTCCACGTTTTGCAGATAATCGAACTGCTCGACTTTAAACAGAACTTGATCTTTTTCGACGATTTGGCCCGGATAAAAAGATATTTCTTCGAGATAACCACGAATTCGCGGAACTATATTAACGGGTTCTATCTGTGTTTTTCCCGTAAAAAAATAATGGATTTGAATGTCTTTTGGAATTGCAATTTGTGTACGAACCGGAATTGCTGCCGGTGTTGCCGGGGGGGGCGCCTGCTGATAACAGCCGCTGACCAAAAGGAAGGTCGAACAACAGACCAGTATAAAAAAAGTTGAAGAATGAAACGAGTGTTTTAGTGTATTGTGCATGGAACTCCTCTGTTAATCATTTTAGTCTTTTACTATGTATATCGTAAAGAAATTATATTAAAGGCCAAATTTCTGGAAATACGGGCTTCTACCCATATTAATCTAATTTTAGGTTACTCAACCTCTAACCTTTACAATAGGTACATTTTAACATAAATCAATAAAAATACCAGTGACATCTTTCAAATATATTTAAAAGTACGATTGGAATCGGAAATGGTGTTTATTGATAATGGTATAATGGTCTGCGATTTACGGAAGGAAGTGTTTTTCCTTGAGATACGGGGTTGTTTACCGAAACAAAACGTATAAAATACAGAAATAGCAGAAAAAGCAGACTGTGTTCAAGTATAAAAATGAAGGAATTGGGAGATACATGGATATTATTTTGTCCCAGGCGGAAATAGACGATATTGTTTGTCGGATGGGAATTGAAATTAATGCGTTTTACCGGGAGACGAAGGAGTCCGATCCAGTTCTGGTTGTCGGTGTACTCAATGGGGCGTTTATTTTTATGGCCGATCTGATTCGGAAGTTTCAATTTCCGGTGGAGGTCGATTTTATTCAGATTTCCAGTTATGGAACGAGTACGGTTTCCAGTAGATCGGTACAGCTTGTAAAATACCCACAAGTATCGCCGGCAGGACGTCATGTCCTAATTGTTGAAGATATCATCGATAGTGGTTATAGTCTGGCGTTTTTACGTGAATGGTATATCAAACGTGGTGCCAACGTTGCCATTGCTGTTTTGCTCGATAAATATAGTCGACGTGAAATAGAAGTACCATGCGAATTTATTGGGAGTCAAGTAGCAAATCGTTTTCTGGCCGGTTATGGTCTTGACGGGGGCGGTATACAGAGGCAGTTACCCTATATTGCAGCGGTAATCGAGGAGGACGTTTAAGGGGAACCATATTCCCCCCAGCTTCGAATTCGTTTTTTCATACCATCGATATCGAGGATTCCAAAAGCGAATCCTTTACGGACCAAATCCGGGGGAATAAATTCGTCATATTTTTCGAAGATGGGAATTTCTCCGGGATAGATCAGTTCCATCGGATCAAGGGGCTGTTGTTCCATGGAGCGGATAATATCGAAGAATTGTTGACGTTCGGTCTTCATTTTAAACTGGATATAATAGGGACGCGCGGAGTCCAAGTCCGATAGTCCGAGTGCACTGGCCCCTTTGATTTTCAGGAACCGTTCGAGGGCGAGGAAGGCGTATGTTCCAACCCATGGAAAGAGGCACCACATTTCTCCGCCGAGACAGAGGAGTGGTTCATTCAGCATCGAAGAATTAAAGGCGAATGCACGTGCTTCGTCCAATCGAGCCGTGGCATGTGGCATTAGATAGGGGTAACTGGCATTAGTAGCCAGGATAGACTTCATTTTTTCAAGAATTTTTGTGTGAATATCACCGGGACACAGACCGAAAAAGGCAGGAACACTTCCTTTAACCGGCTCGCAATAGATTAACCGTCTCTGGTGATCAACTTCATTGACAACCCAGACTTTACCGGCGATCGCGATTTTTTCGCCGATGGGGGGAGGCATGACAATAGTTCCGAGTTCCTGGGATTCGTTGCGAACGGTATATTCTTCGTTTTCCTGAAATACGGCATAGAATTTAAAGGAATTAATCTGTCGTTCACCAGAAATGCCGACGATTAGCCCCCCTTCCTCCGTTCGTTCAATCTGTTCCGTTTTGAGAAGATGGCGGAGCAGGATTTTATAATCATCCTGCTTGATACGATGAAAATAGTTTAGGGACAGAACTTTACTAGCTAGTGTGGCGGGACTCAATTCACCACATGAAGCCAGGGTACACATAGTCTGATGATAGAGCAGACTAAAAGGGAGCCGATCAAATTTCGGCGGTTCGACCCAGCGTTCCTCAATATAGAGTTGAACGAGGGCGATTCCCTGTAGGAGGGACCAGGGAATTGTTGCGGGCATCATGGCCCGGGATTCCGGTTCATCTTCACGAATGACAAACCACATTTCAGGAGGCAGTCCTCGTCGACCGGTTCGGCCCATTCGCTGGAGAAACGATGTGACCGTGAACGGCGCGTTTAATTGAAACGCTCGTTCGAGTCGACCGATATCGATACCGAGTTCCAGGGTGGCCGTGGTTATGGTTGTTTGCGATTGTTCCTCGTCTTTCATTATGGATTCCGCCGTCTCCCGATAGGATGCGGACAGATTACCATGGTGAATCAGGAAGCGGTCCGATTCGTGTCGAAGTTCGCAATAATGCCGAAGTGTTGTCGTAACAGCTTCACACTCTTCCCGGGAATTAACGAAGACGAGGCATTTTTTCCCCTTCGTATGTTCGAAGATATAGGCGAAGCCGGGATCGGCGTTTTCAGGAGCTATATCGGTCTTCACGTCCAGTGCTTGCGATTCGTCCGTTTTTTCAGACTTCTGAATCCAAAAATGTTCCATGGAGAGGCGCCAGACAGCGTTTTTGGACTCGATCTTCGGAACAATGGTCTTGCGTCCGGTTCCGGATGCGAGAAACTGACCGGTGGCCTCCGGATCTCCTATAGTTGCGGAGAGCCCGATTCGACGCGGATTAACACCCGCCTGCTTCGCCAGTCGTTCGATTAGACATAGGGTCTGTCCTCCACGATTGCCGCGCATTAACGAATGAACTTCATCAATGACAATAAAGCGCAAATCGCCGAAAAGACGTGTTATATATGCGTGTTTACGAAGTAGAAGTGCTTCCAGCGATTCCGGTGTTATCTGCAAAATTCCGGATGGATTCTTCAGGAGTTTGTTTTTATGCGACTGTGCGACATCACCGTGCCAGTGCCAGACGGAAATATTCGCCTCAAAACAGAGATCATTCAGACGCTGAAACTGGTCGTTAATCAATGCCTTGAGTGGTCCGATATAAATCGCTCCGACCGATTTCGGTTGATCCTCGGAAAACAATGTCAGAATCGGGAAGAACGCTGCTTCCGTTTTCCCGGATGCGGTGGAGGCTGTTAGAAGGACATTGTCGTCTGTATTGAAGATGGCCTCGGCCGCCGCAGCCTGAATCGCGCGAAGTGATTCCCAATTATTACGATAAATGAAATCCTGGATAAAAGGCGCGTAACGGTGAAAAATATCCATTTCAAATCTCGAATTCCGCATATGGCTCGTCCGGTTTATCGGTTCCGACTTCGGGCTTTGTATAGGTAAATTTCTCCGAATTCAGGAGTTCACCAATCTTGAGATTCGGATTCTGATACAGGATATTCAACATTTCAATAAAATCGCGAATAACTTCACGTGGGGTGATATTACAGTCCGCTCCGATCCGGGTAAACTCAATCTTGATAAAGTGGACGAGTTCTTCCTGCGTTATTTGACATTCGTAATCGAAGAGTCCGGCATGAATATTTGCCAGCTTCTCAATTAGAACCAACAATTCCTCGCTGGATAGAGGGAGCAGGTGAATGACAGGCGCAAATAAATCCTTCTGAAGACCTTCCCGACCGAAACGTCCTTCTTCCAAACGCGATTTCAGGGCCTCGTAACTATAGATACCGCGTCGAGGATCCTCGATACACTGCGGCGTACCGGACATAACAATACCGATATGACTCGCCTTGCCTTGAAGGGTATCGTTGTACATCATCAGTATTTTTTCATAATTATACTGGCGCGTTATACTGTGTGGAATCTTCGAGATATTAACGAGTTCGTCAATTAAAATCAGGAGACCCGAATAGTTCGCCTTTTGGAGGAAGAGGGCGAATATCTTGAGATATTCATACCAATCGTCGTCGGTAATAATGATATTGATACCCAATTCATGTTTCGCTTCGGTTTTTGTTGTGAATTCACCGCGGAACCATTTAATGACCTTCGCTTTACAGTCATCATCACCGTTCAGACAGGCGCGATAATAGAGAATCAGAAGTCGGGCGAAGTCGAAACCGTGAACCAGTTCCTGTAACGCGCCAATAACCTCGTGGATTTTTTTTTCGACCTGTTTGCCTAGTTTGGGATCGTCGATATCGAATTCACCTTCCATAATAACTTCATTTTGAAGGGTACTAATCCAGCGATCAAGAATCAGGGCGAGTGCCCCCCCTTCCGGACGTGTTTTCGTGGACAGATTACGGATTAATTCCTTGTAGGTTGCGATCCCCTGACCATGGGAACCTTGTAGACGTCGTTCCGGGGAGAGGTCCGCATCCATAACGACGAAATTATGGTCCATCGCGTAACTGCGTATCGTTTGAAGTAAAAAACTTTTACCGCTTCCGTATTTACCGACAATAAAGCGGAAGGACGCTCCCCCTTCCGCAATAACATCAATATCGTGCAAAAAAGCTTTTATTTCGGATTCACGACCTACCGTAATATAGGGGAGACCGATTCGTGGTACCACTCCTCCCTTTAATGCGTTTATGATAACAGTTGCTATGCGTTTCGGTACTTTCATAGTGTAACCAACTCCTTGAGTTCTTGAATATAGTCATCTACCGGTTCTGGACGATCTTCTGCCCAAACAAGTATCGTATCCCCCAATTGATCGAAGAGTTTATCGTTGATGGAATCGACGATTACCGACGTTAGTATCCCTTTTTTCTTGAGGATTGCAGTATAGGATTTATTTTGGAGTAATGCCCGAAGAAATTCTGTTTCTATTGGGTTCAAGGGATTCTCCAATTCTGTTTTATGATTTTCTGTTTTATGAACGGGTTGTGTTGGAGGTGATAACAGACCTTCGTCCGGTTCCATATCCGAATCTGTATTTGCGAGAAGGCTGGTTTGTGTTCGAAGGGCAGTTTCGCGAATATTCTGAAGTTTTGTGACGTCGATTGTAATATTCTTCTGTTTCGCCTGATTTTTTTGGGCGAACCAGGCATCAATGACCTTGTTTATGATATCGAGAATCTCCCTGGAAGATTTAACCGATTTTAAGGAGAAACGAAATTTATATCGACGGCGCATTGTATCGTCAATAATTTTGAGTAGCGAACTGATTTTCTCCAAATTTTTAACGTATAAAAAAAAGCGATTCGAAAACCATTTTCCATTTTTACATTCATAGGAACATAAATCGTTTATTTTACGGGTAACATCGGCATGCCGTTCCAATTCATAAAAAGCGAAGGAATTGAACATGATATACGGATTGGAAAAGACTTTACCCAGGAAGAATTCGACTAATGATTTTTTCTGTTTTTTTATAATGCCATCTACCACCTCAAGATAAACGTGATAGGCGACATATTCCACGTCAATGGGATATGTAGCGGTAAATCGGGAGGATAGCAGTTTATAGGACGAAAATTCATTCAACGCGGCCAGAACCTTTTTCGGAGCGTATTCTTTCGGATTCAGGACAGGAGATATTTTATCAGTATTGGTACTTGTTTCTAAACGATTTTCAATGGAGCGAAGATCAATTCCATAGTAAACGGCATAATCGGATAGCAAACGACTGCCAATCGCATGAAATTGCCAATCGACACGTTCATAGTCCTTAATAAATTTTTGTAGTTTTTCGAAACCTTCGTCGATCGTTGTACATCCGACCTGATTTAAGAGTTCACTAATATAGAGATAGGGACAAAATATCGCGTTTGGAATGACCTTGCCCTGACGAACATCTGTACGCCAGGAAAAATAGGAACGAAGTAAATCCGTCGATAAAACCTGATAGACGACAGGATAACGACCATAATACTCCCCTTTAGGTGCATAATGATCTTCGAAATCCACCATAAATTGAGCTTGTTTAACGAAAAGAGCCAGATCAAACGGATTCCGTATCCCGGCACTGAATTTACGCATCTCTGCTATTTTTGAGGGAGTATAGGCACGAAGTTGGGAACCGGAAAATATTAATGGTACATCTTGAAATACCTTCTCAATTGTCTTTTGATCGGATTTTTCTATTTTCGCATTAAGCATCTCCAACAGTTTGATGAAGTCGGTCACCCCGTTTTATCTCCTTTTATGTTTTCTTTTTGTAAAAACAATCATCTCGTTCGTTTGTCTATAGAATATAACTGGATTCGAGACCGCTGACAAATAGACCAAAATATCTATTCAATAATATTATACAGTGATATAAAATACCATCAAGTAGATGAATCAGACCGGATTATAGAGGCATAACTTTATGTAAACAATAGAAGAATTGATAGTTGAAAAAGGCCCAACCACGTGTGACGGATATGATTATAATTATTGCCGCTAAATTATTGTTGCTAAATTATGGTTGCTACAGGCTTTTTTTAAATCGGATTAATAATCGATACACAAGGCCGTTATAAATCTCTTTTTTTCAAGCAGGCAAGATGTCTGTTTTGCGGAGATGCCAATTTTATAACGACATACAGTCTATATTCAGGAAAAGAGTGGGTATCTCTTCTCCTGACAATTGACGAAACAAGTTGTAGAATTACTTGTTCTGTGTAACCTTCGGTTGAAAATCGTCACTTTTTACATATTTAATAAAAGTATCAAGTAATGCCATGGCTTCCGGAGTATCTTGCATTAGTTCCAAGGCGAACGTCTGTAGAATGCGACTATCTCCGATTTTCGTCTGTCCGAGATAGAGATAATAGGAATCGCGTCCTTCGCCAACCGCTAGTAATTCGAATTTTCCGAACATATTTTTTCCGGTCAGATCGGGAGCGCCCTGTCGAATCATTCGGAACCAGAGGGGATCCATCCAATTATTTTTTGGGAAATTACCATACACAGGATGATTTACGAATGCGGTTCCGACCTGGGTTCCAATGCCCCACCACCCTAAACTGACATTCGGTTGGACCTCTGTCCTGGATAGAATCAGAATACGGCAGTTTTGCCGAATTGCTTGTGCGAGAATTGTATCGTCCGGTCGGCAAATCAGTACTTCGTCCGACTTCATGTTTTTATTGTCGAAGGGTACGACGTCGGTATATCGCTCGTTAAACCAGGGATAGAGATCCGGAGCGACGACAAAACCGGCTAGTGACTTCTTCTCGCGTTTTGGGAAGAGCCACCAATCCCAACTATTAACGATATCTGTTCCCTCCAGTTGCAGGGTGAATTGAACTTTAACGGGCTTTTCCAGATTGGGAATTTCTATTGTTTTCTGGCCGATTAAGCCTGCAAAACCGGCTTTTATCGATTTACAGGGAATTTTACCGTCGATATAGGTTTTTTCAGAATTGCCAATTTTCCATATTAGATTACATGGTGGCAGATCATGTCCGTTATAGTGTGATATTCGAAATTCCGTTTGTATTTTATCACCGGCAGTGGCAATGGGGAGGGCAGAATTCGTTTTGAGAAGGAGTGCGGTCGGTCCATTGAATTGACGGAAGACGGCAGGAGGATTTCCATCGGCGCGCGGTTCCCAGAATGCGTTTAAATACCCTTGTGCCGCGACCGTTGATCCCTGTGGAATCGATGCGTCCACGATAGACCAGAAGAAATAGCCATCACAGTTTTCCTCCAAACGGGCAAATTCCAGGCCCTGCTTCTGATAATATGCCTGAAGTTTCGCCATGGAGGTTATACATTTTGCCCCCCATTCTTCGGTTAATCCTGTTTTTGTCAAAAGGGCCCGATATTGATCCATACTGACAGGTGAAACACGAATTCCCGTAAAACGTTTTTCCAAACGCGGATCCATCTTAATCGCCAGATTCAAATATTCATGTGCAACAAAAGGGCGATTCAGAAAATCCATATCCCCCGACTTCCAGGGCTTAATGATACCCTGGCAATAATTGGGAATACTGCCTGTCGCGAAATCGGAGTTCTGACGATTGATCCAGTCGGGCTCTCCTTTTTTCGCGTTCGGCAGAATTGTGCCGAACTGGCGATTGACCGGATCCCGACCGTCCATCTGCGGATCGCCAAATAGATTGCGTCCGCCGTCCTGATGCTGCATTATGCGATCCGGATCGTTTTTCTTGACCCATTCGTACATTTCCGCGTCAAGTGGATGTCCGAGAAAACCTTCATTCCCCGTTGATATAATCGCGAATGATGTATATCGGCGATAATTCATGACCAACTCTTGAAGATCGCGCATGGGATCGAATTCGAAGGCTTCCGTCGGAACATCATGATAATAGGGCAATTCCGGTTGGAGCAGTAGACCAACTTCATCGGCAGCCTCGTAATACTCCGGTAGTGGACAATGGGTATGATGCCGTGTTGCGTTGAATCCGGCGGATTTATAGAGCTTGAGATGTTCGATAAATTTTGTCCTGTTTGGCGGCTCGATAATATTATCCATATCATAATTATGATCGCCGCAACCGCGAAGAAAATAGGGTTTACCATTGAGGAAGAACTGTCGGCCCACGACTTCCAATTTACGAACGCCGAACCGTTCGACATCTCCCTGGACCGCATTTCCTGTATCGTCTAACATGATAAATTCCGCATGATAGAGAAACGGATCTTCCGGAGTCCAGAACTGGCAGTCAGTGATGGGAAGATTGAGAACGACTTCTCCGACCGATTCCAACTTCTTCGTCGTTTGTGCGACTGTTTTGCCATCGGAGGTTTTAATCGTAACGAGAAGAGTTCCCTTGACGGAGGTACCTTCCGCGCAGTCAATTTTGGCATGAATCTCCGCAGCACGTTTATCAAACAGACCGCGAACATAGGCATCATTGATATAGGTGGGGCCGGTGGCCTCAAGTTCAACGTCCCGATAGAAACCACCGAACCGATGATTTATGGAAAAGAGTCCTTTACGGGAAGGGGTATCATTTCGGACAAGCGCGATAATATCAGTACTTTCTCCGGGCGTAACCAGATCGGTTATATTAAATTTTTCCGTTCCGCAATAGTTATAAACGAGGGCCGCCCGTTTATGATTGACCCATATATTGGCTAAAGACTTGACCCCTCCGACTTTTAACCATACTTGACTCCCCTTCCAGGAGGCGGGAATCGTTATTGTTTTATGATAGGCGCCCAGACCCATAAAAATATGTTTTAATGTCCAATTACCACTATCCCATTTAGGATCCCAGTTAATACTATTTCCCGGATCGCCTATCCCTTGAACTTCCCAACTACCAGGAACATTAATGGTTTTGGAATTGCTCCAATCGACCGGTCGAGTTCCCCAGCCAGCGTTTCCGAGTGCTATTCGTATATTAATCGCGTCCTGCGTTTTAAAATCCCATGGGCCGGAGAGGGAGAGAACCCGTTGTGCGGACGAGGCAATAGCAGGATTCACTGTGGCAACCGATCCTTTTTTTCCCCACGGTCCTGTCTCCGATGAAATAACAACGGTCGTTATCGTCCATAAAAACATTAGTAATATTATTTTTAATCGATTCATGAAATCTCCAATTATATTTAAAGTTATATTTAAAGGTCGAGGTGGACTGTGATCGCATTTTTGGAAAAAACAACAGACATTGCCCACTTTATATCGGTTGACATTTTTTATTTTCCTGTTATTTACATCCTGTTATACTCAAGGTCGTTATAAAAGTCTATTTTTCAAAACAGGCGAGACGCCTGTTTTGAAGGAAGCGGACGAGACCTGCCTGCCGTCAGGCATGGCGTCCGCGCACCCGGAAATGCCGTATTTATAACGTCGTACAGTATATTTACCTCCTGTTATTTACATCCTATTATAAAGGAACGATTATGGATAATCAATAGGAGTAAACCGATTATTTCACCGTCTGCTATTGAAATACGATTCATTTTCCTATAAAATTTATAATTCATTAATCCCGTTCGAGCGTTCGAACAGGGATTGCAATCTTAAAAATGTAAACAAGGAATATTTTGAAATCACGAATTTCACAGATAAATATATTGTTTTGAATAAAAACACAAAAATATTTATAGATAAACATTATATTACAATAAACGTTATTTGCCAAAAGGCAATTCATAAAAAGTGATGTTATCAGTGGTTACAAATTTTTTCCATTTTTTCCATTTTGAGTTATAATGAAACAATTTTAGGAGAAACAGATATGCACTCTTTATTATGGACCTTCATTTCCCGCGTAGGTGTAATGATGCTTTTTCTTTTTGCGAGCTTGCTGGTAACAGGAGCGGAACCGGTCAAATCGACAAGGCCCAGTCAAATTCCCTGTATTGATATTTCACAGGATAAAGATAAACAGACGGTTATTGCCGCCGGAACACAGGATCTTTATCAGGGGCATCCCTATTCCGTTACCATGCCTGACGGTAAAACGATATTCCTGACCTGGTGTATTAATCATGGCGGTTTCGCAGGACCAATGGCGCGAAGTGACGATGGAGGAAAAACATGGACGCGAATCGATTCTATAATGCCGGAAGGATATCGTCATCATAAAAATTGTCCCAGTATCTATTATCTGGTCAATTCCGAAGGGAATGGGTTTTTATGGGTCTTTACCGCACAACCATTAATGCCGCGTATTGTCAGTACTGACAACGGTAAAACCTGGTCGGAAAAAGAGCCGCTCGGATTTCCAAACGTTATGGCCTTTAGTTCGATAATTCCCAAAAATCCGGGAGTTCAGGATGGTAAATATATTGGGTTCTATCATCATCGTTATGATGCAGAAGGTAAAACCATAAATGAAGAACCAGCGATAAAAGGAGGGGGACTGCGCGTCGTTGTTTCCGAGACTTCGGATGCCGGTTTTACTTGGTCGACGCCACGTATTATCGCGGAACAAAAAGGAGTACTCCTATGTGAACCCTTCGCGTTTTGGTCACCGGACAAGAAGGAGATCTGTTGTCTTCTCCGTGAAAACACGCACAAAGGTAATAGTATGGTTATTTTCAGTTCGGATCATGGTCAAACATGGACACCGGCCACCTATACCAGTTGGGAACTAACGGGAGATCGTCATCTAGGTGGTTATCTGCCGGACGGTCGATTGATTTTTTCATTTCGGGATCAAGCGCTTGAAAGTCCAACCCGCGGTCATTTCGTCGCCTGGGTCGGAACCTATAACGATATTAAAAAAGGATTGCCCGGTCAATATCGAATCAAACTGCTCCATTCCAATGCCGGAGGCGATTGTGGATATCCCGGTATGCACTTGTTCGATAATGGCGATGTACTAGCTCTAACCTATATCAAATATCAGCCTGGTAACATCAAACATTCCATTGTCTCGACCCGATTCAATATTATGGATATCGATAAAAGGATTATGGATATCGATAAAAAGAATTAAATAAAGTGTAGCTAAAATAGGAACCATTCACGAACGATTTTTGAACCACGGATATCACGGATAAACAGAAATAGTCTGCCGTAAAATACAATATTTTACAATAACAAACGAAACATTTTTATCTAACTTTAGGACGTTATAAATACGGCATTTCCTGGGAGCACGGACGCCATGCTTGACGGCAGGCAGGTCTCGTCCGCATCCTTCAAAACAGGCGTCTCGTCTGTTTTGAAAAATAGACTTTTATAACGACCTTGAGTATATTATAATAAATAATTTTATCATAAAAAAGGTTTGTTTGCCAAAAAACTATCCGTGAAAATCAGTGTTATCAGTGATTTCACTTTATATCCGTGAACGGTTACCTAAAATATAATTATTTTATTTATAATCACCAGATACATGGATTTTTGTTTTGGTAAACAATATTTTTTTGGATAAATGCTACACGATGTTTTTATAGGATTGTTATTGTAAATCATTTTAATTTCGATACACAATTCTTGTTGTTTATCCAACACTTCGGATCATGGTCTCCAGATTGTCATCCGGATGGATCACCCGCAACTGTTGGGGAAGATCTGTGGATTCGACCTCCGGGGAATCGGTATTTTTGGAAGGCGGCGTTTCCAACTCTTCCTCTTTTTCTTTTTCTTCTTCTTCTTCAGGACCTTGGAGCGCTTTTTGAAGGGCGGATTTTTCCAAATAGATTTCATAATACCATCGTCCGGAATTTTCCAGACAATCCAAACGTTTCAGCATTTCCAGCGCTTCCAGATAACGACTGGTATGCCGATATAAAGTGGCTAGCAGAAGTATCGCTTCCACATCACGGGCATTATTGGTCAACAGTTTTTTTGCGCCTTTTTCCGCGTCCTGCCAGTTGCCTTTAAGATAACTCGTTAATGTCTGTAAAAACAATTCTCCTTTAGCATCGCTTTTTTCAATACGATCATATTTGCGGCTAAAATAATCCGAAACAGCAGAGAGAAAAAGCCATACGGCAAATAATAAAACAAAAGTCCATTTTCCAGTTCCGGCAGGGAGAAAATTCGTCCATTGAAAATTGATAAACAGAACACAATCCAATGTCCAGAGAAAGAGCAATGTCGTGGTCAAATGTGTCCATCGACCATAACGCAGCAGTCCCCCAAAACCAGGACATATTCCTAATATTAATACAAATATTCTCAATTTTCTGCCGTTCTTCCCTGAACCAGTTTTCATCTTCCTAAATGGAAATTTTTTGCACAACCCCTTTGTTTCATCGAACAAATCCTTTTATAACTTCAATATATATGTAAAATTGTGTTTGGGGGAAATAGAGAATATGGAAAAGAACGCTACAGTGGTATTCCACCTCAATAGATATGTTTGACTAAATTTGTTATAGACTATATTTGTTATAGATTAAATTTGTTATGGACTAAATTTGTTATGGATTAAATTTGTTATGGATTAAATTTGTTATGGATTAAATTTGCGATAGACTAATAGACGTCAACCTGCAAAAGGGCTATCATCGAATAATTCAAGCGAGCGTGGACAAGCCGTCCACGCTCCAGAACTATGATTTTGGATTATTTGTTTTTGACCGCAACATCGGCGTCAGAAGCAGGACGATAAATACCGACTTCCGATACACCATCACCATTGAAATCTCCGGCATAGGGGAGGTCTCCATCTTGACCGAAGGTAAAGTGCGTGTTCGGCTTGTAATCACCAGTCGTATCAATATCCCATTGACCGTGTGCGAATACGGCAATATCATCAATACCATCGCCATTAAAATCGCCAACAACCGGAATCCCTTCTTCAGCAGAGAAATGTTCGACCATGACATCGCCTTCATCCCATTCGCCGTTTCCATTTACATCCAAGAACCATGTTCCATGACGATAGACGCCGATTTTGGAAATACCATCGCCATTCCAGTCACCGGCAACCGCAACGTCACCTTCCGTTCCATATTCAAAAACATGGTCGATCAGATCGAGACGCATTTGTCCATTATTGCGGTGAACAAGTGTTCGATGCCCCACCGAGGTTTTATTATATTCGGGCGGAATATTCTTCGGACGCGAAACGGTAATGTATTGATTTAAGTCTGTCGGCAGGCCCGGTTCAATGGAGACGGCTAATAAATCGCCCGACCATTGTGGACCAAAAATACCGATATCAGATTTACCGTCACCATCCCAGTCGCCCGTAACCGCCTGATCTGTTTGTGCTCCCAATTCGGCATAAAGGTCGTCTTCGTCCCATTTGCCATCTCCGTTACGATCAAGGAACCAATGGCCATTGACATAAACACCAATAGAGTCTTTTCCATCGCCATTCCAGTCACCAACTACCGGACGAGAACCAGCCATTCCGAACACATATTGTCTTTCAACCGAACCATCCCTATTACGAATCATCCATTCGCCATAGGATAGACTCTCTTGGGAATAGGCAACATTCATATAGGAAGTTCCACCGGACAAAAAGGCACGATAACCTGCCGTCGACGTTAAAGCCTCTACTGAACGAGGATATCCACCGTTCAAAACACTTAAATGCCAGGAGTAGGAGACCGGAAGTCCACCTCCTCCATAATAGGAAATCGTATGCTGCATATCGATAGGATTGTTCTGAATGTAATTAAAGGAATATCCCGGGGCACCATAGTTATTCGTATTCGGAAGTCTGATCTCGGACGTTCTCGTGTATCCATAGTATTCTCTTTTCGAAGTTGGGGGATCCGTGGTGATAATATATTCGCCAAAATTATAGTAAACACCATTATCACCGGAATCGACGTAAATGTCATATAAATCGTCATCGGCCACTTTACCACCCAAGGTACCAATGGAATCTTGTCCATTTTCGTATCCTACCGGCTGTGTTTCTGTAATACGATAGGTTTGTTGCGGCTCAAGATTATCGAAATAATAATATCCTGCACTATCCGTTAATGTTGTTCGATTCATTAATTCGTATTGGCCGGATTCCGTATTCAATTTCCACAGAGTCAAGGTCGTATTGACAATTCCAAGTTCCCCCGAATCCATGATTCCATTTTTATTGGCGTCAATATAAACATATCCACTCAACTGACCGGGCGACAGCGGTTTGAGTTCACCGAAATTGTATTCAATTCCGTGATTATCCCATTTAATATCAATATCCTGGAGGAAATCGTCTTCTACACAAATACCGACCGTTTTTCCATTGATCGTTCCGACCGTATCTTTACCGTCATTCCAGCCCTCCGGTTGAATTTCCCGAATGGCGTATCTTTCGTTGATGTCAAGTTCGGTGAACAGATAGGAACCATCTGATTTTGTCTGTTGCCGATTTATTTCCGTCCAATGGCCTTCACTGCCATCAATGGCTGTCCATTGATAGAGAATGACAGTAACAGCACTGATCCCCTTCTCCGTTGCACGCTCAAAAATACCGTTATTATTGAGATCATTATAGACGTTTCCGGCAATGGCCCCCAACTTCAGTTCACCGAAGTTGTATTCGATTCCATGATTATCCCATTTAATACCAACATCTTTAATGTAATCGTCTTCCACGGTACCGACAGGATACCCATTGATCGTACCAACGGTATCTTTACCATCGGTATAATCGGTTGGCTGAACTTCCCGAATGGCGTATTTCTGTTCAATGGATAAATCGGTAAACAGATAGGAACCATCGTCCTTTGTCTGTTGTCGATTTATTTCCGTCCAATGGCCTTCACTGCCATTAATGGCTGTCCATTGATAGAGAATGACGGTAACAGCACTGATCCCCTTCTCCGTTTCTCGCTCAAAAATACCGTTATTATTGAGATCTTCATAGACATTTCCGGCAATAGATCCTAATTTTAGTTCACCGAAGTTGTATTCGATTCCATGATTGTCCCATTTAATACCAACATCTTTAATGTAATCGTCTTCCACGGTACCGACGGGATATCCATTGATCGTACCAACGGTATCTTTACCATCGGTATAATCGGTTGGCTGAACTTCCCGAATGGCGTATTTCTGTTCAATGGATAAATCGGTAAACAGATAGGAACCATCGTCCTTCGTCTGTTGCCGATTTATTTCCGTCCAATGGCCTTCGCTGCCGTCAATGTCTGTCCATTGATAGAGAATGACGGTAACTGCACTGATTCCATTTTCTGTATCGCGTTCAAAAATACCATTATCATTGAGGTCTTCATAAACGTTGCCCGCAATGGATCCTAACTTCAGTTTGCCGAAGTTATATTCAATACCACGATCCGCCCAGCCAATTGTGATTTCTTTAATCCATTCGTTTTCTTCTGTCGTTCCAACGGTTTTCCCGTTGATTGTACCGGCAGTATCTTTACCATCGGAATAATCGGCAGGCTGATCTATCTCCTGAACCGCATATTGCTCGTTAATATCCAGTTTATCGAAGTAATAAAAACCATTCGAGTCCGTTACCGTTTCACGAATGAATTCATAATCGGTACCATTCCACTTGTACAGACCTATTTTTAAAGGTTCCTCAATACCGACTTCCCCTTGTGCCCGTTCGTAAATACCGTTATCGTTTCGATCTTCATAGACATTTCCTTCGATATAGCCGAGTTTGAGTTCGCCAAAATCATAATCGGTCCCATAATCGGCCCATCCTATATGAATAGCCGAGAAGTAATTCCGGACGGAATCATCGCCTCCCTTGGAACCCAAGTGCATTTTACCGTCATCATAGATCTTTTCGACATTGTTTTCGATATATTTTGCAGTCTCCTGATACTCCTTGACCGCATAGTCATATTCAATTTCAAGATTTTCAAATTCATAAAATCCGTTAGCATCCGTATATCGAATTTCACCAGTCGAGACATATTTTTCGCCGTCGAACTGGAATAACTCCACTTTAACATTGGAGATTGGTAATTCGGAAACTCTCTCCCAGTTTCCATTATTGTTGACATCTTCAAATACATTACCGGAAATGGAACCGAGTTTTAATTCACCGAAGTTGTAATTATATCCATCCTGATCGTAACCGACCATGATATTATCGAACATATCTTCCTTAACATCGCCCTTAAGTGTCCCGATATAATCTTTTCCATCGGTGTACTCGTCAGGAACGGCCAATTCCCGAATCTGATAATAGCTATTGACATTTTTCCGAACACCATTATCGCTATAGGATCCGTCGATTTTAAAGCAGTAATACCCGTTGGCATCCGTCAAGACCGATTCTACGTAGACCCATTCATTCTGCTGTAATTTCCACAGTTCAACCCCTACATTGGGTATACCACTTTCACCAAATTCCTTGTTATCTTTATTATTGAGGTCTTCGAAGACATAACCGTCAAGGGAACCGGGCAGAACTTTACTGAAATTATTTTCAGAAGCTTCATCACCTCCCTGAAGACCAGTAATTTTGATATTAAGTGGATCGATTTTTTCTCCGAAGTTCCCTCCTTTAGCACAAAAATCATAAAACGTTTTACCTGAAGGAGATACAACGTTTGTCTGACATTGAATGGTATAATCATCAGGATTCAGATTCAAATCGTAACCGAAGACATAGGATCCGTCATCACCCGTATAGGTAGTCCAGAAGTCACCAGTTGTAACCGAAGTCAGGGTGACCTCAACATTGGCCAAGGGCTCGTCGGTGTCGCCAAGCTTGCGATCGAAATTACAATCGACATTAAGGTCGGCATAGACATAGCCGGAAATCAAAATCGGTTTTGGCGTTAAATCAATTGTACCATAAACCCCGGCAGACAGCAGACCACTACTGTTGTCATCCGCGTCATAGGGAAGTTTAGTACTGGACGAACCGATAATATCGTCAAAAGCATTAGCCAGGGCACTCGGACGTTTACTGTTCTGGTTGGTAAAATCATCGTAATCTTCCAGATACATTCCATTCCAGGTTTCCGACTCAAAATGTGTGGACGAGAAGGTTGCGGTAATCAGTGAACCTTTAATGTTAGGTACATTGGCCCCTCCCATTTCCGAACCTTCAAACAGGCCGCTGTTATTAGTACTTCCTGGTTGAATATCGTATTCATCGACGTCGATTACAAAACAAAAAACGTCTCCGGCATGAAAATTCTGTAAATTGATTTTCAGAACCTGTCCACCGTCTTCCACTTCCAGTCCGGAGAAGGTAATATCGGGACTCGTGGCTGCTTCGACCACTTTAAAGGGACAATAACCTTTAACTCCCATACCTTCTCCAGTGGTATCGAAGTATCCTTCTTCACTGTCGATCTGATTATTGAGGTTTTTATCCAGATTGATAATCAAGGTATCAAGGGTTGTTGTACTTTCTCCGCCCACCCAGGCAATATAGAAACGGTCGCCAGCACTTTCATTTAATTGTTCGACATAAACGGCTCCGACGTCTATCGTTGTGGCCGATAACAGCTCTCTGTTCTCCAACTCTTCGAAACGGCAGGTCCGATTCAGGTTGAATCGACGACATTCTTTTCTCCGTAATCGACGTCGTTTTGCCGCCTTTTGCTGTAATAGATTATTCTGCATAACAGATTCGTTGTTTTCCTTGAACATAATAGTATCTTTCACTTTTAGCTCTCCTTGTCTTCCTGTTATTGAACGAGAACTTTTTCAAGATCCCAAAATCGTACCGTGGTATCAAAACTGCCAGTGGCCAATTCCTTTTTCGCCGCATCGAAAAACATGACCGCCACTGTTCCCGTATGACCACTTCCATAACCGACTTCCACTCCAGCACTAATCTTCCATATACGAACAATATTAAAACTGTCCCCCGTTGCCAGATAATCGGAACCACAATAGATCATGGAAAATATTTTTCCGGTATGGATTTTGATCTTTTTTATTTTTTGCCCTGTCTTGGTATCCCAGACAGTTATATAATCACCTTCACCCGCCGTAGCCAACTGGTGATTGTCCGGACTGAACGCTACTGTATTTACCCGTCGCTTGTCTTCCTGAAAATTAAACAGAATCCGACCGGTTTGCGTCTCCCATAATCGAATGACTCCATTTCGTCCTGCCGCCGCCAGTAATGTTCCATCCGGTGAAAATTCTACAGTACGTGTATTCGGACCCGCCGAAGGCCATTGAAATAAAGAACGTCCTGTCCCTGTATCATACAAATGAATTTTGGCCTGATAGCCTCCAATCGCTAAAACTTTACCGCTCGGAGAACAGGCTAAATTACGTGTTCCAAGGATAGCCTCCTCCAACGTCTGTTTCAAGGAATAATCGCTCGCGTTCCATATCTTGATTTCCCCATTCTGTCCTGCCGTTATTAACGTTTGACCGTTAGGCGTCAGAACAAGACCGCGAACCCAGTCTTCGTGTGCACGAAAATGTTTGAGCAAGACGCCCGTTTTTATATCCCAAACTGCACAACAGCAATCGTCGCCCCCGGTAAAAATTCGATCGGCAGTCGGCGAGATAGCCATGGCCGTTATTACCGGGTATTTATCGACATCAGGAAATTTAAACGTGAACAGACTCTTCTCCTGTAATTCCACGGATGGTATTTGGGAATTCTCCTTCGTAATAACTTCCTGGCTCTTTCCCTGACCTATCGCCAGAATCACAAAATGGAACAGAGTCACTATCCAAATAGTTGCTGCTCTAAAACGCATTCTTCCTCCTGACATTCAATTTTAATTCAAATTTTTGAAAATCATTGTCTCTTCATGAAACTTTTAACGGTTATTGGGGTTCTGAATTAACAAGCGCCGATGGTGGACCCACTAACGAAAAAGTTTTTTACTTTTTCTTTTGCCTGACGCGCTTCTTGGAAATATTACAAATCTTCCACTAAAACAAACTCCGGTAATCGTTTTATCGGCCATTAAATTTTAAAAATAAAGGGAAACGACTTAACATTGATGATTTTGTTCTCTTTTTGAAATAAATAAAACAGATAACATAAATGGAATGAATGTAATAGATAGTTTGGGTATTATGCGTTGTAAAAATCGACACAAGTTGAATATTTCAGAAGAAATTTTGAAAAAAGAATAAAAAACAGTAAAAGTTGGGTTCCAAATCCATAACAAAAGGAGTATACTTTTGAAAATATAATATTGAAAAAAATATAGTAATCATTAAAGACAAGTAGACGAACCTGAATTTATTTCAATTGGTTCTACTAAAGAATTATAAAATATAAAGTTGTTAGCAGGAACAGCAGAGAGTGCATCCATGATATTGAAATCGAAACAGTCAGGAAAAGGCGCCATTTCTAAAGTATTGATTTATCTTCTTCTGGTGATTATCGTTTTGGGAGGTGGAAGTTTTTATGCCTGGCATTGGTTTAGCGGCGGAAAAGCCAAAAAAGTGAATGTTATTCGAGTTCCGGTCGTTCGTGGTACTTTTATTCACGAAATTGTCGGAAAAGGAAGTGCCGAAAGCGCGAAGAATGTTGATATCATTTGCCAGGTGGAAGGTCAATCGACCATTGTCGAGTTGATTCCGGAAGGCGAAACAGTCGAAGAAGGAACCGTTTTGGTTCGACTGGATACCGAATCCATCGACGACAAGGTCAACTCGCAACAGATTAAGTACAATTCTTCAACGGCTACAGTGGCATCTGCCCAGGCAAAACTTCGAACGGCCGAATTGTCCCTGGAGGAATATATTGAAGGAACGTTTGAGCAGAGTTGGGCAACCATCGAAAATAATATTTATGCCAACCGGGAAACCCAAAAACAGAGTGCCGATAATGTCCGTTATTCCGAACGGCTGGTTCAGTTGAGTTATTCGACGACGATGCAATTGGAAATCGACCGCGTTACCGAACAGAAGGCAATTAACAGTGTACGCAGTTCCCTTTTGGAACAACTTGTTCTTCTCAAGTATACCAGTGAAAAAAAGATTACGGAACTAATGTCCGATATAGAAACGGCACGAGCCAATCTTGATTCGGAAACCTATTCCAATAAACTCGATAAAGATCGTCTCGTTCACTATACGGAGCAACAGCAATTCTGTACGATTAAGGCCCCACAGGCTGGCCAGGTGGTTTACGCCAACCAGGATTCACGACCGGGCCGAAGTGAATCGGAAATGATTAAGGATGGGGCCACTGTTCGTAAAGGACAAATACTGATTCGTCTTCCCGACCCCTCTCAAATGCAGGTTCGAGCCATGATTAACGAGTCCAATATCTCCTTTATTAAAAATGGAATGAAGGTTATTTTGGGGTTCGACGCCATTACGAATAAAAAATATGAAGGCGAAGTCATTAAAGTCAATCGATATCCGGAAATCGTCTGGATGTCTTCGGCCAAGGATTATGTTACTTTAATTAAAATTCAGGACAATGCATCCGATATTCGAACCGGTTTAACTGCCGAAGTTCGTATTATTGCCAATAAATTAGATGATGTTTTAATGATTCCGGTTCATTCCGTGGTCGAATTCGAAGGAAAAACTTTTTGCCTAACCTATCATGAAGGGACTTGGGGATATAAAGAAGTTCTCCTCGGTGCCTCCAATGATAAAGAAATTATTATTCTCAAGGGGCTGGAAGAAAATGAAGAAATTGTAGCTGGTGCACGACAATATAAAGATAATGTTGAATTACCCGGTGAAACGGTACCCTCAATTTATGAAGAAAAGAATGCCCTGACAAGTACTGATAAAGAAAAATCGACCGTACAAGGAGAAAAACCAAAAAGGGTCAAACCGGAAGGTATGCCTGATGGTTTCAAAATGCCTGAAGGCCCTAATGGCCAAATGCCCGAAGGAATGCAGGGCCAAATGCCCCAAGGTCCTAATGGTCAAATGCCCGAAGGAATGCAGGGTCAAATGCCCCAAGGGCCTAATGGCCAAATGCCTGAAGGAATGCAGGGGCAAATGCCGGAAGGGGCACGTGCTCAAATGCGTGCCAACCGTTCTGGTGGTCAAGGTAGAAAACAAGGTGGTCAAGGGCGTATGCCCGGAATGGCTGGAGGTCAGGGTGGTATGCCCGGAATGGCAGGTGGTCAGGGCGGAATGACCGGAATGGCTGGAGGTCAGGGTGGAATGCCTGGAGCAGCAGGAGGCCAGGGCGGTATGCCCGGAGCAGCAGGAGGCCAGGACGGTATGCCCGGAATGGCTGGAGGTCAGGGCGGAATGCCCGGAGCAGCAGGAGGCCAGGGCGGAATGCCCGGAGCAGCAGGAGGTCAGGGCGGTATGCCCGGAATGGCTGGCGGTCAGGGCGGAATGCCCGGAATGGGACAAAACAGTAGTGTTCAAAAGGCCAAAGAAATCACCGATTCCGATATTGATGTTGAGGAAGTCAAGAAAAAACTTCAGCGTATCAAACCGTTAGAGAAGTATTTTGAATTAACAGCCATGGAATTTTGCCGAACTCTGGATGAAGATCACAACAAGGTCATTACCCGAAAAGAGGTAAAGGAGAAGGCTGCCGAATTGGATAATTTCTATGACGAATGGGATCGGAATAAAGATGGTGAATGGTCGCAAACAGATTTCGTTATCGGTTTTTGTTCCAGTCGAATTTATTACGAGAAGATGAAGGCCCTCTATCAAGCAGAAGAAATGGTGGATAAAGGCAAGGATCATTCTCGAGGAATCAGTTATTGGCTGGATAATAATGCAGAAGAAATCTTCGCGAAGTATGATGCTGATAAAGATGGTTTTATTGTGCTCAATGAAATTAAGTCAGAACATCAGGAACCCTTGAAGGAAATGTTTAGTCTGTTTGATACAGACCTGGACGAGAAGATCAGTTTAGCGGAATTTAAAACAGGAATTGACGGGCTCAAGGCGCGAATGAATCAACAAAAACCGTTGGGATCGGAAGAGCACCCAAAAGGGCCGGGAAATCATGGCTCGAACAGTAAAGCCAATCGTTCGGCTCCACCTATCGAGGGGCAAGCGAAACCGGCAGTAGAAGTTAAGACTGAACCGAAACAGGAATCGGAATCCATCAAGCCGAAGGAAGTCAGTCAAGCCAGAAAGCCCGGAAAACTACAAAGCGCCCAGAAGCCGACTGTTACAGAAGTCAAAACAGAAAAAGCTCCGGCAGCTAAAGAGAAGTAGTTGTTTATTAACGGAACATGGTATATTAAACATGGTATATTAATGGTATATTAATAATGTCAAAATCAGGTTCTATTTAAGGCAGGCGTAACGCCTGCCTTTTCGGCTATGGACGAGACGACCGTTTTCCGGTCTTGTGACTGTTATGTTCGTTGTATAGAATTTTGATATAGAATAAAAGAAAGAAACATTGTGTCGGAAACAGTATTGGCCGCCTGTTTAACGGGCGTAACTCGTGAATATGTTCTGAAAGGTGAAACGGTACGGGCTCTCCGCGGTGTTGATTTAACCGTTCCGGAAGGAGATTATGTGGCCATTATGGGGGCATCAGGGTCCGGCAAGAGTACCATGCTCAACCTTCTTGGTTGTCTGGACCGTCCGACGCATGGTTCCATTATTCTCGGAACCGATGATGTTACAAAATTGGACGATTATCATCTCTCAACCATTCGTGCGACTCGAATTGGATTTGTTTTTCAGTCCTATAATCTAATACAGCAGTTGACGGTTATCGAAAATATTGAAGTACCATTATTCTATCAGAAAAATGTGAATCGCAAATCGCGTCAGCATTGTATTGAGTTAGCCAAAATGGTTGGTTTGGGGGAACGGCTCAACCACCGTCCGACCCAGTTATCTGGTGGTCAGCAGCAGCGTGTGGCCATTGCGCGTAGTTTGGTGAATAACCCCTATTTTATTCTGGCCGACGAACCAACAGGAAACCTGGATTCCAAAACAACAATGGAAATTCTCGATCTTCTGGACCGGCTTAATAAAGAAGGCCGAACGATTATTCTCGTTACCCATGAAGATGAAGTGGGTTCGCGAAGTAATCGAATTGTCCGACTAAAGGACGGTTTGGTTGAATCGGACATTCGTAAAAAGGAAAACAGAAATTCTGTATCGAGATAATGGAGACGTTATCTATCCGTATAATTGTTTGTTGTATTATAGAATTAACATTTTATCCATATTCCAAATTATGCTTTATTTTTTTCAGACATTTCAGTTGGGGGTTAAGAGCCTCTTTCTGCATCCGTTGCGTTCTCTTTTAACGGTACTTGGTATCTTTATTGGAGTAGCTAGTGTTATCTGGTTATTGGCAATTGGAGAAGGCATCAGTAAAAAGGCACAGGATCAAATTGAGAGTCTTGGGGCCGACAATATAATTGTACGTTCGATAAAGCCGCCGAATGAAGTTTTGAATCAAAACGCGGCGGCATCGGGCGGTCGTGGTATGCAGATACCGGCCTATGGTCTAACCCGACTTGATTATGCCCGATTATCGGAAACGATTCCGACCATAAAAAGGGCGGTTCCGGTTCGTGAAATACGGGAAACATTTCAAAAAGGCCGTTGGAAGGTCGATGGTCGACTGGTCGGTTGTACCGCAGACTATGCGGAAATAACGAAATTAGAGGTTTTTGAAGGTCGGTTTCTGGATGAAATTGATAATCGGGATGCAAAAGATTTTTGTGTACTTGGAAGTAAAACGGCGGAGATTCTGTTTCCATACGAGGATCCGCTTGGCCAGTTGGTTCGTGTCGGTGAAAAATACAATTATAAAGTCGTGGGTATTATGGAATCGCGTATGCCGTCTGCCGGTATCGGTGGATCGTTTGCCGCACAGGATTATTCCTATGACCTTTATATTCCCTTAAATACATTGCGTACGCGTATTGGTGATACCGTGGTTATTCGACGATCCGGCTCTTTTGAAGGTGAAACGGTGGAACTCTCCCAGATTACACTTCAGGTCGATAAAGTTGCCAACGTTATGGAGACGTCCGAATTGATAAAAATGACATTACAGGAAAAGCACAAATATGAAGATTATGGAATAACAGTCCCGTTGGAACTACTGGAGCAAGCTAAAACAACCCGAATGATGTTCAATGTTTTTATGGGAATGATTGCCGGTATCTCCTTAATTGTCGGTGGTATCGGTATTATGAATATTATGTTGGCTACTGTTACGGAACGAACCCGTGAAATCGGTATTCGACGTGCTCTTGGGGCCAAACAGGGTGATATTGTCCGGCAATTTCTGATTGAGACTATTGTATTGTCTGTTGTCGGTGGTGGTTTGGGGATTCTCGTCGGTTTGACATGTAAACCGGTGACTATTTTTGCCATGGGAATGTTAAAACGGATTAATCCGGAATTGATTGCCAGTCTGCCCTCAATTGTTCAGGAAATTAAACCGATCATTGTATACTGGTCAATTCCATTGGCCTTCTTTATTTCTTTATTTATTGGAGTCGTATTTGGTCTGTATCCGGCTGTTCGTGCTGCGAAGATGGACCCCATCGAAGCGTTAAGACATGAATAATACCATTGCCGTAGTGGGGGCAAAAGGACTACTCGGTTCTGCGTTCCTGCGCTATTGGAATCAGTTCGGAAATACGGAAGACAAACTCGTTCCGTTCGACCTTCCGGAATTCGATTTATGTGCTCGTTCCTTTACCCTGAACGCGCTCCAGGAAATTTCTCCGCAGATTATTATCAATGCGGCGGGCATAAATAATATTGACTGGTTGGAAACACACCCCAATTCCGCGCGAAATTTCCATTTGCATGGAACGGCGAATCTTCGCGAGGCGGCTGGTCGAACAAAAGCCTTTTTCGTTCAATTCAGTTGTTCGGAACTCTTTTATTCGGAAGATCCGTTGGAAGAAGGAGGTCGGGAGACCGATCCGATCAATCCGGTCTCTATTTTTGCCCGAACAAAGGCGGATGCGGAAGACGCCGCATTGGAATATTCGGAATCTCTGGTTATACGGCTATCAACGTTATTTGGTGATTCCGGTCCCAATTCATCCGGTAATCTGGTGGAAACACTATTGGCAGCGTTTCGTCGAACGCAGAAATTACACGTCCTTAATGATATTTCTATTTCACCGCTATGGACGTTTGATCTGATACGAATTATTCGTTTCTTGATTGAACAACGAGAAAAAGGTCTTTATCATATAGCTGCCATGGACCGAACAACCCCCTTCGAGGTTGCCAACTTCCTTCAGAATTACAGCGGCTTGAAAAAACATGTTATATTACCTATAACCAGTATGGAATATGGATTTGTTGCTCCCCATTCCAATAACAACACATTGAATACCGATAAATACAGATCTCTTCCCCATAGTGAACCTCTTCCCAACTGGCGCGATTCCCTGAAGAACTTTATGGATTCGCGTCAATGTACATTTTGAAGGTGGTTTTTCTGTAGTTTATCGTAGTTTATAGTAGTTTATAGTAGTTTATAGTAGTTTTCAGTAGTTTTCAGTAGTTTTCTGTATACTGTACGATGTTATAAATTCGGCATTTTCAGGGAGCCCGGATGTCTCGTCCGCATACTCCAAAACAGGCATCGCGCCCGTTTTGGAGTATAGACTTTTAAAACGACCTTGAGTATATAGTACTAAAACGTGTGAAATTCATTTGGCTGACGGGTTGTTCTAATGCGTAACGGCAGTGTTATTGCACCATCACAGGAAAATTTGACTTTATACTGTCCATCGGGCAGAAAAAGGAGGTCTCCTTTTTGATCGAAGTATTTTCCTTCGGATAATGGCATACCATATTGAGCTAATTTGTCGCCGCCCCAATAGAAGCCATATTGGCCGGGAGAAAGTGTCATGGGGAGTGTCAGGGTTTTTCCGTTGATCTCCACTTTTGGATTGACGATTCGATTCTCTTTTAATGCCGTTTGATCCTGTGTTAATTCACAAGCCTGAATTTGGAAACCGATTAAAGAACGGCCTTCTTTAACGGTCATGTCGAATTCGAAGGTTTTCGAATCCGAGAGTTCTATTTTTTGCCATAAATCGAAAATAACACGTTGAAAACCTTCCTGGCCGTTTTTCTTCATATAATGGAAATCACGTCGTTTATCGAGGAGGGCGTTACGTGCCTCTTCCGTTTTTAAACCGAACAGGGCAGGATCTATTTCCATTTTTTCGCGTAATTCTTTAGGAACGCGTCCGGAGAGTCGAAGGTCATCGTAAAGACGGATCATATCGAGAATTTCTCCGATAAAAGGATGTGCTTTAGCCGCGTCAACGGAAACCTGAAGTGACATGGAGGAATCATAGGCGATTGACTTCGTTAGAATATATTCGTACATATCCGGAGTCGCCTTTTTGTCGTAGGCGTAATACCATCCGATATCAAGTGGATAATGATTTTCTTTATAGTAACTTTTAAATCCACCGGACCGTTCTTCGAGATAGGCGCGCAGATCGTCATGACCGTCTGCCGATGCCGTTCGTGCCAACTGATGCCAGGAATAGGGCGAGGTACTGCTTGCCTGATATAGTATATTTTTATTCTTGATTTTATTATAGAAATTTCTATGTAATATCGCGTTATAATACCAATGGTCGCCACCATCGTCCGGCTTCTGAAGTTTTTCGGATCCGTCGAAATAGATCATGGATACGGGAAGTTGATTGACTGTCTTCGCGAGATTGTCCGCTATTTCTTCGGCTAAAGACGAATCGAGATCATACATGTAATAGCCATAGGCACGAATGAGATGCCAGATATCCGTATTCTTTTTATGCCCGGATTTTACGGTATTGTAATATCCACGTTTACAACCGGAAAAGCCATAGGGCTTTTCCAGCGAAACGGTATCGTAATAGATCATTTCATTGTCAATCCAGAGGGTTCGACCAGAATCCATATAGCTGTTCCCTTCTGTTTTGGGAAATTCGTGGGGCGGTTCCATTGTTTCGATAAAATCGGTTTTTTCATCGATATCATTTGCGAGACTGACACGAGCCCCTTTAACCAGTCGTTTATCGGGAACGGGAGTCAGATAGGAGTCGGGATAATAAATGGACGCCGCGAGAAAATGGAGTCCGACCTTCATTCCTTCGTCGTTAAAACGTTTAAAGACTCGCTTGAGACTATCGATTCCATCCGGATAGTTATTTGTATTGACTTCATAATGACCATGGGATTTCGTCCAGGTATCAAGGAGCAGGATCATTTTAAAGTTACCGCGTTTGGCAATTTTAAGAGCTTCGTCGAATTGGGATTCCTTGAATCCGGTCAGGAAGAAATAGGATTCGCGAATCCAGGAACTCTCCTTGTTCCAGACACCCCCCAGACGTGGAGATGGAATTCCTGCTGCCTCTTGAAATTTGGGGACAATGGTTGTCCATTGATCTTCCGGAGAACAAATTATACCGAAAACGACCGGAGTCAGACCATGACGTGCAACCGATTCCAGGGAAAGTGCCGGATTAGGCTGATCCCAGAGAATACTGTTCGACGATTCAAAATCCTCCAGTAATACGACCTTTTCCTTGCCGTTGTCGTCAAGTACCATTTCCACTTGATCGACGAGACATTCCACCGTTTGATTAACAGGCAGTCCGTTATAATAGAAACGAAGAAAATTTATACAGGAATAATCAAGGTCGTTTAGTGCCGGTTTTTCCAGGAAGAGTTGTTTCCAACCTTTAAAATTAATATCGATGTAATCGTCGCGATTACCGCCTTTATTATCGGATAACTGAATTTTCAATGCTTCACGATTACCGTCACCGTGAACCCAAACGCGAATACCTTTATATCCGGTTAGATTAAGCATTTTGGGGATTGCCCGACCGCGAACGGACCAGCCTCCCGGTTGATCGTTCGACGTCGCTTGAAATCGGGCCGCATAGTGACCGACTTTACTGTTCGTTATCTGCTCGAAAATATGGGAGCATCCTTGTCGATTGGCCGCGTCACTGCGCGTATGGCTGTAGATCGGCAGAATATTTGGTGATGCGGTCATCGCACTAACCGATTTTCCCTCCCAAGTGGCTGTGTTTGTCAAGGACGCGATTCGTGCCTCCTGTGGAACCGATATTTTCATGACCTGAAATCGTTCGAACTTCTGTTTCGGATCAAATTTCTCCAATTGAAAAAGAAGAAATCCTTTATTTGGCTTGACGGTAAAAAGGGCACTGCTGCCGTCTGTGAAAGTGACAGTCATTTTATCACCAGACGAAACAACCTTGGACGAATAAACAGGTTTTCCTTCCTTCGTCTCCAGGATAAATGCCGACTGAACTGATTTCGGCCATTGAACTCCGTCAGTAAATACAACATTGATATTTCCCTGTTCCGTAAATCGAATGGTACCATATCCGACATCGTAATTTAATTCTTCTGCCGGAACTGACAGCGATAACAACAGAAAGAACAATATCAGTGACATTGACCGCTTCATCATCTTAAAATCCTCCTATGGATAAATAAATTGGAAATAGACTCCCATACACGAAATGTATTATAATAGGTAAAATTCCGAAATCAAGCCCACAGGATTTGCGCTTGCGTCCAGGATTGCCAGAGGATTGCCAGCGGCTATAACAATGTGTTCGATTAACTGTCCCTTTTGATATATTTAATTGTAATGAATATCTTAAAAAATCGGGAGTGTAAATTTATGAAAAACAAAACATTTTTCATACGTTGTTAGTTTGAGTATTTTTGTCCTGTTGTTAGTCGGTTTCATCGGTTATTTCAGAAGTTTCAATACGGATAACCATTCGCGAACGATTCGGAACCACGGATATCACGGATATCACGGATAAACACGGATAGTCTGTCGTAAAATACAATATTTTACAATAACAAACGAAACATTTTT
>CAYUAP010000011.1:54431-64097 GCA_964442735.1 uncultured Planctomycetaceae bacterium | reverse complement strand
GTGAAAATCAGTGTTATCAGTGGTTTCATGTTATATCCGTGGTTTCACTTTATATTAGTGGTTTCACTTTATATTAGTGGTTTCACGTTATATCCGTGAACGGTTACAAAATATGTAACCATTCACGAACGATTTTGGAACCACGGATATCACGGATAAACACAGATAGTCTGCCGTAAATACAATATTTACAATAACAAGCTAAACATTTTAAATATTATGATAAATAATTTTATCATAAAAAAGTTTGTTTGCCAAAAAACAATCCGTGAAAATCAGTGTTATCAGTGGTTTCATATTATATCCGTGGTTTCACTTTATATCCGTGGTTTCACTTTATATTAGTGGTTTCACGTTATATCTGTGAACGGTTACAAAATATGTTTTTATAAATGAACTTGATAGAAGAACCTACTTTCAGGAGTGGTATCACCATGAAGATAGAGGTCTTCCGGAGTTGCATTTTCCGGAACATTATCCCACCATTTAAATCGTAAATGGTCAAGAGATTTATTCGGGAAAACAGAACGTGGAATTGCGAGTATCATTTGATTCTCGAATATAGACCATTGAATGATATTCATATCTGTAGATGGGGCAACGGCAGTCCAATTCCAATCGTATGTTTTCTTTCCCGTGAATTGCTCCAGGGAAACGGTCTTTTCCTGATATTTTCGACCGATTATCAGATCGGCGCCAAGCCAGCCTGTTTTTAAATTATTATCGGAATCAATTAAGAGGCACAAGCCGTCTGGCGTCTTCGGAATGATATTATTCCGCGTTTTCAAATAGAACCAGATCCTGTTTTCATCACGAGCAATTTTAACCGATATCAGATCGTTACGTCCGGACTCGTTTTTATAATGTGTTTTACCGACGCCATCGAAATCACGTGGTATCGTTTCACCCACATGATCGTGAAAATCAGGCTGAATTGTTTGCCAGCGATCAAAATTAAAGGAGACAGGAGTTGTTCCTGAATCGGAAAGAACTGGAAGAGAAGGCATTCCCTTGTATTTACGAATACCATTTACCATTTGCAGATAATAATTATCGAAATGCCCCCCCTTCATCGGTTCTATATCACGACTGTATTCATGATTGAACTGATCGATAAAGATATAATGACCGGCAACCTTCCAGCGTCCCGCGATCCATTCATTCCAACCGGTTATCATCACGAACGCAGGATTCAGAACATAGGCCCGTGACCATTGCTCGCTAAAATTTCTTCCTTCGTTCGGTGTGTTTTTTGGATAGAATTCGTTTTTCCAGTAGCTGCGTCCTCGCGCGGTATTGTCACACATCCAGGAGTCCAGTCCAGCCCCAGCATGAACTCCCTTGGTCGAATAGAGCCATTCGGGACAATCCCAACCTGTAGCCTCCTTAAATGTCTTTTTTCGTAATTCAACGTTATTCTGAAATCGATTCATATTTTGCGCAACGGAAACATTGATCTGTTCCGGGATGTTTTTATCTTTTACCCAACTGTATGGTTGAGGATAGGTGGCGATCCAGGTCCATGCCTTTTGCATATTGGCCATGCCTTCATACTGCCAGCGAGTTCGTCTGAAAGTGAATTTATCACGAAGTGTATCGTCAACTTCTTCTGGATTACAAACAAGAAGTGGTTTTCCTTCCCAACGAAACAGAAGTTCATCATATTGACCTGTATTGTATAAATCGGTCCAGAGCGTTGTGACCGTTTCTTTTGTATTGGTATGCAAAATGAAGGTGATTTGCGGAGTCGATTCACCATGGACACGCATATCCTTCATAATACGACATATCTGACGCCAAACGGCAGGATAGGTGGCGGCATTTGTCGCATCGAAAAGAAGGACATCAACACCGGCATCGGCAATTAATTGAATATGACGTCGAATGACCCAGGGATCTCTGGAATCGTAATATCCATAAAGTGGTTCTCCCCAAAAGTGCATTTCGCCGTTTTTACCGAATTTGGTATCGTCTTCTTTTTTAAATGCCAATGGATCTTTAGTCGTAATTTTGGAAATATCATAGGGCTCCCCATTTCCATTGGGATCGGGCGGAATATTTGATTCGGGAAGCATCCATAAAAAATAGAAAAGACCTATCGTCCGATTTTCTCGAATCGAAAAGGTCTCCTCTGTTTGAACCGTTATTCGGCCCAAATCATCGATAGCAATCCAGGGAACACCTTCACTTTGAGACCAACACAGAACAGGGCAATTCAACATCAAAAGAATAAAATAAATAATATCGATTTTTTTCACGTTAAGTTGTTATTTCCTTTCAGATTTAAATCCACAACTCGTAGTCTGCAAGATATATTTATGAAACCACGGATTTTATGGAAGAATACGGATAATCATTCACGAACGATTTTGGAACCACGGATATCACGGATAAACACAGATAGTCTGTCGTAAAATACAATATTTTACAATAACAAACTAAACATTTTTATCTATGATAATAAATATTTGTAACCATTCACGAACGATTTTGGAACCACGGATATCACGGATAAACACAGATAGTCTGCCGTCAAATACAATATTTTACAATAACAAACAAAACATTTTTATCTAATTATAATAAATAATTTATCATAAAAACATTTGTTTACCCAAAAACTATCCATGAAAATCAGTATGATCCGTGGTTTCATTTATATCCGTGAACGGTTACGAATACGGATAGTATTTCAGATTGGTTATTGTTTCGGGAAACCGTGATTCCTGTATTACCTTCATCGCCAGTTCGAATTAAGAGTATCGGTCAGGAATGACGATTTTGAATTCTATACTCAAGACCGTTTAAATTTCCTCTTTTGAAAACAGGCAGGACGTCTGTTTCGGGAGATGCGGACGAGACATTCGAACTCCCGAAAAGATAGTATTGTAACGTCCTGTAGTATATACGTAATACAGTATTATCCGGAATGAATGTTATACCACAAAACTACCTTTTATTTGGCGATCCACTGAAGGATTCCTCCGGAAAAATTCTTCTGCAGTTGGATATTCAAACGAAGACATTGTGCTTTAACCGGTTTGATATGAACGTTAATTTCTTTATTAAGCTCCACCGAGTAGGAATCGGTTGTTTCCACTTCTTTCCAAGGGCCATTCTCCTTTTCCCGATAAACAAGTTTCCACGATTGTGGAACACGGCATTGACCGCGTCCTGTATCGTCGAACCAATAGACGGATACCTGACTAATTACCTTGGGTTCCGAATATTCATATTCGAACCATTCAGCTGTTCCTTTATGATCCCAGAAGGTCGCACGTGGCACTTTATGATCACAGGAATTTTCCGGTTTTATGCCAGGTTCCGATCCGTCGAAGGTGGAGTTACCGTCGTTCGCAAATGATGCACTGAACGAAGGCTGTTCGGTGATAATGGGTTTTTGGTCTGTTAACAGATTGGTATTTAAAGGTTTATAGAGAACAGGTTCCCCCTTGGAATCTGTCCATTCGCGATCGAGATTGGAATCAAGTCCCTCCTGATAGACCCAAACGTTCATTTTACCGGCTTCCCTATTGTCCCAGGCATAATAGGGGATGGCCGTCAATGTTTTTCCCTGCCAATCTTTACAGGTAATCACTGCCACCTTTCGCATTGGACTGTTTTTTGTTAAGGTACTGTCTTTATCTGTACTAATATAGTTGTTCCGCATCTCAACTTTAAATTGAGGATCTTTTGCTAGTATAATTCGATTGACCGGAACGGTATTATCACATTGTTCGAAACAATAGACCAACGGTCCGCGCATAATGGCAACACGTCCATTATCATCCTGAACTTTAGGATTCGCGGCCATTCGTATTACATCCATCGGTTCATTATAGGAAAGACACAATGGCTTCTTCTCTTCAAAAACGGCACTGGATACAGTACTTTTTTCGCCCGGTTTGGTATAGTCGAGAACAATATAATACTTCGATTTTTCCTTGCCTTTTTTAGGCTTGGCCGTTGTGGTGACTTCAACTTTACCTTCGAAGGGATAGTCAGTTTTTTGACTGATTTCAACGGTACCATCAGCTAGTTCAATTGTGGCGTTACTATTGACAAACATATTGACGACAATGGTGTCGTCGCCGGATAGACCTGCCTTTTTACGTTGCTCCGACTGGCTTGTTGCATAGACATAACCGGGTATGGCCGCAATAATACGAATAACATTGGAGGGGCAGCAGGCGCAACCGAAGAAGGGCTGTCGATGATGATTTCCATTCGATTCGAGTGGATTAACATAGAAATAGGAATCACCCCCAAAACCATAACCGGAGAGCATACCATTATACATGACCTGTTTCATGATATCGGCATATTGAGTATCACCGGTTGCCAGATTCATTCGATGGGCCCATAGTACCAGTCCGATAGCAGCACAGGTTTCCGCATAGGCCGACTTGTTCGGCAGGAAGAATTCTTCTCCAAACCCTTCATTTTTGGCATGGGAACCGATACCTCCCGTAATGTACATTTTACGACGCGTAACATTGTTCCATAACCTGTTCATGGCCGCCATTAACTCGGCGTCTTTATAGTAGCCCGCAATATCGGTCGCTCCCGCATAAAGATACATGGCACGGACCGCATGTCCTACAATTTCGGACTGCTCCCGAATCGGTTTATTGTCCTGACAATATTCGCCAAAGAGCCCTTTTTCGCGTCCTGCCGCAACTCCCCGATGATCTATGAAGAATTTGGCCTCTTCCAGGTATTTCTTTTCTCCGGTTAATTCGTATAATTTAACGAGAGCCAGTTCTATTTCTTCGTGTCCGGCAATATTAATCAACTGACCCGCCCCAAGACCATATCGTTTACAGATTAAATCCATTAACCGACAATTGACCTTTAAAAATTTATCATCGCCTGTAGCACGATACCAGGCCACTGCGGCTTCCGCCATATGACCAGCACAATAGAGTTCGTGCATACTTGCCAAATTCGTCCATTTCTCTTTGGGCTTAACCAATTTGAAATAACACATTAAATAACCATCTTCTTCCTGAACTGCAGCAATATAATCGATCCATTGTCGTGCCGTGGCTTCCAGCTTTTTATCTGGAAATGCTGCCAGTGTATAGGCAAAACCTTCCAGAATTTTATAAACATCGGAATCGTCGAAGTATATTCCGGAAAATTTACCCTCCATTTGACCGGACGCTATTTTAAAATTATTAATTCGACCGGTCTGGTTTTCACACCAATCTATATTGTGTGGAACCGAGATCCTTCGATTAACCTCAATTCGCGGTGCCCAAAAGGAATCGGTTAATCGAACCTGTGTAAAGGGAACGGCATTGAATTCTCGTTTGAGTTCCTGGCTCGACAGGGGAATCCAGGAAAATAATACCAATAGACATACTATTGGAAAAGTATGTTTTATCTTCATTAAAAATCTTTCCTTAATATTAAAATGGGTTACACCCGAAGACAGGTGTTTAATTTATAGTGACAATATTCAGCGCAATTGGTTTGGCACCTTTTTATCATACAGTAAATATTACTTTATCATCCAGTAAATGATTTTATTTGTAACAACGGATTTCTACAAATAGTTTTTGGCAATTCCTAAATTTTATAATAAAATATTTTTATAATTTCTATCACAAAAAGTTAGTACATTTCATAAAACTATCGGTGTACATCAGTGGTTTGTGGTTTAAATATATCCTGTTTTAAATTTGATTAATTTCCGGAACGTCCTTTTGTAGATTCTCGAAATTACAATATTATTTTGTTTTCGGAAATTGAATTTTTTCCAGGTATTTTAGTGTTTGTGAAATCTGTTCGACCGGTTGTTTCGATTCATCTTCGATAAAATAGTATTTGATCCCGATTTTCTGTGCTTCCTGTAAAATCGTTGGCCAGTCCACTTCACCAGTACCGAGCGGTACGGAATTGTTTTTTCCTTTATGATCTTTCAGATGACAGGCGGCAAATCTGTTCGGGTATTTTTTGAAAAGGCGCACTGGGTTTTCACCGGGAAGAACACACCAGAGTATGTCCAATTCGAAAAAGACCGTTTTTGGATTGGTTCCCTGAATTATCATATCGAAAAGTGTCCCGTCTTTCCAGGGAACGAATTCCTGACCATGATTATGGAAAATGAACTTGATACCATATTTAGCCAGAACATCTCCTGCCTTGTTAAAGACCTCAATTGCTTTTCTGCATTCCGCTTCCGTAAAATTTCCATTAAAAGGAATCCAGGCAGTTCCTGCGTATTCAAGTTTCATTGCTTTTGCGTATTTTGCGATAGCTTCGGGATCTTTTGCCCATTCATCGAAGGACCAATGTGCGATGGGACCTTTTAGTCCATATTTATCGAAGAGGGGAAGTAACTCTTCCGGCGGAAGTGCTTTTCGAACACTGGTCGTTACTTCAACGTATTTAAATCCCCAACTCCGGGTTTGCTCCATTCCTCTATTGAGATTTGGCTGGAACAGGTGACGGATACTGTAAAGTTGCAGACCGACAGGACCGCGAAATTCTTCGTTTGTCCCGGGACCATATTTGCTCTGTTGCGCAAAAAGAGTCGATCCTAAAATAAAGACAAAACTAAAAACAAGGTAAAAAGAGAAACGTTTCATGGCAGTTCCTAATATTGGTATTAATTTCTGGTAACCATTCACGAACGATTTTGGAACCACGGATATCACGGATAAACAGAGATAGTCTGCCGTAAAATATAATATTTTACAATAACAAACGAAACATTTTTATCTATGATAATAAATAATTTTATCATAAAAAAGTTTGTTTGCCAAAAAACTATCCGTGAAAATCAGTGTTATCTGTAGTTTCACTTTATATCCGTAGTTTCACTTTATATCCGTAGTTTCATTTTATATTTGTGAATGGTGACGATTTCTGATAGTGATTACATCTGAACAATTTATTTGACAGGAACTCCACCAAATCCCTGGTTTCGATTGGTTCCCTGCCAGGCTCGCATTCCTTTTCTGCTTTTACTCCATTCTTGATCGTTTTCAATTTGATCCATCTGAATGGAATTAAGACTGGCGGCTTCGTCCAGACGTTTGGAACCTTTCAATATATCTGAATTCGAGTTCAAATACTGGACATTGGAATTCAGTATGGAACGAGCCTCTGTGACATTTCCGGCATCCCGCATCTTGGTTGCACGTTCGTTTTCAAGATTGGCAACCTGAATAATACAATCCTCCATAATCTTCTTGTCGATAGAATTTTTTTGCGCAGATTCCGATGAATTGAATTTAACTTTAAGTATTGCGCTCAATTCGTCTGTTATTTTCGTTTCCTGATTCATGTAGGAGAGTTTGATTTTTCCAAGAGTCATTTCCGTACCGTTCTTTTGCGGAGGAATCGAAACTTCAAGAATAAAATATCGTTCCTTGGCCGAATAAACCTGATTCCAACCAAAAAGGATCGACTGTCCTTTCTCTTCCACGTCTTTATTAAGTGAACGTATCAGTTCCACCTCGTTCGAAAGAGTCAGTTTACCACTGATCTCCTGGGCTACAATCAAGGAAGCGTATCGAAATTCTTCACTAAAAACATCGGTCATATTTTTGGCCTTGGTAATAAAAACGTGATTTCCGTCACTATTGGAGGCTAATTGTAGCATTAAATCTTCATTATAACCTTCCCCCAATCCAAATGTAGTAACGGAAATTCCTTTATTACCAAGTTTTTTGCCCAATTCTGCCAGATCCGATATGGAGTTTGGTCCCACGTTGGCTAGTCCATCACTCAATAAAATGACCCGATTTACACTCTTTTTGGATAAATTTTTTTCGACTTCTTTAGATCCCTGTTGCGTACCGTCATAAAGAGCCGTAGAACCATTGGCCTCGATCTTTTTGATTCTGGACAAAAAGGCTTCCTTCTCTTCCAGCTTTTGGGCAGGAACATCAACGGTTGACTCCGAAGAATAGGTGACCAATGAAAGATAATCCTGTGAATTCATTTCTTCCACTGCGGTTAAAGCCGCCTTTTTGGCCTGTTCCAATTTATCTCCCGACATGGAACCGGAACGATCAAGGACAAGAGCTATATTTAAAGGTGTTCTATCGATTTTTCCTTCTTTTTTAAATCCTGTAACACCAATTTTAATATAGACTTTTTGCTCCTTGTTTGGCTTTAAAACAGTTTGAGGGCATGAAATGGTCAATTTACATTGCTGGGCATTAGATAATTCCATACCATAAAAACACATTAGGGTCAGAACGATAAACATTATCGTCATCTTTTTTTTGTTCTTCATGTTTTTTCTCCTGTTGAATTATTAATCATTCATACAATCAAGTATTGTTCTGAAGAATAGCCGGAATTCAAACCATTATTTTAGTATCCGCAATCCTTCATCATAGCAATTACCTCGGCCAGTATTTTTTCCCGACCCACTTCGTAGGGGAGATTGATAAAAGCGCCTGCCGCCTTTTTATGGCCCCCTCCACCGAATTTAGCGGCTAAAAGACTACAGTCAAGATTACACCGACTTCGAAAACTCAATTTATAACCTCCGGATCGTTGTTCGACCATGATAACGGCCACAAGTGTTCCATCCGTTTTTAGTGTTTGATTGATAATATCTTCACTATCGGAAGGAAGTGCACCTGTAGTATCGAAATCCTTGATACTCAAGGAGGTTATTATTCCCTTGTTATTCAGGAATTGTTCCGCTTTTACAAGCGCCAGGCCGATTAGCTTCATTCGACTGAATGACTCTTGTTCATAAATAATACGATAGACTTCGTTCGGACGAATTCCAATATCCGTCAAGTCAGCAATTAACCGATAGGTTTTAGCAGTTACGGAATTAAAACGGAACCAGCCGGTATCGGAAGCAATAGACACAAATAACGGAAAAGCATATTCCTTTTTCATGGGGAGACCAAGGGCTTCAATGGCCTGAACAACAATGACCCCTGCCGCCTCTGCTGATGGATCTACATAACAAACGGCTCCAATATCGTCTCCCTTTATATGATGATCAAGAACGAGTTTTGGCGCGGATGTTTGTTTAATTATTTCTCCCATGGCCCCTAACTGTGCCCAGGAACTTGTATCAAGAGAGACAAGAAGATCTGCCTGCTCCATTTCCTTTTTTTGTTCGTTCGTTAGTTCGGTTAGAGGGTGAATTAGCCGGTCGGGATCAAGAAATTGCAGGTTGGGAGGGACCGGATCTGCATTGATTAAGATTACTTTTTTACCATAATCGGTTAGTGCACGAGCGAACGCAATTTGACTTCCAATGGCATCTCCATCTGGACGGATATGGGACATCAGAAGAATCACATGGGCATTATCAATAAAAGCCTTAAATGTACTCCAATCAATGGGAGTGGCGGATGTATCAGTATCGTTATTCAATTTATTATTCCTTCATGTATGGGGTTATCAAGTGTGACTGTATATAAATAATATATAATATAGGTATTATTACAGGTATTTAAAATAACCGGAATGTTCTCGTGTTCCGACCATATAATATACCTGATATTGGTTTTATTGTCTATTGGTTTTATTGTCTATTGGTTTTATTGTCTATTGGTTTTATTGTCTATTGGTTTTATTATCTATTAGTTTTATTATCTATTGGTTTTATTGTCTATTGGTTTTATTGTCTATTAGTTTTATTGTCTATTAGTTTTATTGTCTATTAGTTTTATTGTC
>CAYUAP010000011.1:10142-54331 GCA_964442735.1 uncultured Planctomycetaceae bacterium | reverse complement strand
TATTGTCTATTAGTTTTATTGTCTATTAGTTTTATTGTCTATTAGTTTTATTGTCTATTAGTTTTATTGTCCATTGGTTTTGTTGTCTATTGGTTTTATTGTCTATTGGGGGGAATTTTATCCCAAAAGAGAGGGGTCTATTTTCAAGGGAGTTGGTCCCAGAGTAACCAATCGTAAAGGTCCTGCCGGATGACTTGTCAGATAGTCATTGATTTGGTTACACGTTAGTGAAGATATTCGATTCTGCAGTTCCTCCAAGGTACGGATTCGATGGAATAAATACCAGTCACCGACAATATTGTCAGCAATTCCGGCGGTCGATTCCTGTTGTATAACCAAGGCACATTGATTACGCGTTTTAATTAACTCTAATTCGCGTTCTGTAATACCATTTTTATATAAATTATCGATTTCTGATAGAATAACGTCCAGGGACTCCTGTGCCCGATTGGTTCGAGTCCCACAAAAACAATTGATACGACCCAATTTTTTATTGGAATGGGAGGCACAACTAACAGAATAACATAGTCCTCGTTTTTCACGAACTTCCGTAAAAAGACGACCGGTCATTCCACCACTGAGCGCGGAAATAGCACAGGCTGACAGAAGGTAATCCGGGTGGGGAACGGGCAGAGAAGGCCAGGAGAGGCCAATATATGTCTGGGCAGATTCTGTATTAATATAGGATTGATAGGTTGTTCCTTCCGTTGTCTGTATTTCTTTTCTGTCTTTACATTTCCAGGAGGAAAAGAGTTTTTCGACCTGAAAACGCAAGGAATCCCAGTTGAGGTGTCCTGCAACCCCCAAAATGGCTCCGTTGGGCCGATAATAGTCATCGTAAAATTCTTTAATATCGGGACGTGTGATATTTTCCACCCCTTGAGATGTACCATAAATAAAGCGATTCCAAGGATCGGGAAAAGACAGACGCTTCAGTTCGATTTTCATTTTACGCGAAGGTTCGTCTTCCAGAGAGAGGAATTCCTGTAAAATAGTTTGTCGGGAAGTTTCCAATTCCCCTGTCTCGAAACGGGGACGAAGAATCATGTCGGCATAGAGTTCCAAGGCCGGCTCGATTTTATCGGCAACGAGAGATGCGGAAAAAATAGAACTGGATTGATAAATACCATCAGAAGTTTCGACTCCGAGATTTTCCAGTGCACGTAAAAAGGCTTGATTATCACGGGAACCGGCTCCTCGGGAGAGATACTCCGAAGTCATTGCCGCCAGACCGAGACGTTCCGGGGGATCATAAATAACGCCCGATGGTACCCGAAATGAAAACGAAATGGATTCAACCCATGGCATTTCCTCCGCGAGAAGAACCAGACCATTATCGAATTGGTAGATTTTATTATTTGTGTTCACTACGTTCTTTAAAATTACTATAAAAGGAATGTTTCTTTAAAAGTTGTTTTCACAACATAAAAACCTGTATTTTTATACAGACACATGGCGGGTATGTTTTCCGCTGTGGCTTCCAGAACGACGGATTGACAACCAACCTGTTTGAAACCCGCCAGTGATTTTAACAGGAGTGCTTTTCCGAGACCCTGTCCACGATACTCGGGAAGAACCGCAATATTGTGAATTTGTCCCCTTCTATTTACCAACAGCGATGTTTGTACCGCCGCACAATAGACCCCTTGATTGTCTTCCAATTTTTTTCCTATAATCCAGGCAGCTTGTGGTAAAAAATCGGGACTGTCAATGATCTGATGGGCTAGACAAAGACAGGAATCGTATCGTCGAAATGACGGAAAAACAAGGGCGTCCAATTCATCACGAAATCCCAGATACTGTATTCGCGCGTGAACGTCTGTCAATTGCGGCGTCCACGATATCCAAAAGTACTCGGGAGGCAATATCGGAGGCGATAATATCGTTTTGGTGAAATCCAAACACATATCATAGCGTTTGATATATTGAATTCTTTGTGTGTCCATATCAAAAAACATGATCGATTCCTGACTTTCGTATAATTTGGCTCTCTAAAGCCTTTTTAACTAATACTATTTTATATCCCATTTCCATTTTTTACAAGAGAGCATTTCATTTTATTACGTGTTTTCGGTTATTATCCATAATTTTCTAAATTTGTGGAAGTTTATAGAATTCACGATATTCACGAACCATCATCATTTTGGGGATAGGATCGGCGGTAAAAAGAATTATTGATCGCTGATCTTTTCCAAAGGCAATCGCAAGAAGTTCGTCCCTAATTCCTGCGTCAATCAATGTAATATTAATTCGATCACAGGTACCAAAAACCTTTCAAGGAAGATACATTGGGATTGTAACTACTAACGCGGCTATTCCTTTTATAAAATCTCGTCTTTTGGTTTTATTGTATTGTCTTTATTGGTTTGTTTATCGTTGTAAAAATTTTTCCAACGGATGTTTTCGATCGGTTAAAGGGAATAAAACAGGTTTATTCTGAAGATGGGATGCATAGACACCATAGATCATTTCCATGACGGTTTGTGCGTCAAACACATTACAAATTGGTTGTCGATCTTCTTCGATGGCCTGCATGAGGTCTAAAACAGCATAACGTCTTGCAGTGGCGAAAACCGGGCCAAGAACAATGCTCTTTTTGTCCTTAAAGGACTCCATAATTGGAACCGCACCCGGAATAATACGGTCTTCTTTTAATTCGATCTCTTCTGAAAAATGATTGTCTCGGGATGCAGACGGTAGACTGTCAAATCGAAGTGGTTGACGATCCGGTTTCGCGTCGGAAAAATGCATTGACAACATTCCCTTGCTCCCCATAACACCTATTCCCATGGGATAATCACCTTTACTATAGATTTTACTGCGGCTCTCGTAGATTCCATGAACACCATTTTTAAATCGGAAGGTCGCAAAAATGTCGTCTCCCGCTGTTGGTCCTATCGGTTCTACTGTTTTGGTTAAAGGCTGATTGGTAAAAGGTTTGTCCTGGATATAAACTTCACTGGATACAGATAATGGAACTCCGAACAGATAGATAAAGAGATCGAAAATATGCGATCCGAGTACGAGCATATCCTCGCCCCCTCCGCGATGATCGTTTTTCGACCATCCTTGTATTGTCATTGGTGTTCCAATTTTACCTGACTCCAGGAGTCTTTTCATGGTAATATATCCCAAATCATATCGACGTGGATGCGCTACGGTTAATTTGATATGATGTTTTTTGACAATTTCAACGATTTTGTCCGCGTCCTGTAACGAAGCAACTAACGGTTTTTCACAATAGAGATGGCACCCTTTTTCCGCTGCCTGGCGTATTTGATTCAAATGATCATTTGGATGCCGGGATGTTAAGACGATAATATCCGGAATGACTTCCTTGAACATTGCGTCAAGAGTCGAATAATGTCGTTTCGCATGTGTGATCTCCATTCTTTTCTCAATATCTTTACTATTGGCGTCAATATGGGCAACGATCTCAATATTGGGTAAACCATAAAAGGCAGTTTCAAGGCCATGGCTACCTAACGATTTATTCGTAGTATCCCAATGAATGGCAATTTTCCAGGGAGTTGTTTTTGCAAGGCCGGTTGTCTCGGGAAGTAATGCTCCAGTCGAGAACAATCCCAACATTTTTATAAACGTTCTACGTGATTCTGTTTTGTTTTCCATAATACGATATCTAAATTTTAAGGGTTATTTTATTTCCAATTCATAAATCTGTTCGATAATTTGATGACGGACATTTTCGGAGACATCACGATCCGAATTAGGAGTTAAATCACGAAATGAATCTTTAGTACAATTTTTTAAGACTTCCTCGACTCCCATGTTTAATACCATTTCCGCTTTTTTCGTCTGATTTTTTCTGTTTGGATCTTTTCGAACTTTTTCTATACACTTTTGAAGAAGTAGTAGAGTTTCATAATCCTGGACTCCTGTTTTTATGGCCCATAATTCACGTCCGGGGATAATGGTTGCGTTATCGATATCGAAAAACATAGGGGAATATGTTGTCCGTGCAATGGCATATTCATTCCAATTATTTCCACCGGCATCTCCGAGTGCCCAGAAGAAGGATGCATTGGATCCGATTCGAAACGAATCCCAAGCCTGAAGCAGATAATAGTAATAGCAGTCCAACAGACGCGAAGGACCGGAACAGGAATAGAATTGGAGACGTTTTCCTTTTGCCTTTAAGGGAAGATAATACTTCTCGAACACTTCTTTATTTTGATACCATTGAACACGATTCGGACAGAGTATTTCCGAAACATTTTGTAATTCGTCTGGTAATTCGTTCGGTTTGGAATAAATTGGATCTTCCCAGATCGTAAATCCCTTGACCGCTTTACGTATGGCCTTGGACCAGGCCGTAATGACTTCGACTCGTTCGGAAGTACCATCTCCGGGCTCGTCCTGAACGAGAAGATGAAAATGATTGGGATTAAACTTGTGATCTAAAAGCCATTGTTCCCAGAATTGGGCCCATTGGGCGACGTGGGCGTCAAATTCGGGTGTACCCATCGGCTGATCACCAAATGTTCGGGGCGCATTCAGAAATATATAATACTCTTTAGCGTTCGGCCATTTGGTTAGCCATTCTTCCATGGGTTTGGTGTCAACAGTAATTTCATGGCTCTTTTCGTTAAAAAAACAGGATAGTAGAACGCTATTTTGGGCCCAGGGGGCATTAACACGAAATTCTTTACACAACTGTAGAAATCGTGCCATATTTTTTACATTAACACCTAGAGAACCTTGACCATTGGTATAATCCCAGCCTCCGGTCATGAATGTTTGCGTTTTTGGATAATCAATGGGCCATATTTTATAGGGAATGGAAATACTATTGAGCTTTTCATTACCAGTAGCGGAATGACAGGAGATATCCAGGTGATAATCACCATGCGGTACATTGCGGGAATCAACGACGAAACAAACCTGTTGAACAATACCCGGTAATAGTTCGAGTTCCCTTTTTCCGGTGGTTTCATCCAGTTTTATAAAAGCGGAGGCAACGGGAACAAGAAAGGCGGTATCGGTCCATTGTATTTTATAGACGGAGATTCCATTGGTATTTCCGGACATGTTCAGTTGAATCTTCATGGGAGCGTCTGTCGTATTATAAAGATTCAATGCAATAAACCGATCTTCTCCATGGAGAAGGTCCAAGGGACCATATTGTTTTTCCACGGGCGGCAGACCAATTAGAGTTCCAGATTCCCAACAGTTGACCCGGCGGAGTAAAAGCGGTTGGGAATCGATTTTACGCCACAATTCCGATTGCAATGCCAGAAGTGCGGCATGCTTTTCGTTTAGAGGCAGGATTGCTTTAAATTCTTTTGTATCGGGAATTTGTACAACGGTGTATTCATCGTACATTTTTTGGAGTTTATCAAGGAGCGTTTTCTTTTCCGCTGTTTTGATGATCTTGTCTTCCCATGATTTTTCGATTAATTTCCGAAGATTGTCACAGTCTATATCATAACGTTGAGCAATATTACAACCGAATCGAAAATCTTCTTTATTTATGGAAATATCATTTGAGGCGGATGCAATAATACGTCCGGAGAGTGGTTTTTCCGTTTGTGAATCGGAGCCGCGAAGAATTTCTATTTCATCCGTAAAGAAAAATTGACCGGATGTTTTGATCAATAGACGAACATAACGACAACGAAGGGACAGGGAATCACTGGTAAATTTTCGAATGGAATAGTTCTTGTTGTCTACGGGCCCGTTTCGGCGCAAATCCTGGGAGAGAATATCGCCAACCTTGTAATATTCTTTACCATTATTACTGACAAATAGATGAATAAAAAGTGGCCATTGAACATCGGCCCGTCCTGCGGCGGATGTCAATGATATTTTATCAACTGGGGATATCTTTTCCAAATCAATTAGAATATCAACAAATGCGGTACCATTCCAGCCAACCGTTCCTTTTTGTGTCCAGAAATAGTCTTTAGTCGTTTTGCCGTCTGTTAACTGAAGGTTATCTTCTTTGTCGGTACAGAGATGATAGTTGGGATTGGGCGATAGCATGTATTTTCGACCGAGGGCAAGATTTGTTCCAGACTGTTCCTGCGCAACGAGTATTCCCGATATAAAAAATAATAGACAAAATTTTAATGATAATACGAGTTGCGACAGATTGTCTCCAATAGAAATTTTCTTTTGCATTTATATTTCCTTTATTATTCTTCTTTACTATAATTCGTATAAAACTCTTCAAGGAATTTATAGGATAACACCTCTTGAAGTAAAGAATCAAGAACTGTTACATCTTTTTTGAGCCAATGACTTTTATCATTCGGTCAAGAACTTTTCTAAAACGATGGGGCAATATCGTAAAAATGTTTTTTCAATATGCCTTTTTCAATACCAACACCATATCTTTTATCGTAACCGTTCACGGATATCAAGTGAAACAACGGATAACACTGATTTTCACGGATAGTATTTTGGCAAATAAACTTTTTTATGATAAAATCATTTATTATAATAGATAAAAATGTTTAGTTTGTTATTGTAAAATATTGTATTTTACGACAGACTACCTGTGTTTATCTGTGGTTCTAAAATCGTTCGTGAATGGTTGTTGAAAATAGTATTGTTTATATTTATTTATAACAAATATCCTGTCATGTTACAGATGAAAACAGTACTGTCATTAACGAGTCAATCGATTGGACTCCTGTGTTAATTGCAATAATTCCTTCGCGAGTGAATCATTCAGTTCAGGTTCCGTCAGACGCCAACTCCAATTACCACTAGGACTTCCGGGATAATTGATTCGCATTTCTTCACCGCCCCCTAAAATATCCTGCATAGGGAGAAGAGCGACATTGCCACGTGAATTAAGTACACAGCGCAGGATGGCGTTTTTTAACGCTTTAATTTCAGGACGTATTTTTGTACATACCGGACAAGTATCGTTAGGTACATTTTGAATTTCTTGTGATTCGACGACGGAATAATACCAGCCGTCAACCATTTGGGAATACCGTTCCGTTTGAAGGGTATCATCAGAAATAAATTTTTCATTTTCCTTCTGATATTTGAGAAGATCCTTCCAGATCGTATTGAAAGTCAGTCCCTGGTTTGCAGGGCCTTTTTTCTCGATATCGGCAAGCCAGGCCAAAATTGGCTGGGTATCATGTGTCCCGGTACAGACGACAGCGTTTGTTGGCCAGCTCCAGGTGGGATCGTTCGTATGAAACCAGTCGGCGGAAAACTGAAGGACCTCCATTCCGGGAAGTCGATAATGATCACGTAATTGGTGGACACCGGAATTCATGACACCTAAATCTTCCGCCAGAAACGACTGGGAGGGAAGAACGGAAAAGATGGCGTCAAAAAAAGCCTTTTGTGGTCCGGGAGCCCACCCCAATTCATAATTTGGGTCTTGAACATTAGAACGCTCTTGGGAATCGTCTATCCCAGTAGCTGAAAAACTGTAATAGTTATAGAATCCGATAAAATGGTCGAGACGAACGGCATCGAATCGTTTTAGTGTTTGAACCATACGATCAATCCACCAAGAGAAGCCTGTGGCTTCGTGACGTTGCCAATTATAAAGAGGAGAATTCCAACATTGACCTTTATCTCCGAAATTATCACCGCCGGGAACGCCAGCCACACGTTCCACCTGACCGTCTCGATCCATCTGAAAGAGCGAATGATGTGCCCAGGTATCCGCACTGGAATGGCCCACATAAATAGGAACGTCTCCCAAAAGACTGATTCCATGCTGATTACATTCCTGCTTGAATTCACGCCATTGGACATCGAAGAGAAGCTGTTTGAATTCGGCATAGTCGATTTGTTGACGAAGAGCCGAATTTGAGAGAATACGGTCGGACCACTGGCCGTCAACATCGGAAACCAAATCGTTGTAGTATCGAAATTCCTTGGGCCATTCATACCACGATGGTGTTTGAAACATATTGGATAAAGCGTAAAACAGGATATAATCCGACAGCCATTTACGATTATCCTGTCGAAATGCGTCCAGCACAACACGATATTTATCTCCTCCACGACCTGTTTGGAATCGTTCAAACGCTTTTCGATATAGACCGCTTCGTATTCTTCGGGCGGATGCATAGTCGGCCCGATCTGTATTCTCCACGTTTTCGAAACCAAGGAGATCTTCTGTATCCAGAAGATCCTGTTGAACCAGATCTTCCAGATCGATATAAAGAGGTTCACCGGCAAAGGCAGAAAAACTGGAATAGGGAGAATTGACGAAATCGATCGGATTGATCGGAAGCATTTGCCACCAACTCTGTCCCGAGGAAACCAGAAAATCGAGAAAACGACGTGCCGGCCTACCCAAGGAACCAACGTATTTTATTCCGGGCAATGAAAATAGCGGTAAAAGAACACCACTCGCGCGCGTATTTAAAAACATTATATTCCTCCCAATTTATTTCTGTTCATCTTCGACCGGATCACACAACTTAATCTACAAACGTTTCCGTCTGTTTTGTTCCATCAGATAAAAAGTCGATTTAGAATCTTGTGATATACCTGTAAATGATTTTCCCGAGTACGTAAAAAGTACGTGATATCCCGGAAAAATCCACTCTACATAAAATAATATAACATTTTAACCATAAAATGAAATGGAACCCTTCTTTTTTTCAGAAATATTTTTTAGTGAAGTTCCGGAAGGTGGTGTATAAATTTCATTTCTTTTGAAATTTGCTACATTTATTATACGTATGAAACAGGCTGTTATCGTTTTTCATAGTGCATGTTTTTCAAGGAGATTTCAATGGAAGAGGAAGAATCTTCGGGAGGGCAGATATTTTTATCTGCCGAAATCCCTGGGGGTAGACAACACTTTCATTTAGGAGTTCATTCAGGGGAATAAAACAGGCGAGACACCTGTTTTCCCGACAGTATGGACGAGACGTCCGTGTTCCAGTCAACTCCTGTTTTTAAGTGTTACAAATCCCTGGGGGTTTTAGAGAAAGAAAATCAAGGAAAGTATCAGATTACCAGGTGTAAATTTTATTTCCGGCATTATATCAATTGAGTGAAACGAGAACCGATTGAAGTGGTCCTGCCTTAACGGGCTTTACCGTTGTTCCTATACGCAAATGGAATAATTTCTCTACTTTTTCCACGTTCCAGAGAATCACTTTTCCTCGTTCCGGATACCAAGCGAGAACAACCGGTGTTTCTTCTTCAATATAGGGTATTCCTTTTTCTTGAAAGGAAGGAAGAAGTGGTTTCCGAAAACGGAAGAGATCTTCCATTTCTTCATTCAGTTTCTGATATCGTTTTGAAGGAGACGTTTTTCGTGCCAGGCAGACAGAACCGGGCGATAGAAGATCACCACGATCTATCGCATCGGCGTCTTCATCTCCCAAAAAAGTCCAACCATCCTTTGGAAGTTGATTACAGACTTCAAAAGGAACACCTGTTGCCAAAAAGAGTGAATAGGGGCCCTTGGTAGTCAAATAACGTCCGTCAATGCCCCAATAATGTTTAAACGGTCCGACCGGTTTGGCCCCGGCTGTCTGTTCGTGTATCCGGGATTCATGTCCGATTCGATCCTTAAAATAACGCCAGTATTCCGCAGGAATTGGAGCATCCCCTGTCATGAATATCGTATTACGTACATCTGTAATCGTTGATATTGTTAGTTTGGCCGCCATGTTTTCTTTTGAGAGTGCCAATGTTTTGGCCGGATACATGGTCGTTTCACTGAAAGCCCGCCCCGGAGCTGCGAAGCGACGATGAATCAATACACTGTAAAGTTCGTCCATTTTGTATTTCAGTTGATCGAACATATTATCGCCGAACATCATTTCACCGACACGAAACAATGTGTTACGATAGTCATCCAGTCGAATTCCGGCTCGTTCCATGCCGAGATACATGATCATAATACCCAGATCGATTTTAGGAGCCGCCTTTTGCATTAGTCGAAAACAATCGGTCAATTTATTACACAAGAAATCGACCCAATATCGCAGTAATGGTGTGAATCGATTTTGTTTCAAATCATTCAGGACTTCTTCCCAACGTGATTCCGGAAGACCGCTGTATTTTAGGAATTCCGCTTTACATTCCGGACAGATACATCCGCCGAGCCCATAGGGATTCGCTTCCAGACGGAAATCATCATCCAGAAAAAGATCACAGGCACCGTAATGTGCTTCTATTTCCCGCATGAATTTTGCGTTTATTTTGTCCATTGGTGAATGAAGAGAGACGCCCCAATTTTCTTTTCCGGAAAAATGAATGGCCGGTTTACCATAACCACTAGGTAATCCACCATGGTCATCGGCATTAATTATTTTACCATCTTTACGAATAACCGATTTCGGATGTCCGAGTGGTAAACCAATCCAATGGACCCGAAATCCTTTATCTTTTAGTTTACGACTCTGTTCGTCCAATATATTCCAGGGAAAGGTATAGATGCCCGGATGATAAATACTAGGCCACAGATCTGTAATTCCCGCATTTTGCCATTCGTCCGCCAGGGAGGGATCTTTCATATACATGCTCAAGGAGATACTGAGATTCCAGGTCCGCTTCCCGGAGTCAATTCTGGTCCAGTTGGAATCGTTTGAAATACCGTCTCCCCGAATTGTTGTGATTAATGGAACCGTTCCCATTCCCAATGTCGTTAATGTGGTTGTTCCAATTTGAAGAAATTTTCTTCGTGTGTAATTTGTTTTCATGATATTTCCATTGCTTTTTTTTGTATATTTTAAGTTATACTCTACATAATAACAGAACGATAATAATAAAACAATAATAGTAACCATTCACGAACAATTTTGGAACCACGGATATCACGGATAAACACAGATAGTCTGCCGTAAAATATAATATTTTACAATAACAAGCTAAACATTTTAACTATTATAATAAATAATTTTATCATAAAAATTTTGTATGCCAAAAAATTATCCGTGAAAATCAGTGTTATCCATGGTTTCACTTTATATCCGTGAACGGTTACCAATAATAATAGAACAAAACGGATGTTCGTTCTTAAATCGAATGATTTCGACTTCCGTTACACCGGGACAATCTGTAATATCCAGTCCCATTAAAATCTTCATCTCCCTTAATAATTCCGGGCTCCGTCCGATCCGTCAGCCCGGTATTAACGTTTAATGATAAATTCTCCAACGGTAATCGCATTAAATATTTGATTTCATCGTCGGATAAATAGAACGATTGGAGAGATATAACATCTTCAGATGAAGTATTTCCCCGATGAACGGTATTATTTCGTAGTCGAAATTACAGTTGTCGAAATTACAGTTGTTGAAATTACAGTTATCGAAATCAAGTTGTTTTAAATGAATAAAGTCTTTTAACGATTGAAGTCCTGAAGATGTCAAATGGCCATTATCGTATGGTAAACATTCGAAATCACCTGACAGGTCGATTGATGGTAAATTATCTTCTTTATTATTTGTTTTGATTATCATTGTTGAGCTCCTTGGTAACGATTTCTGGAATTTATGAAACATTTGTGATATTGTTTACAATCCCCTCTAAATTTTTATTCGTTTCTATTCAAGGATTGTTTTTATTGATAATGATACTACCATAACGAATTACCTGTGATTCGCCTACGGTACCAAGGAAATCGATAATGTCCGAAGGTGCATTTCCCGCCCGATTGGAAGCGGTAAAAAAATCGACGAACGGTTTTTTAAATGGAATGACGGTATAGGGACCAACCGTTCCGTTTTGGCCAATTTTGAGTATTCGATTTTCAGAAATGGAACGTTGTGGCGTATTCGGTTTTTTTTCATCCTTTACGATACCGGAGGCATAATAGACGACATAAAGCGAGCCATTCGGCGTTATATGAAAACGGCCTCGGGCTGGCTGTGCCCGATTATCACCTTCGTGATATTCGTCGATGACTGTACGATGGAGGATTTTTCCATCTCGAATAATGGCATAATAAAGACCGATCGTCTGTTTTTCATTTGGAAAAAATTTTTCTCTTAACCGTGTATCGATTGCCTGTTCGTACCAGAGGATATGGGCGTTCTTCCCGCCATCAATCCATAGATCACAGGGGAATATATGACCGGCAGTTGCATCCCGATTGGAAATTTCCAACCATGGATCGAATTTTTTATTTGTTATATCTTGACAATAGGTGTAAAATAGACGACGAAAAGCGTAGTCCCATGTTCTGCCAGTCAATTCTTTTTTATAGAGTTGCCAGGATTTTACCGGCTCGACGATATCACCAACACCCAGAAAATATAGGGATCGTTCCGATAAAGCTGCACAGGGATAACAGAGCCTCAATGGTGGTTTTCCATCGTATTCTTCACCGATGGGCCAGACAATTTTACCACAAGCGGACCATTGATTTTTTCTGTCCATAAAGGACCATTCGGCATGGGTATAACCTATATTCTGAAAAAGGATTAGTTCGCAATTGATCCCATCCGCCGCGAGAGTTCGATAGGAATGTTCACAAAAAGGCGGTTCTCCCTCCCATTTAGGGAGAAACGTTTTGGGGTTGGTATTCTTGAAATCATCGACAATGGGAATCTCGATTATTTCTGGTTGAGATGGACCATTATAGGCTTTTTTGTCCGTAACAAGAGTCGGATTGGCCGAAAAGAAAAGACGTTTTTTAAGTGGATCAATGGCCAACGGAGATGGTTCACGTGTTCGGTGGTTGTCCGACCAATAGAGTGTCCAGTCATTCGCATCCCTACGAAGGAGACGGCATCGACAGTTATTCAGTGGGTGACAATCATCCAATCGAATCATATCCGAGATAAAAACCTTGTCATTGCAACGAACCAGACAGGTTGAACCGAAGCACCAGAGTGGTCCGGCCCCATTATTCGCTTGTGGATCGGAATAGACGTCCTCTTCCGCCTTAATGGTAATACACGGAGGAGATATTTCTTCCGCTAATAATAAATCAATTTGTATTGGATCTGACAGTCCGTTAAAAACAAAAAAAACCAATATCAATAGAAATAACAATGTATGTTTCATGGAGTAATTTCCTTTTTTTAATTTCAATATACGTAACCATTCATGAACGATTTTGGAACCACGGATATCACGGATAAACAGAGATAGTCTGTCGTAAAATACAATATTTTACAATAACAAACGAAACATTTTTATCTATTATCATAAATAATTTTATCATAAAAAAGTTTGTTTGTCAAAAAACTATCCGTGAAAATCAGTGTTATCGGTGGTTTCACTTTATATCCGTGAACGGTTACCAATATACTTTACATCTAACTTTTATTTTTCGATAGAATATTCAAAATCGGTACAAAAGAATTCAAAATTTTCAATATTCATTCTGTCGTATACATGATAAAAATGGGTGTTCTGCCAGAGACCTTCCTCCGGTTCTACTTCAATAGCGAGTAAAAATTCAAAATTTCCGAATGTTTTATTGATCAGAGTTATACGTTCTACTCCCGTAAACCAAAGATGAATGGTCCCCAAGTCATTGGAAGCGACCATCCAGAGTTCCAAACAAGGTAGCTTCTGTGTACTTTCCACTTCCTTATATTTGAATTCAATTTTGGAATATTGAATCGGAGCATCGTCGTCATTAAAGATAATCTCTTCAAAATCACGTATTTTTTTTTCACAAATCATGGTTTTCAGTTTCCTTTGATAGCAAATATTCCTTGGATCGAATAAATTCAATATGACATATTTTAAACGTGAAAAAAGATGGATAAAAATCATTAGGAGAAAAAAGAGGTTTCGAAACGGACAGGCGAGAAAATGATAGAAGGGTACTGAAGTCTTTTCTTCAAATTTTGCATGGTTTAGGGCAATTGATAGTCTGTCAAGATATCCGGTTGTGAACGGAAAATCACAAATATGATCCAGATATTTACGACAATGCCGATTCGTGGATACAAGAAATAACTCTTCCGAAAAAAGATTATTTGGGAAATTCAATTTTGCCTGACTTGACAAATACAACAGTTCCATTCTTGACAGATGGGAGACACTTCCGGCGAGCGCCCCGGTTATTGCTCCTACGGTATCGGTATCGCCTCCACAGGCAATAACGTCCGTCATTAATGATTTAAGAGAAGAATAATAGTTATAATACCAAATATAAATGGCGATAGGAACCGATTGGTAGACATAGCCGCTAACGCCTTTTTTCGCGCCTATTCGTTCGGCGAAAGTCAACGGAGTCTCTTTTTTTTCGAGGGACGAACGAAACGTTGCAAGAAGTTCCTGCCATTGTAAATCGTCTGGAGCAATTTCTGTCAGTAAAGCGAGGAGTGAATCCGGATTCGGACGTAGAGACTCCCCTTGTATTTTTCGGCGGACGGACAGAGCCGCCAGTTCTGAAACGGCCATAGCACCGACGAGTGCTTTTGGATCGGTATGAGTCATTTCAGTTGCCACTCGAACAAACTCGCTACGCAGATCAGGACGATCATAATAGTAGGCACCGATAATGGCACTTCGCATAGCCGGAGCGTTTCCGGCGGAAAAAACACCACTTTGTCGTGGTGAAAAACCAGCCAGTAATTTGAGGCCCGCACGGGCAGATGCTCCACCCATTCCGGCAGGAAGGCATAAAAACCAATATCGATATCGCCTGGAAAAACTTTTTAGAAATCGACGACTATCATGACGACCGACTATTAATGCCTGTGCCACAAGAATCGTCTGTTCCGTATCATCACTGATCATGCCCCTGCCAAATAGAAACGATTGTTTCAGTGAAAGAGGGAAACCTCGAATAATCGACTTGTGCGACAATCCTTCAAAAGGCAAACCAAGACTGTCTCCCAACGCTGTTCCCTCAAGAATACCGTTGAGCAATAACAACTGTATTGTTTTTTCAAGATCCTTGTCGGATACTGTCTTCCTATCAAATTCTGCCGATTGACAACATTTTTGGTTCAATATCATTTGATTTCGTATCATATTGGTTTCATTTTCAGTTTGAGTTTTTTATATTGTTTCGATCATAAAAGCAGGCATTTGGAATTGGATCCAAATATAACCGGCAAAACTTCGTAGGGCAGATTTCAAATTGGAAAGAGTCGCAATTCTGATTGAGCTTGTTGCACATATCGACAGGATTTTCTATATAACTCCAAAAAGAGTATTTCAGTTCAAGTACAATAAATACGGTGGAAAGAGAGGTTTGTTTATCGATATGACGTTGGACGCAATAGGCGCGGTTTATTATTTTATACGATTTAAAGAATAGTTCGCAAAAAGAATCCTGCAATTCTTGAGTCATTGGCCAGGCGTCAAGAGTGTCTTTTTCGGATAAAGTGGCACTGGTAAATTTTATAACATTTGTTATACCTTCTTCGCTTATTTTCAGAAATGTTTTGAGTTTTTCCATTTCCCCGGAATCCATATAGTACTGAAGCAGGAAATCACTAGCGGTGGAGGCATATAATGTAGGAGCCTTTAAAAGAGATTTTTCCAAAATATTTTTAGCCTCCTCCGGATCGTCATCGGCAATGATTAACGCTTTTCTACAGAGTAATTCCGGGTTATCGGGAAATAGGGACAGACATTTATCCAAAAAAGCGTTTCTTTCCTCCGGACGTCCCGAAGAACCCAATGCTTCCAAGGCATAGTATATTTCGTCTTGATTCATTTCAACCGATAAAGGATGTTTCTGCAACCATTGATCTGCTTCTGTTTTATTTTGGCGTATTGATTCTGCGTTTGGGGCAAGGATTACATGAAAATACTGATTTATATCATTGCAAAATTCGTTCTTGAAAAGAATGAATTGCTCGAACGCGTCGGCGTTAAAATGGGCATAGTCCATTATATTTGTATCGCCAGCCAATTTCAGACGTTCCGAAAAGGAAGGATGTTCGTCGAGTATATTGGGTATTGACTGTATTCCCCGTTGCAACTTTTTTATGGCTTGTTCTTCAGGAAGATTATTTTGAAGATAGTGACGCATTTGACATGCTATATCGTATTCGGACCAATCATCCTGGAGCATTTTATAAAATAACTCTTCTCCGTATTTACGAAATAAATGACTTTTTAAGAATATTTCCACCTGAAATGCAATAGCGTATTCTTTACCGAGCGTATCGACAATATAGCGATCCGCTTCGATTTCATATTTGCGGTACAAGGGAAGTATAGTACGTGAAATAGCAAGAAGCCAATATTTCAACCAGGGATACAAGACGAAGGAAAAAATTCCAAGATGGATATTTGTACAAAAAGAGTGTATCATAAAAATGAAGACAAGAGAAGAGTTATGATTATGGGAAAGATGTCCAATTTCATGGCCCAGACAACCGGTTAGTCCTCGAAAACTTAACGAACAAAGGAGTGGATATCCTAAAAGAAGTACATTACGTCGGAACGGTGTTAATGTATATTTTGAGGTTACTGCGGCGTTAAACTCGTTAGAAATATAAATTATATGAATTTTCGGTCCCTTAATATTACGCGAAATACGATTGACTAATTCGTATAACTGTTTATTCTGTTCCAATTTTGGATTCAGGTAATACATATTGGCCCATGGATGTTTCATCATATCTGAAATATATCCAAACAGGGAACTTAACAAGCAGATTATACAAAAGACAGACGATATAAAGAACAGAAGAACCACTAAAACAATTAAAACAAGAAATGCAATAACAGCCTGTAATACCAGCCAACCTATATATAAACAATATAGTAAAAAATGTTCTTCATAAAGACAGTACATTTTTTCCATTTTTAGCCACTCTTTTAATGTAATATACATGATAATTCCTTTATCGTTTCTTTATCTGATTCAACATGACGGAATCCTTAATTTTATGTCTTCTGCGAGAGATTGTTTTTTAATACAACTTCAGTTGTTTGGGTATTCATTATTGACATTTGAGAGGAATATTCTAACACAATATAACGATGGGACTTGAAGTATATTGAGTATATACTCCGAATGGATATTATTTATATTCTCGGAATGTTTGACCGTACTTCTCCTTTCATTGACCATACCCCCTGTGGTCAATATCCACAGAGGGGCATGAAACATAAATTGTTGAAAACATAAACTGTTAATGGCGTAAATTGTTAATGGCGTAAACTGTTTACGGACAAGGTGGTATACGATTCCCGAAGGAGGTGTTATCCCACTAGTAACCATTTACGAACGATTTAGGAACCACGGATAAACACAGATAGTCTGCCGTAAAATACAATATTTTACAATAACAAGCTAAACATTTTAAATATTATAATAAATAATTTTATCATAAAAAAGTTTGTTTGCCAAAAAACTATCCGTGAAAAACAGTGTTATCTGTGGTTTCATTTTATATCCGTGAACGGTTACTCCCACATTATTCGGAAATAATCAACAGCCATCCGCGTCCGGGAGTCATGGGAATGGTATCTCCGACTTTAAAAGTTTGTCCCGACTGGAAGGAGTATTTGGGAGTACCATCGGTATTTCGTCGGCATGGATCATTTGGGCCTGGCATGGCAGGCGCGATAATTTTAGCCTTTTGCGAATCGAGATGGAGTGCAGACCAGTCAATTTTTAGGGAGGCGTTGACTGGATTGGGATTCCAGGAAGCAATGGAGAGAAGAACTTTTCCTTGACAGAGATAGGTCGTGGCGAAAATGCCGGGCGTATCTGTTGTTATTGGAGCGTTCTTTTCCCAATATCCGATCATTTTCGAGTCGGCAATATTAACATCATTCCAAACCTTCCAGACCTGTGGAACGAGATCGAGAATATTTTCCGTCCAAGGCAAACGAGAAGTCATACCATAAACCATACCGCGCCAGGCGTTTCCTCCATTCTGTAGCATTTCCCCCATAACACCGTAGGGAATACCGGAAATTTCGGTCAACCAGTAGTCAGGAGCGGAATCATAATTGAAACTTTCTCCGAACCAAATCTTGTCGATATAAGGGAAGAACTCCATATACTGATTGGCCGGACCTCGTGAAAAACCGGTATTCGAATGAAGATCAATCATACAGCCACTTCGATTCTTTTCCATGACTTTACGCATTCTTTTCAGAATATCACGATCATAGGTAACATCATCGAGGTAAAGGCCGTCTATTTTCATATTTTTAATCATCCATTGTAGTCCCTCGATATAATAGTTATACCAACGTGATTCACCACTAGTTACCACAGATGCCGACACTTCTCCGTTCGGAAGACGATCATACCAGCTCGGCGTATAATGGTCGATAAAATGTTCACGACACCAAGGATATCCACCGCCGTTTCCATCGGCTAAAATTTCCGTTCCAAGACTACGGATTGCGGCCCATTCCGTTATATGATTCGTCAATTCCCGAACCGTATAATATAATTTAACCTTCATTCCCTCCCGATGCGCCTCTTCAATATATTGGGAAAGACGAGGTACTGTCAGGAACGGATAGTTAATGTAAAGATTCAATTCATTGGCATGATGGATATTAATGATATTCGCTCCGAGTTTTTTACCGACTTCCGGTTTCTCGGGTGAATGATAATATCGGGAGGAAAACTGTTTTTTCGTATCCAATGGCTTAACAGGAGTTATTAAAAACGCGAATTCAAACGTTAGATTTTCACCCTTCTTTAAGAGTCGCGCTCCCGAATTTACGGAGACAAGAACAGTTTCTGTATTCGTCATTTCTGTTAAAGTACAGCCTCCTTTACCATCGTTGTTCCATGATTTTGGTGGCTGAAGTTGGCCAAGTGACCAATAGAGATTGACCATCGGTCCACAATAACCAGCTCCACGAAGTTCACATTGAAGTCCTCCATGAACGTCACCGAGCCAGAAACTGTCGTTATAGATGGGTCCTCCCCATTTCCAGGTTTTTTCCGTCGGTCGTTTTCCGCCCGGCTGTCCTAATCCCATTAGATAGGGAACGGCCTCTTTTTTGAAGGGGAGTTCAAGTGAAATATCGGTTACATTCGTATCTGCCACTGCCGTCAAGTCGACCTGAAAATGAACATGACCATCAAACTCCATTTTGACCTTGTTCCTGAATTGCAGATTGGCATTTATGCCTTCAGTTTCAAATAAAACGGTACTATCGGTCTTTTTTTGAATGTTGAGTGTTTTTGAATCGGATATCAGCGGTTGCCGGGCTCCATTTTCCGTCTGTAACGTTAATTGGACAGGCCGGGCAAGGAGCAAGTTATCTCCGCAAATAATTTGTGCAGGAAAACCAGTTTGAGAAAATTCGACAGTTCGACCGATGCAGGAGACCGAATTGTTTTCAACCTTTAGAGGAATAAACGGGGCGAAAATATCGTCGTCGATACCAAGAGTTGAGTTCAGCCAGCGAAGTCGGGAATGACGCCATATTTCACTGTCACCCCGATCTTCGAGCATTCCTTTTTCGACCGTTAACGCGATCTGGAATGTTGTTTCCTTCTGATTATTTCCGGAAATAGTCAGAGTTCCCTTGTAATTACCGGGTGTGGCGTTACGCGAAACGTCGACACCGAACCACAAAGCCTGAATTTTTCCTTCGGGAATATCGAGTCGTTTGGAGAAAGGGTTTCCTCGTGAATCAATTCCACCGAGATTAAAACAGGTCATTGCCTTGGCCGGAATGATATCACCATTTTCTGTCTTTAATGCGGAATAGGAGATGGTGATATTTTCAAACGGTTTTCGTACCGCGAAAACACCGATCTGGAATACATAGTATTCATTCTGAAGTACGGTTCCGGAGAAGGAAGAAGATGGTCCTTTTTCTATCCAGGAGAGAGGAAGGTCGGAAGTCATTACAATAGGTCGGGTCCGATCTTCGGGGAAAAAGAGCGTATCTGCCGAATTTTTTTGAAGAAAGACTTCTCGTTCCGATTGTTTGGCGACGACTTCCATCGGATAAAATTTTTCGAAATCACCACGTGCCTGAAGGTCGATTAATTTTGCGGATGGAAGTGTTTTCCAGTTCGATAAAGTGATGTCCTTCGGAGTCAGGAAAGATGTTTTTAACCATTGTGGATCTGGAGCATCGGGAGAATCGGCTTTTAATGGGGGAAGATAATTCCCCGAATATCCACCACTTCCGTTTTGAATGGTATGGGGCAGATAATACAGATAATAGAGTCCTCCCGGTGTTGTTGGCTGAAAAACGAAATGGAGCGCTTCACGATTCATTGAGACGGCGATCTGATTTTTCACCGTTTGCCCTGTTTTGGCATCGACGAGAATTAAACGTTTGTTTTGTGGATCTTTGTCTCGACGCCTCCAGGGAATATAGACTTGAACTGCTGCCCCTGTCACCTTTTTCGGCACTTCGATTCGTGCTCTATGACTGCCCCGATCCATGTCGGACCAAGTATCAATGGTATAGAACGGTTTTTCGGCTTGGGGAATATTGATTCCTTCCGCTGGAAGCAAAATGGTATCGGAAAGAAAAAAGACTCCGGTCAAAAAAACGAGGAGTAATTTCAAACAGTATAAATTTGTTTTTATACCGGAGCCGGTATGGGCGGTAGCCTTCGGCTTCAATAATCCGCCCGTCGTTGCCGGACTTGCACAAGCAAGAACCGGAGAATTCAAATGGAATGAATATAAAATCATGGATTTCCTCAATAAATCATTTATTATGAATATCGTAAAGTTGTAATTTATTCCATAGATAACACTGATTTTCACGGATCACATTTGATAATCAATAATTTATTATGATAAAATATTTATTTCAAATAACTATAGTGGATTGTTATTGTAAAACACTATAGTTTCAGGAAAATATTCGTGTATATCCATGGTTCCAATATAAACCTGTTTACACCTTGTATTTTTATTTACCATTATTTTTATTAACGGCATTTTTGAAATCTTCCGGATCAATATCAGCAGATATATTGCGAACAGAGCCATCGCAATAGGCTGCAATTCCAGTATTTTTGTGAAGTGTACAAGAGAACTGAAAATTAGACTTTTGCAATTCATTGTACGACAGTTCCTGATTGGGATCCATCCAACAGACTGCTTTATCCCGTTCTAGAACCATTATGGTATTACTGGTACCATCGGTAATGGCAGCGAAGCTAACACCTTTATCTCCTGAAAAAGGAGTTTCTTTTCCGATGATAATTGAATAATGTGTCAGGCCCTTTTTCGAGTCTTTTTTAGTTTTTGCACATCCATAGATGGCTGGCATTTGGGAATGAAATTGTGAATTCCATTCACTGTCCCACGGCTCGTCCAGGCGTATTTTTTTATAAAGATCCATCTGTTCCACAAAGGGAAGAATCAAAACGCGCCAGCTATGAAGTGGTTTACCGGAGGAGTCGACTTTATATGCAGGAGGTAAATATCCATACGTGTCATGGTATTTAAACATCGCCAAGGCAATTATTTTGAGATTATTGGTACATTGTATATGTCTTCCTGCATTTGAATTTGATTGAACTACAGGGAGAAGAAAGGCACTCAATATTCCAATAATGGGTACGGTTGTTATATTTGGAATTTCATTAGACTGACTGATAAAAATAATTTTATTCTTTTCCAGTTGGGGCATCTGTGTATTGAGCACGCCATTAATATAGGCCTGTACAAATGGAAATACATTAAAAGCATTGAGGTAGGTCAGGAGGGGATTATTTTCGTTTTCCATTTGAGTCGAGAGCTCTTTTATCCAGAACGAAATCAGTTCTTCTCGAATTGTGACCAGTTCTTTTTGCATCTTTGTGGCCGATTCCTGGTCGGAAAATCCAACTTCCAGCGAGCTTCCCAATGTATTGAGATTTAAAGTTAAGACGACATTATCAAACGATTCTTTTATTATTGTTAGGGCCGGAATAATTTTGATTGGTAAATCTTTCGCCTGTTCAAACATATCGGTTTTATTGTTCTCTTTTACAAATTGTGCCAAATTAAAAGCGGAAAGAGCGATGTACAATGTTTGATTGGGATGATTCAAAAAGGATTGTTCCAACTGTATATTTTTAGCGGGCTTAAATGTTTTGGAATAGAAATCTTCCAGAGTCAATTCGTCATCGTCAATAACGTCCTGGTCAAATGGTATTAAAATATAATTCTCTTTAAACTTGATATTGGGTAGATCCAATTGTGTCAGGAGGTCGTCGATTGCCTTTACCTGCTGTTCGTTTTTATCGGACAGTGGCAGAATGATACAACTGTATTGTACCTGTTTTATATCAGGGACGACGGCAAAAATATTTTTAAGATTGGTTTTCTTAAAGAAGGAATTGAGAGCGGGTTTTCCCGTGGAGATTAAACGATCCAACACGATATTGAATTCTTTTTCTGTGGCTTTTGCCGATTTCGTATCGAATTGTGCGAACTTCATATTTGCGCGGATCTGGACTTTTAACGCTTCCGCCAGTTTATCGAAATTGAACTGTCCCAGGTCGACATGTGCAATCAAAACGGTATCCTTGTTGATAAAGGGGGCGATCATATCGAAACATTCTTTTTGGGACTTGATCTGTTGAGTTGTTTTCGATTCGGCCCCTGACATCAAGGGAAGGTAAATTTGAAATACCAATCCCAGAATCAGAAGAAGTGATAATGTATACTTTTTCATTAAGTATCTCCTTGATAATAATTTATTCATTGAGTTCCAGTACTTTTATATTACGGACCAGAATAGTTCCTTTATTTCCTTGATGAATTCGTAGTCCGAAGAATCTCTTTTCGTAATCATCATTAAACCAAAAACGGGAACCTGATAAATAGTCAGTGGTACCCGGCCACCTTTTCCTCCGAATGGAGTACGGTAAAGGCCGGAATCAAGATTAATAACATGATGATTCCGAGGAATAAAATGGAATTGATTTTCATAGTTTTTCTTTCTGCATCGTACCTTAAATTGTGACTGGAGCGATTATCTGATTTTAAGACTGCATAATAATGATATTATAATTGATTTTTTGATGGTTTCAAGTAAAAGTTTCAATTTGTAGAAATTTAACTAAAATTTTTATAAAATTTGATATTGTTGGAATAATAAAGGACACCTCTATTCGTGAATTGTGATAAAATACTGTTTGCAGGAGATCAAAAACCACCGCTAAATTTATCCAACAGAAGAGGAATACCGATATCGAAAATGCTTTTAATTGTATCATCGAATGAAAAATATTCTCAAAAAGGTGGAATCAGACCTCCGTTTGTAGTATTGTCATTTGTTTCCAAGGGAATATTTTCGACCGGTAAATGATTGATGGCATCTTTATAGTGTTGAGACCAATATGGTGTTGTTCCCTCTTTAGTGGTGAACAGTTTTAATAAATTGGGGTAGTAAACCATTCTGTCATTTGCGTTGTCTGGCAAATAAAGTCTATATAAGAACGTGTTTTCAGGTTGAGACGTTTTTTGCTGAAAACAAGCGATAACCCGATCTGGATAGGAGGAATTGATCTCTATTCCTTGAGGAAGCATTCGAAATTCGAAAAAGAATTCGTCATAGGGAACGGCATCATTTTCAAATCGATTCAAGAGTGTATTACCGGGTTCAAAACGCAAATGAAATTGATCCTGTAATTTTATAAAAAAAGATTTATCGACCGTTCCCTTGTTGAGATAAATGGAACCAATGGCACTAAAGACACCATCTTTAATCATGGCTCGATCTAATTTGAGATCGATAATTGTTCCTGTGACCCGAGTTGGTGTGAAACGATTGGCAAAAGGGGTCAATTCACTGTTGTAAAAATGAATATTGCCAAGATACCAAATAGTTTTTGCCGGTAGATCCTTTTGAGCCAATGTAAAATTACCGATAGCCAGACCGGTAAACCAACTCTTTTGGTCAGCCAGGTAGAAAAAGGTACTGAAACAAGAAATGAGGGAGGCAGGAAACGAACCTTTATTTGTATTTAAGATTAATCGGGTTTTCGCCTCGGAATTTGTGTCCTGTAGATTTTTATCCTGAAATTCGATACTGCAATTAATCGGATAGATACAAGGGATACCGGCAAAATGAAAACTGAAATCAAGCTGTCGGTGTCCTCTTTGATCCAGAAACATTCCATTGACACCGGATAGTACGGCAGCAGTCAATTGACTGTTAAATTGACTGATCCAACCCTGGGTCGCCTCAAAAGACGTGTCAATACCTCTCTTTAGCCAATCGTCTGTTGTCTTGTTCACTTCATTGGGACCTTTTAGGTCGGAATGCCTTGTCATTTCGTTGAAATCGGCGTCGCTATACATGATTTGTATTTCCTCGATTTTGAAAAAGACAAGTCGATCCGGTTCGGTTTCCTGACGTTGTATCCAGGTAAAAAACCAATCGCGAAATTCATCCAGTCGCGAATATCGAACATACAGTCGGGGAATCTTCCAGATGGAAACCTTGCTAATATTTTCCGGTACATTATCGAGAAAAGATCTGTTGTACGATTCCAGATCAGCCAGAATATTTTCATCGGACTGGGTAATGGGGGGGGTGGGCTTTGTTACTATTTGATCTTGCTTAAAACGTTTCTGATCCGGAAATAATTCGAGTAACTCCTGTTGAGTTGGAGTTGAAGATTTTTGAAACGTATATAATTCCGGACAGAAGAAAATTGATTCCCGTTTGTCTTTGCTTTTTAAACGAACATCGAAATAATCGGTTTGGCCAGGTGTTTTGAACTTGATTTGACCTATAGAGACAGGGCGTTTCATGAAGATCGCAAGCTGTTCTTCCTGATTTCGGACCGTACCTCCAGTGCGACGATAAATCAAAGTCGTAATCAGGAGAAGTGTCAATATAGGCCCCAAAACCAGGAATATAAATAATATCCAGAATTTTTTTGTTCGTTCGTGCATTACTGTCATCCTTGACATTAAATGGGTTATGTTTGGAAAAAAGCAGATAACATCCGTATCACTTGAAAAACAATACTCTTGAAAAACAATACTATACTTCGTCCGGGATGATGAAGGGGGCACGATAGGTCCGTTTATAATAGGGGGCAGATTCAGGACAGTTGATGATTTCTCCATTTTCCGTATTGACATTAATCTTTGTGCCTCCCAATCGATAACTAATCGTGGCGTATTGAGGTAATAAAGTACTTCGATAACCTTTTTCGATATCGGCGTTGGGGAGTTCTCGGGAGCGAATACACTGGATGAAATTTTCTTTATGTTCCGGGTCGGGAAAACGTCCGAAGCAGGAGTCTTTAACTACCGGCTGTCGAGATTTTGGACGGACATAGACTTCCCAGCCTCCTCCATGTCGTCCGACAATCATTAACCCTTTATCGCCATAAATTTCGATTTTTGTGGCACATTGTGGCCAATAGGGATACATGTCATTATCGCGTACTTCCGGATCGATTTTCAACATGTAGGGGGTATAGAGTGTTAATTCAAAAATAACGATCATATCGTCATATTCGAAAGTTGCCGTTTGTGTATCGGGAGTTTGTGCCGCACCTTCGCTATTGAATCGTCCTCCCACCGAATAGACCGATTTTGGAAACTCTTTACCAATCAGCCAACGGGCAAGATCAATTTGATGAATGGCGTCATTGATAATATCACCGGATGAATAGTCCCAAAAATGGTGCCAATAGGATATATAGGTAGGGCTATAGTCATGAATTGGAGCCGGTCCACTCCATATATTCCAGTCGAAATCTTGAGGGATGGGTTGTGTTGGTGCCATTTTCACATTTTCCCATAATTTCTGATTACAGATTCGTACAAAATGGATTTTTCCCAGTTTTCCGTCTTCTATATATTTTTTTGCGGACATATTATAGGGCGCACTTCTGTTTTGAGTTCCAAGCTGAACGATTCTTTTGTATTTTCGAGCCGCCTCCACCATTTTTTTACCTTCCCAGGGACTGTGACTGGCAGGCTTCTCTATGTAGACATCTTTTCCTGCTTGACAGGCCAGAATGGTGATCAACGCATGCCAATGGTCCGGAGTCGCACTAACAATGGCATCAACCGACTTGTCATTCAGTACATTACGGAAATCCTGTTCTTTTTTGGGCTGCTGCCCTTTTTGATTGGCTACTTTTAACGCAGTATTTATTCGAGATAAATTAGGATCGCAACAGGTAACAACATTGATATCCGGACGGTCCAGAAAACCGGTTAATAGCCCCGTACCTCGTCCTCCACAACCTAAAAAAGCCAAATTAACCTTTTCGTTTGCCGGCGTTCCTTTGGCGGAACCCGAATTCGCTAAAATCAACAGGCCTGCTCCAGATGCCAATGTCGTTTTCCCCGTTTTATTAATAAATTCACGTCGATTCATTTGTTTCCTCCTGGTTTTTGTTATCATTGACAATTCCTGTATAGAATTCCTGTATAGTATAAATAGAAGAAGAGGGAATGTCAAGCATAAAAAATAATGGCGATTTTCAAAACTTTTAGAAAACAGATAAAAATGTTTTCATACATTATCAGAAGAAAGAGTGGATGGACCTCTGTTTCCATCAGAAACTGTCCAGGCTCAATTTTATTAAATTTTATTAAATTAACATAACAGAATTATTAAAATAACAGAATATAGATTAAAATCGCTGTTAAAATGCACGCCAGAAAAAATATAAATAACTGGGAATTGGGAAATGTACTTTTTGCTGGAAGATGGCAGTCGTCATCACAAAAAGAGCAGGAGAACTGTTTATATCTAAAAAAAGTCCTGTGCACTCTTCCACAACGTTTACATACATATTTATTTAACAAACGCATTTGTATAACCTAATTTGAATATAAATTCATTATAAACAAAGCAACCTAGTCGAATTTATTTTACCTGCATTTATATTTTCGTCAATAATAGGAGTCAGGTCTACAAAATTTTTCACTTCCTTGTTTTTTTGAATATTTAAAAATAATATATTGGAAGAAATTCGTGAATCGCACAGGATATTTAGGTCTCTGCATGTTATTAAAACAGGATGTCTTTAATCTGTAAATGTTTACTTTATTACCTATTTTATCGAAAGAAAATGGTGTCGTAAAATGAAAAATATAACAACATATTAAAAATTTCATAAAATAAAGGGAATGTATGTATTATTTTGGAAGAATCGTCGATACTTTTTTCAATATGTAAAAGGAATGTAATATTTAAGGTGTTATACTGGAACATTCTGTATGGAGAAGAGGATGAAAGACAGGATTGATAAATCAGATTATAGATCTATGAACGAAAAACAACAATCTCTTTTTCCATTACCCATGACGATTTTTGAAGAATATATGCTTGTCGACGATTCCGTGGCGTACCCGATGGATACATTATGTTTAATTCGATTTCAAAATGTACCAGATCCTCTTCTTTTTCAGCAGGCGTTTGAATCGGCAACTGCGCGGCATCCACTTTTTTCATGTCGTGTTGAGCGAGGAAGAAGAGGAAATTTTTATTGGATTCCGAGTGATAAACCACTTGATTTTCGCCGTCTTGACGCCTATAGGCCAGATGTTTATAATGCAAGTGGTTTTCCGAATGTTGAACCGATACATATTTTTAAGGAAGCTGGATTTCGCGTTTATTTTATTGAACGTGGTCAAGACGCTGATGTTCTGTTACAACTTCATCATTCAGTATGCGATGGTGTTGGCGAAACGGAGTTTATTTATGACGTTCTTCTTGAACTTGCACTTAAAACAAATGCTATAAACGATATAGGTATGCGGCGTGAACTTGACCCGAACGTTCTTTTGCAACGGGGACGACTCGGTTGGTCCATTGCCAGTTATTTAAAAAATATCTTTTATACAGACGGAACAGCACGCAGGTTTTTATGGCGTCGTATTGAGCCCGTAGTTCGTTCAAAAACGAGTTACAATGAAATTCCTGTTAAAGAATACCCCTTTATTCGAACATTGAATTTAAGTGACCAAGAGACTTCTGCTTGTATCGAACGATCAAAACGTGAAAATTGTACCGTTAATGATTTGTTGATGACAGCATTTTTTATTGCCATTGATCGTTGGCAAAAGGTACATAATTGTACTTCAAAACATGCTATTCGAATGGCTATTCCCATGAATTTACGCAACGCGAATCATTATAAAATGCCGTCGGGCAACGTAGTATCCATGGTGATGGTCGATGTTACACCGCGAGAACGTGTTCGGCCCGATCAACTTTTACAAATTGTCGCGCGAAGAATGCAGTCGATTAAGAAACATGATCAGAAATATACCTTGAATCTTTTTTTAAAGATCGGTAAATTTCTCGCGCGATTTATTGGAAGTAATTTGTCGCTTTTTCTTCGTTCGAACCAATGTCGTGCAACGGCATGCCTTTCGAATCTTGGGAAGATACTTGAAAAAGCTTCTTTCGAACGGACACCTGAAGGAAAAATTCGAATTGGTGAAATCGTTGTCGATTCAATTATTGCCGCTCCTCCGATTAGGAGTGGGACGGCACTTTCACTTCTGGCGTTGACCTATAGTGGTTCACTCTCGTTTTGTCTTCGATACGATTCGCAATTATTTACCATTGCTTCTGCCGATGAATTACTCTGTTATTTCCATGACGCTCTTTTGTAATTTAAGACAAAAACAATTTTCCGGTTTGATTGGACAGGATGATTTTTATTCCGGATAGTTTTGTATCGTTTTTTAAAACACAAAATGGAGTATCAGGAGATAAATTTTCTATTTAAGGTGATATTCTTTTTGATCGAAGATTTGACCGTCAAAATTTTTAGCAGCAACGGTCATTTTTTTTTCTTCAGCGTTAAGAGTCAGGAGCAGATAATGGTCTTCCGGAACGAGTTTGACCTGTTTTGGGTCGTTGAACTTTCTCCCCTTTCCATAAATAGAGGTGTTGTAAAACGTAATACCATCTGTTTCGGAACGTTCGTAGTAACTACCGAAACCTGTAATACAGATCGTTGTTCCTTTTTTAAATTCGGTATGCCAGATTCCCTTGTTCATGGTTCGAACTTTACTGTTCTGTTCGTTATAAATTGTAACGACAAAAGAATTTTTTTTCTGACTGGCGATCATTTCCTGATACCATTTGAATTGAACGGAATTTATGTCGAACGCGTGACATGGAAGCCATGTTGTTCCGACATCGTATGTATGACTTAAATCCAAGGTCAAAAAACAGAGGTAAAAATCGGGCACATCAAATCGCCATTTCCATCCTTCATTGGGAAGTGGGAAAAAATGACAGAACGAGTTGGCATCAATATCGTAGGAGGAAATTGGCGGGAGTTTTTCTCCTCGGGGACGAAATTCATGATCATGATTACCAAGTGCTGGCATAAAGGGAGTTGTACGAAACAGTTCACGATTGCGATCAACAAGACGGGCATACGATTTTGTATCTTCCCGATTACCAATGCCTCCCAGGTTCCAGGTATCGGTTATATTATCTCCGCCGGTCATGAGGATATGGGGATGATCCAATTTATCTATCGGTAAATCGGCCTTCGCATGCCAGTTTCCAACGATTGCAACTTTTAGCACTTTTGTTGGAAACGTCTGGAATTTCGCGATAGATGAAATTTCATTACCGGTTTGAACTTTATAATAACAAGTACTGTCACGCCAGGGAACGTCTATTTCGACATGATGTAATTTCCGTTCACCTGTCATTTCCGCCCGTTGTGTACATTGAGGTGTCTGCCCGAACAAGACAACGGAAGCTCCTGATTGTGATGAAAGCCAGTTTACCATCACTTTATCGGGATCGTTCGATTTTCTGGTTAACCATATTGTCTTAATTGATTCGTTCAATTCCGCGCCGATAATAAACTCCATCGGGATTAAAAGCAATATCAAAAGAGACAAACACAAACATAATTTTTTCATAATTAATACTTTCATGTTAATACTTCCATGAACACTATCGGAGCTGGTGTATTCTGTACTGAATTCAGATTGTACCTTCTATTGTCTAAATATCATCTAAATAGAGTTATATCTGGTTTTATTTTTTACTTTTATGCTCAAACAGGGAAGAAACACAGCCCGTCAAAATTTTTATTGTATCAGACCCATGATTAAAATATTGGATCTGAAATTCCACACTTTTATTTTATCAAAAAAATATTGATGACGCAAGATATGGTATTTCAAAAATAAAAACAATTATTTTAGACTTGTTATTTTAGACTTGTTATTGTGTAACACTATATTTTTTGGTAAATTATATTAACCGGTTGTAAATTTGAGGAGTCTGATACACAACAGAGAATTGTAATAGTTCATATCTCCAGATTAAAACAGGGGAGATGTCCATTTTGAAGGTTTACGACCGTACGTCAGCGTTTCTGGAAGGTTTTCGGAATCGTTCTTTAAATCATACATCGTTATAAAAATACATCGTTGTTATTATATCAATAACAATAAAGGTGTTGATTTGTAACAATTATAATTGAGGAGGAGCAATGCGTTATATAACTTTGTTTTTATTGATTTTTCTGTTAGGGACATTATCCGTAACAGCGCAGCAGAATTCGGATCCTGGCGCATGGAAAAAAGAATATGAGGCGAGAATCAAAAGTACCTTGGATCGTCGAAAGGCCCAGAAAAAGGATTTTTCGAAAGATGTTCAATTTACCAAACCGGATTATATCGTTTATATTCCCAAAGTAGAACCTGATATATTGGGTGATTGTTATAATGATCATTTTCAGGTATTTAGTAATTCCAAGGGGACCTTGTTTGCTCTGACCTGTCAGGCAACCTGTGAAGGGGCCCAGGATCAGCACGTGACATTTTTCCGAAGTGATGATAAAGGCAAGACGTGGTCTGAACCCAAGGTCATAGCCGGTCCGAAAACCATGTCGGAAGACGTTCCTATTGCCAGTTGGGGATTTCCCATGGTCAGTCACACGGATCGTATTTACGTTATTTTCGATCAATTTATTCCCGGTAAAGTCTCAACCAATCGACAGCATACCGGAGTTATGGTTGGAATTTATAGTGACGATGATGGTAAAACCTGGTCGAAATCTCAACAGATTGTCATGCCGCGTTCCTGTTATGACGCTCCAGACGTTTCGATTCCATCAGAATGGGTTGTTTGGCAGAAACCCCTTCGTTTAGCAGGAGATAATCGATATTTGGTTGGTGTAACACGATATTGTGCCCCCCAATTTCATCCTTTACACCGTACAGTAACAGAGTTCATTCGTTTTGATAATATTGATGACAATCCCGAGCCGAAAGATCTTAAGACCTCCTGGTTCATGGGGAATAAAGATGCCCTGAATATTGGCGTTCATTGCGAAGAAGCGTCTTTGGTCAAACTTCCAGACGGTCGTTTATTTGCCATGATGCGGTCCGGGACAGGTTCTCCTGTCTGGTCTGTTAGTGCCGATGAAGGTGAACATTGGACGAAACCGGAAATTCTATTGAATAAAGATGGAGGTACCCCTTTTCTACATCCCATGTCTCCCTGTCCTCTTTACGATTGGAAGGGGAACGAGGCCGGGAGTGGTTACTATTTTGGATTTATCCATAATACCTTTGATTTCAAGAAGAAAGATAATCCCTGGCAGAACCGTGGTCCTCTCTATTTAATAGCGGGCCGTTATCAAAAGGACGCGCACCAGCCCATATGGTTCGCAAAACCGAAACTGTTTGTTAATCGCAACACAAATCAATCGTTCTATACCAGTACGACGCGGCTTGATGGAAAAACCGTTTTATGGTACAACGACCAAAAATTCTATCTGTTAGGACGTGTTATTGGTGATGAATGGTTTAAATAATCTGTTGGGTTTATATTGAAAAAGAAGGTCAACCCCCCTTGTTTCTTTACAGGATAATCGTAAAATAATAATGTTAGTTATAATAAGACCGCTTTTTCGAGCACGAATGCGGTGCTTATTGCGGTTTTTTATATTTCACTTTAATGACGAAGATCAGGAGATTGGTGTGGGAACGAAGAAGACTGGTAAAGGTCGACGCAAACTTGGACGAAAAAAAAGACGTATGCGATCCAAGATTCGACATCGAAAGGACTAAACGTATGAATAAATTATTGGGTTCCTATTTGCGAAGGTTCTATGTTTTTTTCTTTTGGCTCTCGGTGATGCTTTCTACATCCGTTCTTTTCGCCGCAAAGGAAGAACCAAAAAAAGAGCCCATTTGGGTTATGAGTTGGGCGACGTTTATTTTTTTTATCGCCATCATGATCTTTTTCTTGGCGCATTCGACGTTAAGACCAAATACTGCCTTAACGAATACAGAGCAAAAAGAAATTGAAAGCGAAAAAGCGGAAGAAGCTGAAGCAAAGAAAAAAGCGGCAGGTGTTTCGCGTATTAAACCAAAAGTTGAATCAAGAATAAAACATTGATTTCTATTATTTGGTCCGGAATTGATATTATCTGTTTATGATGATTTCTTCTGTTCCGGACAATCTTTTTTTGTTTTATGAAAAGCCTCTTTAGTTTTATTATACAAGTGTTTTATTGAGAAATATGTAATTTTGATGTTTTTTATATTTCGTTTATTGTAACCGTTCACGGATATAAAGTGAAACTACGGATATAAAGTAAAACCACGGATAACACTGATTTTCACGGATAGTTTTTTTGGCAAACAAACTTTTTTATGATAAAATTATTTATTATAATATTTAAAATGTTTAGCTTGTTATTGTAAATATTGTATTTTATGGCAGACTATCTGTGTTTATCCGTGATATCCGTTGTTCCAAAATCGTTTGTGAATGGTTACCGTTTATTCTTGTATCACCGAACGGAGCTTGAGTTTACGAAGATTCAGTATGAAGATTCAGGGTGACCGTGAATCTGTCTCTGCCATTATCCACCGCTTGAAAGAAAACATGTTTCCATCCGGAAGGTGTAATATTTAAAAGAATCTTTATCTTTTTATATATGAAACGAGATTCATAAACGTCCCCTGTTGAACTAAAAAATTTTTCTCGTAGCTTCTGAACTTCGACTTGTGAACGATTTGACGGTTCCGGTTCCAATTTCATTATATTAGTTTTTGGCATAACATTATATTAGTTTTAGGCATAACATTGACAAAATCTTTATTTTTAGGACAATAAAGATAAATCAAACAACTAACATGTTCCAAAATGAAATGTCACAACGACATAATTCATTTTCGAAGTCCGTATAACAATAAATTGAACAATATGTAAATTAAGAATGTTGTATAAAACCAAATTCAGGGAGATATGAATGAAACGATTTCTGGCGATTTTATTGGTCTTTTTTTTCACGGAGCTTCTTCCCGCCCAAGTTCGTTATACCGAATCGGTGGATAATTCCAAATCGGAGGTGGTTTCCCGGAAGATTCCATCTGAAATTGTCCGTGTTATTCCGGTTTCTTCTTTTCCTCCGAAAAAAACAGGAGATGAAGGAGATCAAAAGCGTTATCTTGTCCTTGTTCGAACAGATTGTGAACGCAAGTTGGCTTTTCCGGTAATCGAAAACGCTGTAAACGGTGAATGTCGGATATTTCCAGCGAAGCAGGATCTTGTGGCCGATAATTGGGCTCTTTTTTACATTGAAATATCGAAACATAACAATGGTGCGGATAATTCACAAACGGTACCTTCCACGGAATCGGTCCGACTTCGAATGTCCTGGCAGAATAAAGATCAGTTGATTACCGTTCCGAAGTCGTCCCTTCTCGATTTATCGGAACTTGATTGGTATACTCTTTATCAAGGTGAAAAAGTACTTCCGAAATTCACGGAACTTCCTGCGAACTATTTTGGCGAAAAGCCGGACTGGCAATGTCAGGCATTTCCAAGAATGTGGGAGACACTCGGAGTTACCTGGATCAAAACTTCGTTTCGTATTCCGGCGAAATATCAAGGTCGTGATTTCGTCATTCTAATGCCTGCAATTGATGACAATGACATTACCTATATTAACGGTCATAAAATTGGTGAAACATATGGTTGGGACACTCCCCGACGCTATGTCATTCCGGCGAAGTTCATGAAATTTGATGGAGAAAACGAACTGTTAATTGCCGAACATAATCAGAATGCGGGCGGTGGAATTCAGGGGACGGGTTTTTGGATCGGTCCAAAAGAGGAGGAACCGGAATTTGTTACGCAAGTCCCCAATCTTTTTCCGGAAGATGTTGTCGTACATGAATCGAATCGACGTACCATGCGCCCGTTGGGAACTCCTCTGCCACTTCGTCCCATGGTGGTTCGCGACGGTGTTTTGGAATACGAAAACGGTGGTGAAACCGTTCTCTGGGGGACTAATTATTATCCGCAAAGCTGGGGACAGTATTATTCTTTACGTGAACGAAATGTCGATTTTTATAAAGCGGTCGATCAGGACCTGGAAGATATTGCGCCGAAAAGCCTGGCCGCTCCAGGCTGTGATGGAAACGATCCCCGACGAATGAATATTATTAGAATTCATGTTTTCGATACAGAAATATCTGATTCCAAAGGAAATCTTGTCCGAAACGATCACCTTGATATTCTGGATTATTTAGCAGCCCAATGTATAGAACATGGTCTTTATCTCTGGCTGACGCCGATAGCTTGGTGGGGTAGTCCAGTGGCACGCAGTGACGCTTTTTCCAAAAAAATCCCTATGCCTGCCATGACACTCCTTTCAGAAACACGTCCCATTCAGATTAATTATCTGCGTCAATTTCTGACACATCAAAATCCCTATACCAAACGTCGTTTGGTTGACGAACCCTGTCTGGTATTATTCGAGATTATGAACGAAACCCTTTATTGGAATTATTCGGAAATTATGGGACGGAGTATTCCCTATCGCGCAACGGAAACGACTCCTTCCTGGATCGGGAAGTTAAGAGCCGAATGGGAAAAATCACTTCCAGATCCGACTTGGAAATCACCACAGGCCTGGGACTATTTCTGTTATCGGCAGATTCGAAGTTATATTGATGAAGTTCACGCTACGATTCGTTCACTGGGAGGAAAACAGCCAATCGCGTATCATGGAAGTAATTGGTCGAGTAAAACGCCTGTTGCCTGGGCCATTGCCGACAGTCATTGTGAAGCATTGACTCTCAATTACTATTCAGGACTGTCACAGACTCCCATTGAAGACAAAAAACCGCATCTGAACGAGTTGACCGGATTTGGTCTGCCGCGTCAAGTGGAAAAGAAGGCACGGTTAGTTTATGAATTCGATGCATCGGACACTCTTTTTCAGATTGATCTTTATCCGGCTATTGCCCGACATTTTCGAGAATTGGGCGTTCAAGTGGCCTGTCAGTTTCAATATGACAGTCGTTTTACGGCGGATCGAAATCAGGAGTGGTCAACGCACTATTTAAATTTAATACACGCTCCACACCGTTTCGCCAGCTTTATGATTGGTGGTGAAACGTTTCGTACTCTGCCTCGGGGAACGAAAATAGCCGCAAATACCAATGAATTGATCTTTCCGCCTACTGCTGTAAACTGGAAGCTAAACGCCGCGTTTTGTGCCAAACAGGATCTTTTTATGCAGGCACAATTTTCCGATTGGAAACCATTCGATTTTCCGAAGAGTCCATGCCGAATAATGGGAACAGGATCGACTCCCTATTATCGATATGACGGAACCGGATTTGTTGATTTAAAACTTAATAAAAAAGGAGACGATAAAAACGATTCCATTCTTGGTTCACTTTCCCTGGGGCCGAATGTCATTCGACATCGGAAGGATTTAAGGGGAACCGCCGAAAGCCCCCTGACAACACTTTCAAACGAGAAAAAGATTTTTATTTTAACCTTGCCTGGTATGGAAAATGTTGTATATGAAGATTCAAAAGGGAACAATTTTAATGGACGGGATGGACTTTCTCCCGGCGAATACAAAATAAAACGTGGTATATAATGATAAAACGAGGTATCACTAACGTTCAATATTTGTATCCATAAAGTGTATCTCAAAATATTATCTCAAAATTGTAATCGGGTGTCTGGTAATAGGATAAACACAATGAAGTATAAAACTTAAATCCTCTAAAAATTTCCTTGTGTTTATCATCTATGTTCTCTGTTCCAGGCCGGTATGATATTGGTATTTATAAACATTTGAAATTTCTGTTTTATTGTTATTATAGGTATTGTTGTATTATAGGTATTGTCTTCAAAACGTCCTTTACCGTACAGTGAAGACGAGGATGAAGGCGTAGCCGGAATCCTGGTCTCCTAAATGGTTACAGACCATGTATTGTAAAATTATGTCCTTGTATTATAAAATAATGTATTTATATTGTAAAATAATATCTTTAAAACATCCTTCGCTGTCTTGATCGGATATACTGTTCGTAACATTTAGACCTCCTTGTGGGAGACTGGTTAAAATATAATATATCATACCGGCTTTTTCGGACATTACCTGTTTTTGTACGAAAACGATTACTGGTAATATCTTGTTTGACCTAAAAATTTTATAGAAACAGGGAATATTTACCGCGATTATTCTTTATATTGTTGTTCTGTGACATTATTTCTGTCTCGAACCCAAACATACAGGAATGGAATGGGGGTAAATAACGTAAACTATAATCTAATCGATCTGAATTTAGCCCAAATATATATTTTTTCAAGAAAATTTAACGGAGACTGGATATTATGACTGGACTTTTAAAAATAGTAATGTATAATACATTACAGTATTTATTAAAGAGTTCATTTCGGGATGATATTTCTCCCAAGTAATATAAAGGGTTTTTTAATAGGAAAGACGGAGAGACTCAAAAAGACACGAAGTACAATGACGGAACGTGGACGGCGTCGATATGTAAAGATCATAGAGAAGGCGACGGAACTTTTTTTGAAACAAGGCTACGAGGCGACATCGGTCAACGAGATAATTCACGAGGCGGGTGGGTCATTATCGACGGCATATCAAAGTTTTCAGAATAAAGAAGGTCTTTTTAGGGCCGTTTTAGAGTCAGTTGTTCAGGAAATAAAGGAACGCTATATTACCTTTCAACTGGAAGGGATTGATTATCGGGAATCGATAAAACATATTCTAACTCATATTTACGAGAATATGTTCAATCCGAAAATCAGTCGACTTTTGATTCTGGCCCTTCAAATTGAATCCTTGCGTGAAAAGACGGTTAAGATAATGTATCGGGAACTTTTTGAGCCACTTCTTCATATTATGACTGAAATTGAAAAACGCTATGAATTACATTTTGTTTTTGGGGTTGAGGAGACCTTGTTATGTATCCTTCGGCATATACGCGGATCTGTTATGGAGTTTATGTTTTGTCCCGAAAAGTGGGAAGAGAACAAGCGCCAGGGAATCGAACAGACTATGGCCATATTTATTCGATTAATCGATATTTCAGATGTAAAAACAAAGGAGAATAAAGCAAAAAAGGATCGTGATCGTTTACGGGACTAAATATACTCAAGGTCGTTATAAAAGTCTATTTTTCAAAATAGACGAGGCGCCTGTTTTAGAGGATGCGGACGAGACGTTCGCGATCCAGGGAAATGCCAAATTTATAACGTCGTGCAGTATAATACGGGACTAAATAATACGGGACTAAATATTACGTTTCCGGGAATGAAACAGACCGAATTGTGGGATAATGAAGAGTACAACGAAGAGTACGAGGAAATAATCATGAAAAAGAAGATAACGATTTTAATCATTTTTCTGTTGATCGCAACTTGTTTGATATTTACCTACAAGCGTTATACGAACGAAATTATGGGGGGAGTGGATGCGATTAAGGCGAAGATCCGTTCTCCGGTTCAGCCGTTAAAGCTTTCTGGTAATGTCGATGATCGTCAGGTCAACCTGTCATTTATTGTTTCAGAACGCATATCAGAAATAAAGGTTGAGGAAGGAGATATTGTTCACAAGGGTGATTTATTGGGAATATTGGAAACTGTCCGTATTGAGAATCGGATAGTGGAGGCGGAAACGGCGGTACAAGCGGCCCAGGCCAAGTTCGAGAAAGCTGTGAACGGTTACCGCAAGGAAGAGATCGCCATGGCGGAGGCAGGTGTTAATATTGTTAAGGCGCAAATAAAAGCGTCAGAGAACGAGTATAAACGTAATCAGAAATTGGTTGTATCGAATACCGTTTCGGATCAGGATGTCGAAAATGCGGAGGCGAATTACAATAAATTAAAAGCCGAACTGGATCTGGCACAAAGCAATTTGAGCAAGATGATGTCCGGCAATCGGGAAGAAGATATTGCGGCAGCACGTGCGAATTTGGAGCAGGCAAAAGCGGTCTTGACCATTCAAAAGCAGAATCTGATCGATTCGAAATTATATGCTCCGTGTGATGGAATCATTCGTAACCGTATTTTGGAACCGGGGGAGATGACTTCGCCCCAGAAAACCGCAATGATTATTGCCGTTGTATCGCCGAAATGGATTCGGGTTTATCTTTCCGAGCCACTTCTTCCGAAGGTGAAGTCGGGGAATAAAGCGATAATAACTATTGACGGTTTTTCTGACAGGCAACTCGAAGGCTGGGTTGGATATATTGCGCCAAATGCCGAATTTACGCCGAAAAATGTCGAAACGGAAGAATTGCGAACGTCCTTGGTCTATGAAGTACGTGTTTATGTGAATGATACAGAAAATATACTCAAACTTGGTGGTCCGGCAATCGTTACGTTTCCGGATATTATGGTTCAGCCATGACAAATATCATTGAGGTCCTGAATTTAACCAAGACATTTAAAGAAGGACGTCAGACGATCGAAGCGTTAAAAGACGTTTCGTTCGATGTTGACGAAGGAGAGATTGTCGGTCTTCTCGGTCCGGATGGTGCGGGAAAAACGACTCTGATGCGTCTTCTGTGCGGACTTCTGCGTCCGACGTCCGGTTTCGCGGTTGTTCTTGGATGGGATATCGTTCGGCAAGGCAGTTTGATTCAGAACAATATCGGTTATGTCCCGCAAAAATTTGGTCTTTATGAAAATATGACCGTTGCGGAAAATCTCAATTTGTATGCCAAACTTCATGCTGTGACAAAGAAGGAGTATGACGAACTGTTTCCTCGTCTGATGCACATGACGAATCTGGCTAAATTCACGGAGCGTATGGCGGGGAAACTGTCCGGTGGTATGAAGCAGAAACTGGCACTTGCCTGTGCATTGGTTTCACGTCCGAAATTAATGTTACTTGACGAGCCGACGGTTGGCGTTGATATCTTGTCCCGGCGGGAATTATGGAATATTTTACGAGATTTTGTCAACATGGAAGGAACAACGGTTCTGACGAGTACTTCCTATATGGACGAGGCTGATTTCTGTGATCGAACTCTTGTCCTCTTCGAAGGTAAACTGATTGCCGATTCGACACCGAAGGGAATTCGTGAACGCGCTGCTTCCTTTGTCAAGGAACCAACATTTGAGCAAGGATTTCAGATTCTTTTAACCGGTTCTGTTCCCAAGCCTTTAAAACGGGAAAATCCTGTAGCCTCGGATACACCGATAATGATTCGTGTTGAAAATCTGCTAAAGAAGTTTGGTTCGTTTACCGCTGTAAATAATGTCAGTTTTGACGTTCGTCAAGGTGAAATTTTTGGTCTGCTCGGGGCCAACGGAGCTGGTAAAACAACGACGTTTCGGGCTCTTTGTGGCTTGAGTTCTTCCGATGGTGGTCGGATTGAAATTGCGGGAGTCGATCTTGCGAAAGAAACGAAGTCGGCCTGGAATCGAATTGGGTTTGTTGCGCAAAAATTTTCATTATATGCCGATTTAACGGTTAGGCAGAATTTGGAATTTTTCGGTGGTGTTTACGGATTGCATACAGCAAAACGAAAAGAGCGAATAGAGTGGGGGTTGGAGACGTTTAATCTTGAAGCGTTTGCCGATCGAGATGCCGGGAAGCTTTCGATGGGATATAAACGTCGTTTGGGAATGGCTTGTGCCCTTCTTCATGAGCCCGCGATTCTCTTCCTGGACGAAGCGACTTCCGGAGCCGATCCGATGGCACGATATGAATTTTGGAAACTGATTATGGCTTTGGCCGATTCCGGTGTGGCGGTTATTATTACGACCCACTTCCTTGATGAAGCTCGTTATTGTGACCGTATGGTTATTATGCAGGCTGGTACTGCCATTGCGTCGGGGACCGTTGAAGATATTATTCAACAAGGGAACGGTGCCCCTAATCTGGAGGAGGCGTTCGTTCGTATTATTCAGGAGAAAAGAACATGAATTTTCCTCGACTTTGGACTCTGATAGTCAAGGAGGCCAAACAACTTCTTCGTGATCCATTCTGTTTTATTTTGGGGATTGTATTACCGATTTTAATGTTATTGATTTGTGGATACGGAATGTCAACCGATATTCGTAATATCAAACTGGCGATCGTGACTCCGGATCTTTCGGCGTATGCGACACAAATTATAGCCCGATTCGAATCGTCGAATTATTTCGAGGTTAGTATAGCGCGAACTTCACAGGAAGGGGAAGAGTTGGTTCGAAGTCACAAGGCGGACGCCTGTCTCTTTCTGCCACAGGATCTGACACGAAAATTTTATGGCGGTGGACTGCAAATGATGATTGCCATCAATGCGTCGAACCCCTCTTTGGCGTATACAAAAGAGAGTTATATTAAATCGGTCCTGTTGGGGAGTCTGATGCAATTGGTACAGATGGAGCAGATTCCGGAGGAAACGGTCTCGGCAATATCCGGATCGGTCTTGAATCTCAAGCCGCGTCTCTGGTTTAACGATGCCAATGTCAGTACTTTCACCTTGATTCCGGGTATTATCGTGATTATTATGGTTGTTATCGGGGCACTGTTGACTTCGATGGTTATGGCACGAGAATATGAACAGGGAAATCTGGAGAGTATGTTTGTTACGCCAATGAAAAGTTCAGAAATTTTACTCGCGAAGATGATTAATAATTTTTTTCTCGGTATGTTGGGACTTGGAGTATCGCTCTTTATGGCATATTATATATTTGGAGTTCCGATTCGGGCGAGTTGGTATATTATTCCATTGGGGTCGAGTATTTTCTTAATCATGGCACTCTGTATGGGATTACTGATCTCCAGTATCACGAAGAACCAGTTTATTGCGGTTGAAATTACTGTTTTTACAACTTTTCTTCCATCGTTCCTTTTGTCCGGGTTCCTGTTTGAGATCAAGAGTATGCCGAAAGTTTTGCAATGGATTACAGTATTTGTTCCTGCCAGATATTATTTCGATTTTCTTCAGACCGCATTTTTAGTCGGAGATGTCTGGCCTAATTTCATCAAGAATATCACTGTTCTTTTAATTTTCGCATTGGGTTTTATGTATCTTGCCAAGATCAAAAATCCAAAACATTTGGAAGGATAATACATATGGGACGTTTATTAATTCTTCTCAAAAAAGAATTGATTCAGTTGATTAAGAATCCGAAGATGAGAATAACCTTGTTTGTTCCGCCAATAATGCAGCTTCTGGTTCTCGGTTATGCGGCAACGCTTGAACTGAAACGGGTCGATTTGGGAATACTTGATTTTTCACGGAGTGCGTCGTCAAGGGAATTGATCGCCCAATTTTCAGGGAGCAAGACGTTTAACGTTCACGTACCATTAGAAAGTGAAAAAGAGTTGTCAAGGCAGATTGCAGAACGTCGGATTCAGGTTGCCATAGTAATACCTGATTCTTTTGTACGAGACATTAATGGTAAAAAGAAGCCGGAAGTTCAGGTGATTGTCGATGGGCGAGGTGCCAATAGTGCCGGACTTGCTACGGCATACGTTCAGAATATCGTTTCGAGATACGGAGTCTCTGCTATAATGAAGGAACAACGGGTGGAAATAACGAGTCGAGCCTGGTTTAATCCAAACTATCAGGCACGTTTTTATATGGCTCCTGCCGTTTTAGCGATGATTGCCCTGATTGATGTTATGATGATTAATGCGCTGGCCCTTTCGAAGGAACGGGAAGAAGGAACGTTTGATCAATTACGTCTGACGCCAGTTTCGTCATTACAGATTTTAGTTGCAAAAGGATTGTCTTCTGTTGTAATCGGATCGATTCAATTAGCCGTGGGACTGTTGGTGATTCGATATTGGTTTCTGGTGCCTATGCGTTCATCGCTTTTACTGATAGCGGGACTTCTGCTCTCGTTTTTATTTGCTGCAATGGGACTGGGACTCCTGATTTCCGTTATGAGCCAAAACCTTCAGCAGGCTATTTTAGGGACCTTCGGTATAATACTACCGTTTACCATGTTATCCGGTCTATCGACTCCGGTCGAGTCAATGCCAGACTTCTTCCAGACAATAACGATTGTCAATCCGTTACGTCATGGTGTGGCAGGTATCCCACAATGTTTTCTGGAAGGGGCGAGTTTTTATGACCTTCGTTTCAGTTTTTTCTTTCTCTGGTCAATTGCTGTTGGATCCTTTTTATTTGCCTGGGGAATCTTCCAACGTCAACGTCAATGTGGTTAATCCAGGGAATATCGTCCGATAATCTCCATCCGATAATCTCCATCCGGGAGTCGTTTACTTAAAAATTTTAGTAACCATTCACAGATATAAAGTGAAACCACGAATAACACTGATTTTCACGGATAGTTTTTTGACAAACAAACTTTTTTATGATAAAATTATTTATTATCATAGATAAAAATGTCTCGTTTGTTATTGTAAAAAATTGTATTTTACGACAGACTCTCCGTGTTTATCTGTGTTTATCCGTGTTTATCTGTGGTTTTAAAATCGTTCGTGAATGGTTACGAAATGTATAATCTATCCAAACTTGCATCACAAGAAAGAAGGACGATATTCTTCAAGTGGTAGTGGTCCGTACTGTTGAGGGAGAGGTACAAACTTGTTAATAGACTCTTCTTTATGGCGCAAATATTACGATGCAAATATTACAATATGAATATATCTCCCATATATCCCAAATTATCAATGAAATCTTTATTTGATAAAAATATTTTGGAATTTTTCATATCTTTTTGTTGATATAATAAATAATTATGGATAATATAGATAATACAGGATATAGACACTTGGGATAATGAAACGTTTCCCGAATTTAGAGGAGAGATAGTACTTTAGCACGGATCAGGAAGTTGATGTGGTACGGAAAGATGACACACCACAAGATGACACACCACAAGATGACACACCACAAGATGACACACCACAAGTTGACGAAAAGTCTTCAACAACATTGTCGGACCCCTTAACGAATTCAGATTCCGCGGAGAAGGTGAATTGCCTTTAAGCTTCATTAATAAACAGAGATTTGAGGTAATATTTTGAGGTAATATAATGAAACAGATAGCATTTTTAATTGGAATCAACCAATATCAGAATATTGGCAGTGTGAATTATGCGGAAAAAGATGCGGAGGACTTTTCCCAAGAGTTGCAGAAATATTGCGGTTTTTGCAAAGGCGATATTTTCCTGTTACAGACAGATAGCCGGGGCAATATCCTGGGCTTCCGCCTCGCGTTGAGTTCAACACGCTAAAAGGGAGATCAAGAGAGCTGGAATACCGGGATGAGGGCAGGCATGTACGTCGCATGCAGCCCCGTACGGAGTCGGGGCAAGGAGACGGGAGTGCTCGCCCTAATCGCGGTCTCATAGACGAGTAGCAGGTATACCATGGGGGAAGCAAGGGGGAGAACCCCCTTGCCCGCGCAGTGATGATTGTAATGAATACAGAGAATATAACAAGTAAAAGAAGAGTAGTGTATGTAGGACATGTAACAAGTATAATAAAAGTGCTAATAAATAGTAATGTAATATATTTATCAAACGTGGTGGTTTATGCAATATAAAATATATTTTGTACCGTATATAGGGGATAACATACTTGAAAAGGAAATGAATTATTTTCTTAGGTCACATCGGATCGTTAATGTAACCAAGCAAATGGTATCTTCCGCAGAGGGGGCATCATGGTCGTTTTGTATTGAATATATGGAAGATACGTTAAATGTTGATTCGGATAAGAAGTATTCCAAAAAGGTAACCATTCACGAACGATTTTTGAACCACGGATATCACGGATAAACACAGATAGTCAGTCGTAAAATACAATATTTTACAATAACAAACAAAACATTTTTATCTATTATCATAAATATTTTATCATAAAAAATTTGTTTGCCAAAAAACTATCCGTGGTTTCACTTTATATCCGTGAACGATTACCTAAATTCCTTCATTTCAAAACAGGCGGGACTCCTGTTTTGGAGGATGCGGACGAGACGTCCAATTTTTTAGAAAAGACTGTATTATAATATTTTGCAGTATAATTCAGTATCGGAAAAACTTTTAGTATGTATTGGCTTGGTATGTATTGGATTGGTATGTATTGGATTGGTATGTATTGGATTGGTATGTATTGGATTGGTATGTA
>CAYUAP010000011.1:0-10042 GCA_964442735.1 uncultured Planctomycetaceae bacterium | reverse complement strand
TTGACTTGGAGGGTGTTTTTTGATACACTTCAAGTTATAGCTTGAGGTTAAGTACCCTATACAACGTTAAAGGTATCAATTATTATGTTCGAACATCATTATTTGTTTTACAGGGCAAATATCGGAAATCGTCTGGAAAACAGTTGTGTTTCCTGATAATACCTGATAATATATGAATGACTGATTAATGATTGTTCGAGAAGAAGGAGGGACATTATTATGAAAAAAGTCAATGGAATAATATTACAATTCATATTCATATTATATTTGGGATTGGGGATATCCGTCATGGCAGGGGAGGAATTTACAATCAATTGTCAATTTCCCGAACAGGCAATGCTCTGTGATTATCATTATCCAAACCCTTCCAGTAAAGACATATCCAGTAAAGATATATCCGGTCAGTTAAAATGTTTTCTTCTTCAGGAAAAAACAGCGAAGATGGAAGATGGTGTAATCTCCTATATGGAAAAAAGTAATCATTCCTGGGGACAAAGCTGGAAGGAATCTCAAAAAGATAACGTTTTATGTTCGTTCGGCTTTACAGATAAACAACCTTCCAATAATATTTTCAGTGGTGTCGTTGATGCTCCGTATGCCAACTCTTCCCATGGATCTGTAACGGTGGAATCGACCAGGGAGCTGGGACATGATATTGCAAAAATATTACGTGTTTTCTTTCAGGAAGAGATTGATTCCTCCACGACGAATATTCTTGAAACGATTCATGATGAAGATTATGTTCCATATAATGCAGAAGGTAAATATCTTTGCATTAGTGGTGTTTATCCACATTTAACAGCGTACAATCAGGATCCGGCGAAAAAGGGTGACGGAAACAGACATGGAGAAGCCGGAATCGGTGCACTTGTTCCCTGGGCCGGAAAACTGTGGTATTTAACCTATCCTCAACATCAGGTAAAAGGGAGTAACGACAAACTTTATTCCGTAGACAAAAATTTCCATTTAACAGTAGAGAAACAGAGTTTGGGAGGAACCCATGCCAATCGTTTGATTCATCGCGAATCCCATCAGCTCTTTATGGGATACTACGCGATAGACGAACAGGGGAAAATCCGAACTTTTGATCCGGAAAAGCTGGTCGGACGTATGACCTCGACAATGCGGCATTTGAAGGATCCAGCCAATAAAATCTATTTTTATGATATGGAAGGGGCGATCTATGAAGCAAATGTAAAATCATTGGAAGTCACAAAGTTATTTGAAAAACCGTTTCCCGGCTGGCACGGTAAAGGAGCCTGGACCGGTGGAAATCGCGTTGTTTTTGCCAATAACGGTGGAACGGTGGGACAGTCCTTGAGCCCCCATCTCAAGGTTGGTGGCGCACAATCGGGCCCGGAAGATGCTGGTGTTCTTGGGCAATGGGACGGTTCGGAAAAATTTGAGATCATAAAGGAACGACAGTTTACCGATGTGACCGGACCGGGCGGTATCTATGGTGCGAACAGTCCGGAAGAGCCGATATGGACGATGGGCTGGGATAAACGGTCCGTTATGCTAATGCTTCTGGATCATAACAAATGGAGTATGTTCCGTGTCCCCAAGGCAAGTTGGTCTTTTGACCCTAAACATGGCTGGTATACCGAATGGCCACGTATTCGGGAAACGTTTCCGAATAAATTTTTAATGTGTATGCACGCTTCTCTTTTTGATTTCCCGAAGACTTTTTCGGAGAAGAATACCGCTGGTTTACGTCCCATTACGACCCATTTGCGATATATTCCCGATTTTTGTTCCTGGCAAGATCTGTTGGTTTTAGCGTCCGACGAGACAGCCATGCAGGGAAATCCTCCGTGTGGTCAGGCTCAATCAAATCTTTGGTTCGGTACAATGGAGGAAGTTCGGCGGTTTGGTCCCCAGGTTGGCTGGGGGGGCCTGTGGATTGATGACTCTGTTAAGGCCAGTGTTCCTTCCTGTGGTTATCTGTTTGCCGGATATCAATATCGTGTTCTACATTTAAAAGCGGCCCCTGGAAGTTCCTTCCGTCTGGAATTCGACGTTAAAGGCAATAATAACTGGACGGAATATAAAACCTTGACCGTGACGGATAATGGTTATCTCTTTCACCTCTTTCATCCGGCCGATCAAGCGGAATGGATTCGCCTTGTTCCTTTACAGGATGGTATTGTTTCGGCCGGTTTTCACTACCTGACGCCGAGACTTGACGATCCGAAGGAGCAGAAAATCTTTGACGCTCTGGCCAATGTCAAGAATTTCCAAAATACAACGGGTGGTATTATTCGACCTGCAACACGAAACAGATCTCTGCAATGGCTGAAGAAGAACTGTTATAAAGATAAAGGTGAAATTACTCTTGTCGAACTGAAAAAAGACGCTTCCGGTTTCGATTTTACCAAGGGTACGAGTGCCGATGATCAGAAGATCCGTACTGTTGCCGGTCGTAATAAATTACGTTGGTCTGTCGATAGTGCATCCGTTTTGATTGTAGATGAAAAAGGAGAACGCTATCGTCTGCCCAAGGGATCTAAAGAATTCGATACCTTAAATCTCCGTGACCTTCGGGAGGTGGAATCGGAACGTTATCTGGCAAATATTCATGGTACCTTTTATGAAGTACCACGTTTGGGGATTACAAATAAACCATGGTATATGCAGATGAAACCGGTTTGTTCCCACGCAAAGATGATTGACGATTTTTGTACTTGGCGCGGACTTTTAGTGCTTTGTGGAACTCAAAAGAAGGCGGTGCCTGATGGCCAGTTTTTTTCGGATGAACATGGGGACGGACTTTGGTTTGGACAGGTAGATGATCTGTGGAAGATGGGGAAACCTAAAGGGGAAGGGGCTCCCCTCTACAAAATGGAGATGAAGGCCGGTATTCCCAGTGATCGATATTTAATGACCGGTTACGATAAAAAGAAAATGATTTTATCACACAATTTGGATAAACCTGTTATTTTTACCATTGAGGTTGATTTTGACTTTAACGGTTTCGTAAAATATAAAACTATTGAAGTTAAGCCGGGAGAAAATGTCGAACATTTGTTTCCCGATGGTTATTCAGCCCATTGGCTGCGCGTTTCTGTCGATCAGGATTGTAATGCAACCGCCTGGTGTATATGGGAATAACGATACAAATGGTATCCTTCTCCTGTGGTGTCCATGGATACCCCCTGTTGAGAACATGGATGCCCTGTTCATGTTCCAACCCGGTTTGATGTTCACTGTCTCAACCGGAATGGTGACTTTAAAACCACGGATATAAAAATATTCTACCATTTGTAGACAGGTGGTTAATCCATGAATGTTATTATCGTAAAACATGATCAAAAGATATCGGTTTTGTGGAAAAGGTGGACAAAACAGGTAAAGACGTTTGGTAACCATTCACGAACGATTTTGGAACCACGGATATCACGGATAAACAGAGATAGTCTGCCGTAAAATACAATATTTTACAATAACAAACTAAACATTTTAAATATTATAATAAATAATTTTATCATAAAAAAGTTTGTTTGCCAAAAAACTATCCGTGAAAATCAGTGTTATCCTTGGCTTCACTTTATATCCGTGAATAGTTACGACGTTTGTTTTGTCTCCATGAACGTACAGATACTGATAATATAAAAGTTACTATACTCAAGGTCGTTCACAATGCCTTTTTTCAAAACAGGCGAGACGCCTGTTTTGGAGATGCGGACGAGACGTCCGCGCTCCCAGGAAATGCCGAATTTATAACGTCGTACAGTGTATAATAAAAAAAGGGAGATCCGTATCCGAAGATACGAACCCCCCCTAGGGCAAGGAGAAAAGCAAATGCTTGTAATGACATTTCCCGAACCTTTTCTGTGGATACAGACGATTAATTTGGCCTCGGGTTAAAACACTTTTAAGTCATTAGGAATAACGTGTTAAAATAATTCGGGAATTTCCAATCGGCGTTCGTGTGCAATTTTACGCATTTTGGCAATCGCACGAATTTCAATTTGACGGACACGTTCCTTGGTCACACCAAGTTCAGTGCCGACCTGACGCAAGGTTTGCGGACATTGATGGAGCCCCAAGCCATAACGTCGCTGAATAATGACTCGTTCCCGTTCGTCTAATTCCTTCATGAAATCATCAACTTGAGTCATTTGTTCCGTATAGATTTTTTCCTTTTCAAGGGAAAGACTTCGATTGTCCACACAGGTTTCAAACATACTAATGTCACTAGTGCGATAATGTTCTCTGTATTTTTGATCCTCGGGAATGGACCGTGCATAGTTACGGTACAAAGCCCAGGAAGCATAGGTACTGAATTTGAATCCACGGGTATAATCAAATTTTTCCACCGCTTTAATCAGAGAAAGATTACCATCACTAATCAGTTCGTGAAGTGGGCGGGTCGGTCCAATATGCTTTTTGGCTACGGAAACAACCAATCGAAGGTTCGCTGAAATTAATTCATTTTTGACTTGTAACGCTTCATTATAAAGCCGTTCAATTTCTTCCAGAAACGTTTTTTCCGGGTGATGTGGATCCAGAAATTCACGCATCTGTGCGGCTTTATATTTCAAATAATTAAATTTTCTAAATAAATGGGTCTCTTCTTCTTTGGATAAAAGACGGTTCTCTCCCAAATCATGAAGGTATTCGGTCTCTTGAGTTAACACCGTTAATGAAGAACCCGCCGATAGTTTGGACGATATATCCGTATTGGTTAAATCAGATAAAATACGTTTTTCATCAATGGAAGTAATACCAATGAATTCATCACTACCAATATAATCCAATGGTAGACACATAATTTTAGCGTATTGAACCTGTGAAATAATCCGTTCAATTTTTTTCGCAGTTTTTCCGTATTGTTTGGCTAGTGTTATAATCGAAACATTCTCAAGGATATGTTTTTCATAAATTTCTTCACTGACCTGATCGACTCCGTAAACCGATATATCTTTAACTGTTAATACATTACTGTCATCTTCGAAGATAGACAGATCTCCACACGAAAAATGATCATCATAAAGAGAAACGTCATCCTTAAAAATAAAGGAGTCATCCCCATGAACAATCTCCATTGGCGAACATGAAACAAACGAACAATTATCATTTAATGAAATATTATCCGAGAGATTGCTGATGTTTTCCCGCAATTCTCTATGTTTACTCTCTTTCTTTTTCATGTTAATTATCTCCTTCTTGATCTTTCGATCATCATCCTTGCCTTGTATTATGATGGTTTCCGCCAGGGAAAAGTTCTTTCAAATTTTTATAAAAAATATTTTTCCATAAAACATTAAATTTCCTCAATCATTCATTAATTTTCAGAAATTCCCTGATGGTATACGCGAAAACGTTCACGAAATTTCTCGGGAGGCCGATATCGAGCCGATTCCATATCCGGGGTTGCATTAACTTTTTCATTAAGGTCTTTATTTCCTTGATGAACTGAATCTTTTGAATACTCTCTTAAATTTAAATTATGCAAAATCTCCAGATAATTGACATGTTCTTTTGTTTTTATTCCGGCTTTTTTTGCTTCGGCACTCATTTTCTTCCATTTTTCGAGAAATTGTTTTAATTGAGCCTCGGTCCACCCCAAACTTTTTAGGAGTTCTTTGTCCGGACCATCCTTTAATTGTTCTTCGATATACTCCAAGGCAAAGGAGGTGGCTTGTTCTGTATATCGGAGTTGTGGATCATCGGCGGAGAGGGCCTTTTCTCCTTCTTTATATTCACCATGACCACTTCCACCAGCTCCATTCATCATGGAAGAGTCCTCTTTACGGTTTCCTTCCGGACCAGACGCTCCACTATCGCCCGATTTCCCTTTGGATGGATTGTTGTCTGACGAAAGATTTAAGGTCGGACTCGATGGATCACCACTTCTCGCGTCAGAAGGTATCTGGTTCGGATCCAGATTCGGAAGATTACTCGATTCATCTTTTTTAGATGTCTTTTTATTTCCTTTTTTATCTGTGTTGTCTATGTTATCTGTTTTTTCCACTTTAAAATTATCGCCTAATTCTTCCGGTTTATCAGTTTTACGTTCCCGTTTGTTTTGAGTGTCTTCTTCAGAAACTTGAGTGCCGGGAGTTGGATTATCGGGATCTTGAACAACACTGGCCTTGTCCGAGACCTCTTTTTCACCTCGATTGCTCTGGTTGGAATTTTTTGTCATAAAGGTATTTGTATTGGGATCGACATCCCCTTGATTCCGTGGAAGATTGGGTGGGAGCTCGTCCACTTTATCAGCCTTCTGTTTTTCGGCATCCGGAGGGGTTGGCCCATTACGGAAATTTTCAGGCATTTCTTGAGGAATGGTGGTTTTTTCACCTGTTTTTTCACGTGGCTCCGTTGTTTTTTTATTGGTAATATCATTGGATTCTTTTTGTTCGTCTGGTGATTGTTGACGGGAATCGTCCGTCCCACTTTTTGGGCTCTGATTGGATTTATCGGGGGATTTTTCCTCTTTCTTGATGGAATCGGTTTGAGATTCATCTTTTCCGGAAGATTGCCCTTGATGTTTTTCACGATGTTCCAAAATCTTTTCAAACGCATCTCCAGGATTGGCTTCCGGATCAATTGGAGTTCCATTACCTTCCGCATTGGCTTCGTCTGATTGTTTCGATTGACCGGAAGTTTTATCGTTTGTTTTTTCTGAAGGATTGTCGTTTGAATTATTGCCTTCTGAATTACTGTCATCCGAATTACTGCTATTGTTATTTTGCGCATTTTCTCCAGACTGGCCATGTTCGCTATTGTTTTGATCGGATTGATTATTTTGATTGGTATTGTCTTCCTGTTTCTGACTGCCGGGGGTGTTATTTTGATTATTTTCGGAATTATTGGAATTTTGGGAGGAACCTTCCTGGTTTTCCGAGCCGGCCCCTTGATTTTGCTTTTGATTATCGTCCTGTTTTTTATTGTTTGAGCCTTTATTCTGGTCGGAGGACGCCCCTTGTCCCTGACCTTCCGATTGATTTCCCTGACCGTTATTGGTCTGCTCTTCTTGACCTTCTTGAGAATTTTTATCCGGTTTGCCTTCATTCTCTTGATTATTTTTATCGGGAGAGTCGGAATTACCGTTTTTCTGATCTTGATTATTGGAGTTGTTATTATTCTGTGATGAATTATTCTCCTGTTGGTTGTTCTGTTGATTATCCCCGGATTCGTTATTGGACTGATTTGATTCGTTATTGGACTGATTTGATTCGTTCTGGTTCGCTTTTTCTTCTTCCGGAATGGAATTCGAAGAAGGAGCAGTAACAATGAATAATTTTTTTTCCGTTTGAGCGGTATTAGGGTGAACCGGTTTTGTATCCGTTACTTCGACCCAATATTCCATCTCGATATTGGGTAATAATTTTAATTCGGAAGGAAGGATTGTACCGGGAAGAAGGATTTCACCGCGTTGGTGTTTTCGATCCTCTTTCAGAAGTTCGATAGTTAGCGTCTTTTTTTCGACATCGACAGCATCGGCGGCGGGAATATCTCTAGGGGCGATTTTTAGTTGTACCGAGGCGAGTCCGAAGTCAGGATCCTCGGTTCGCACAGTAAATTTTAGTTTTTGATTTTCAGGGAGTTCGATTCGACCATTTGGTACTTTATCCCAACGGATGAGAGGGGCTTTATCGCGGATAATATCTATTTTATAGGAATTATCATTTCTGTTTTGATTGTTGTTATTATCTACACAATACATTTTATAGGAATTAACATACGGAAAAGCGAGTGTGTCCGTTTTTTGTTCCTGTGTTGGAAGGGTAAAGGTAAATTTGGCCCGTTGTGGATCGTCCTGCAGGAGTGTCATACTACGAGCGAGTTTTTCTTCTCCCCCGGGCAGGAAGAGTGCTTTACGGATAGGGATCGTGGCCACAGCGTTAACCGTTATAACAGTTCCTTCAATGGCCTGAATATCTCCGGAATTATCCTGGGTACGTGTTTGTAGTTGAGTATAGTCAGGATAAACCAGAACCACCTGTTCGACATGAAATGCAGGAGTGGGCTTAACTTCCAGAGTGAACAGTTCGGAACGATTTTCCGATGTTTGCGGATTACCGACCACGATCTGATAATTGACCGATTCGGTCAGACCTTTGGGGGAATCTGGAAATTGTAGGGTATAGAACTGCCCTTCCTTCTGTTGAAACGGAAGAATCTGTTGGACGAGACGCTGGTCCCGTGTTGACCAGATTAGGGAGACCTGTCGTGAACCAACCCCCGATATTTCCGCGTCAATTGTCTGGATATCACCCTGAAAAACAGGGGCGTTTCCCGGCTTGATCGTTATAAAACGGACCGATTGAGGGGCGGCCATCTTGATTAACGGCATGGAGATTCGCTGAACGGAAGTCATTGTACTTTTAGGCGAAAAAACCATATAGACTAAAAAGCAGGAGAAGACGACAATAAAACGAATTCCCCAGCGAATAATAGGCGAATGATCCACGATCATTTCCTGGGGAAGTTTTTGGATTTCTTCAGCGGCTTGTTGGGAGACCCCTTCGAGAACAAACGATGGTAGAGGGGATACTCCATTTTTGTTCTGAAGACTGTTTTTCTTTAGAAGAAGCCAATTTATAAATATATTTTTATTGTCCAATGTATTGGATTCCAGTATTTGTGCGGCATAAAGAGGATTGAGTTTGTACCGTAATAGTGGAAACATACGGAACAGGAAAAGTCCTCCCAACAAGAACAAACTGATCAGAGAAAACAGGAGACGTCCACTGACAGTCAGACCATGACGAAAAATCCATTGGTCGAAAACAGCCCCAACTAACAACAGGGCCAATGCAACTGTTCCGAGTGCAGTTAGTGTACTGAAGAAATCAACTCGTACAACTTCCGCAACCGTTTGTTTCAGTCGATCATTTATGATTGAATCGTTATCGGCCAATACATCTTCATCTTGTAACATATCTCTATTTTGCAACATAAAAGAACACTCCCCTTCCTATTCGGAATTATACGTCATAATGTATAAATTTCAATAGGAAATATTATCAGGAGAGAATGGTTTTTCCATTTATCCCTATTTACCTATTTGAAAAGATCCTGAATTCCCCCTTGAAAACTAATGTCTTTTTTGGTATATTCAATAAATTGAAGGAAAGAGTTTATGGATGAACGCAAACATAGGCGGACGGGCTGGCCTGCCGCTTGGGCTGGACCACCGTTGAATGTTTGGACGTAGAGAATTCAGAGAGGAGTTTTGCCATGTTTGTTGCCGCGTCAAGCAGATGTTTTCCCGAACTTGCCTTGCCTGTTTGTTTGGAACGACTGGCCGATTTAGAATATACGGCGTCGGAAATAGTGATAGGAACGGGCAAAAGTGATCTTTCTCCGGACCTGGTTTTACAGGATCCTGTAATGGCAATGCAATATTGTACGAAGGAAAGAGCCATTCGACCAATTGCCTTTTTCCTTGATATTGTACCGGAAGATCCTGATTATATGAAAAAATTTGTCGGATGCTGCCGAATAGCGAAGGTACTTCGGATTATTACAATTGTTGTTCGAAGTGGAGTTATTGGAACACCCTATAACGAGGAGATCGAACGACTTCGTACCTTAACTCGTTATGGCTTGGCGCAGGGAATCACGATAGGTATTCAAAATCAGTCCGGTTGTATTGCCGATACCCCGGAATCAATTGCCAGTCTCTGTTCTTCGGTCCCGAATTTAGAAATATCGATTGATCCCTCCTATTTCATTTATGCGCAAAATCGTGCTATTGACTATGATTCCATAACATCATTGTGTTGTCATATTCGATTGAGAGATACAACGAAGACGAAGTTTCAAGTTCAAATAGGTCAAGGAGTTTTGGATTATGGTAAATTGATAACCCAACTGACCAAGAGTAAATACAATCGTGCGCTCAGTGTTGATATAGCCCCGTTAGCGGAGATTAATCAGGCAAGTGAAATGCGTAAAATGCGTCTTTTACTGGAGAGTATTCTCTAAAAGATTTGCGAGTTACCCATTCTTGCATGAATGTAACGAATTTTAGTAACCGTTCACAGATATAAAGTGAAACCACGGATAACACTGATTTTCACGGATA
>CAYUAP010000010.1:64119-71633 GCA_964442735.1 uncultured Planctomycetaceae bacterium | reverse complement strand
AAAGTTTGTTTGCCAAAAAACTATCCGTGAAAATCAGTGTTATCCGTGGTTTCAATTTATATCCGTGGTTTCGTTTCACTTTATATCTGTGGTTTCACTTTATATTCATGAACGGCTACAAACTTTTTTAAACTATAACATGTAACATTGTGAAGTTCCATGTATCACAATTCACTTCAAAAATGGAATCTGTGGAATTGCAACTATTTCCGGAAAAGTGATCAAAAAACAGATTTTTTCGCTTGACATTAACCAATAAAGGTATACAATACCAATATATCGATAAAAATTTATCTATAAATGATTATCGATATGATTTATCGATGATTTACAGGAGAGTAAAAAATTTCTTGCCCACTTGTATAAAGAGGGAATTTAATGTAAAAATAAAGAAATTAACCACAACAAATTCAATGAAGGTATTTTACTGAATACAACAAATTGGAATTGGCTATTCGCTGCGGAGAGAGCGGTGGAGAAAGTTGTGATTATTGAAGGTAACATATAACAGAAAGTGAAGGGGATACAATGGCCAGGACAGAAAAAAAAGCGGACGACAATCAGGAGTTGAAGACGGAAGTGGAGCAGCAGCAGGCAAGAGAGGCGTCAGAGGCGCAGGAGCGTGCGGAACTTGATGAAATAATTGCGCGAGTCCAGAAGGCCCAGCAGATCTATGCGACGTATAACCAGAAGCAGGTGGACGACATATTTCGGGCGGTGGCGCTTGCGGCAAACGAGGCCCGAATTCCGCTAGCGAAAATGGCAGTCGCAGAGACCGGAATGGGCGTAGTGGAAGACAAGGTTATAAAGAACCATTTTGCCTCCGAATATGTCTATAACAAGTACAAGAACGAGAAGACTTGTGACGATTTGGAATACGATGATACGTATGGTATAATCAAGATAGCAGAGCCGGTTGGTATCATAGCCGGAATCGTTCCGACGACGAATCCGACCTCGACGGCAATATTTAAATCCCTGTTAGCCTTAAAGACACGAAACGGTATTATTTTCAGTCCACATCCACGAGCCTGCAAGAGTACCATAGCCGCGGCAAAAATAGTATTGGATGCGGCCGTAGCGGCGGGAGCGCCACAGGATATCGTCGGATGGATTGAGCATCCAACCGTAGCCAAGAGTCAACACTTAATGGGTCATAAAGCGATTAGTATGATACTGGCAACGGGAGGCCCCGGTATGGTTAAAGCGGCGTATTCCAGTGGTGTTCCGGCCCTGGGGGTTGGTCCGGGTAATACACCGGCGGTTTTCGATGAAACCTGTGATATTCAAATGGCGGTCTGTGCCGTCCTTCAGAGCAAGACATTCGATAATGGAATGATTTGTGCGTCGGAACAGTCGGTTGTAGTCGTTGATCAAATTTATGACGCGGTTAAGGCGGAATTTATTAAACGAGGCGCCTATATATTAAATGCGGAAGAAGCGAAAAAAGTCGCGTCGATCATTGTTATCGATGGTAAATTAAACGCGAATATCGTTGGACAGAGTGCGGTAAAAATCGCGAAGATGGCCGGTCTGTCTGTTCCGGATCACGCGAAGGTTTTAATCGGTGAAACCAATGGTGTCGGCAAGGAATTTCCATTTAGTGTCGAAAAATTATCGCCGGTTCTGGCGCTTTATCACGAACGTGACTTTGAAGCGGCCCTTCATCGGGCGCAGCAGTTACTCGACTTCGGAGGATTGGGACATACCAGTGTACTCTATACAAATCCGAACAATTTTGACCGAATAGAGGAATTTGGTCATAAAACCAAGACATGCCGTACCTTAATCAATATGCCGTCCAGTCAGGGGGCGATTGGCGATGTCTTTAATTTCAAACTGGATCCGTCGTTGACCCTGGGGTGCGGTACCTGGGGTGGTAATTCGGTTAGTCAGAATATAGCACCGCGCCATTTATTGAACATTAAAACAATCGCGGAGAGAAGAGAGAATATGTTGTGGTTCCGGGTTCCTCAAAAGGTTTATTTTAAATATGGCTGTCTAAATGAAGCAATTCGCGATCTGGCAGATGACGGTCGTAAACGAGCATTTGTCGTAACGGACCGATTCCTTCATAACTCCGGTATGCTGGAAGAATTGATTAATCTGCTGGAAGAGATGAACGTTCGTATGGAAATCTTCTCCGATGTGGAGCCCGACCCGACCCTGGGTTGCGCCTATAAAGGGTTGGAACGAATGAACGCCTTTAAGCCGGATACCATTATTGCTATTGGTGGCGGTTCCCCTATGGACGCCGCGAAAATTATGTGGCTGCTGTATGAACATCCGGATGTGCAGTTCGAAGATATTGCCATGCGATTTATGGATATTCGTAAACGTGTTTATAAATTCCCGAAATTGGGTGAAAAAGCAACCCTGGTCGCTATTCCTACAACGTCGGGAACCGGATCGGAAGTTACTCCGTTTGCCGTCATTACCGATGAAAAAACCGGTAATAAATACCCGTTGGCCGACTACCAGTTGACGCCCGATATGGCTATTGTCGATACGAAACTGGTTATAAACATGCCCAAAAAACTGACCAGTTACAGTGGAATTGATGTTCTGGTTCATGCATTGGAGGCCCGAGTTTCCATTATGGCTAGCGAATACACCAATGCACTGGCAAAAGAGTCGGCCCGATTGATCTTCAAATATTTGCCGACCTCCTATAAAGTGCCAACCGATGAAAAAGCACGAGAAAAAGTTCATCATGCGTCCACAATGGCCGGAATGGCGTTTGCTAACGCCTTCCTGGGTTTGTGCCATTCAATGGCCCATAAATTGGGCGCGCAGTTCCATATTCCACATGGATTGGCCAACGCCTTCCTGATCGGTCATGTGATTCGATTCAATGGAACGAGCAAGCCAACCAAACAAGGAACTTTTTCACAGTACAAGATTCCGGAGGCTAAAGAACGATACGCCGATCTCGCCGACTTCCTCAATTTAACCAAGTCGGGCATGACGCCGGAACAAAAGGTCGAGGCCTTGATTTCCGCCGTTGAAAAACTTAAAGAAGAACTCGATATTCCAAAGTCGATTCAGGAATATGGTATTTCTGAACACGATTTTCTGGACGCCCTTGACGAAATATCCGAAAAAGCGTTTGATGATCAGTGCACGGGCGCCAATCCCCGCTATCCACTGATTTCGGAAATCAAGGATCTGTTCCTGAAAGCCTATTACAGTAAATAATGTACCAGTAAATAATGTACCAGTAAATAATGTACTAGTAAATAATGTACCAGTAAATAATATATCAGTAAATATTATACCAGTGGTTGGGAACTCTTTAATCCGGGAGTTTATTCAGGGGAACAAAACAGGCGGGGACGCCTGTTTTGCGGTAATACGGACGAGACGTCCATTTCCAGTCCTGTCTGTTAAATAATCCAGTCAACTCCTATTTTTAAGTGTTACGAACCACTGATAAATGAAATGTTATCCATAATGTTGTCCATAGTGAAGAAAAAATACATTGGTGGAAATATCGATTCGGTCGAGAAAAATTTTTATCAGGTTGACTTAATTCATTATTATGATAGAACATTGGAGAGGTTATATTATCCTCTGTTTTTATGGAATAACGTAATTTGGAAATTCATTATAGACACTACCGCAAACGGGGCCGGTTGCGATCCCGAATATACTCAAGGTTGTTATAAATCTTTTTTTTACAACAGACGAGATACCTGTTGTGAAGGAGGTGGACGAGACCTGCCTGCCGTCAGGCATGGCGTCCGCGTTCCTGGAAAATGCCGATTTTATAACGATCCACCGTATACAAGCGATAACAGCGACTTCATGGAATCCACGGTTATCACTTGAGTTATTTTATTTGAAAACTGAAATAATGATTATTTCCTGTTCACAATATACTCAAGGTCGTTATAAAAGTCCATTTTTCAAAACAGGCGAGACACCTGTTTTGGAGGATGCGGACGAGACCTGCCTGCCGTCAGGCATGGCGTCCGCATTCCCAGGAAATGCCGTATTTATAACGTCCTAAAGTAAAACAGGAATCAATAATGGAATTATTTCGAAATTTTTCTTTAACCTCTATTTTTAGATGTAAATGACGATTAATTAAAGAAAATCACAAGAAAAGAAGAGAGAAAATGGCAAAAATTACCATCTGTATGGGAAGTTCCTGTTTTGTTCGTGGAAATGAGAAGAATCTTCAGATTCTGGAAGATTATCTGGAGCAGAATGATCTGGATGCCTGTGTGGAGTTATGTGGTACGAATTGTGTTCGTCAGTGTGCGGAAGGCCCTAATCTTAAAATAGACGATACCATACATCATAATGTTACCAAAGAGAGACTAATAGAACTTTTAGAAGGACTGAAAGCTGCGGATCAGTCAACAAGGAGTCAAACATCAAATGAATCGTAATACACCCGTCTATACCGCCAACACAGAATGTCAGGATTGTTTTAAATGTGTACGTCATTGTCCGGTTAAGGCGATTAAGGTTGAAGAAGGTCATGCGTCGGTTATTCCCGAACTCTGTCTTGCCTGTGGACATTGTGTGGAAGTATGTCCTGCCCATGCGAAAAAAATACGGAACGATCTCGGACGCGTTCGTGAACTGATAAAGGGTGAAGTTCCGGTTTATGTTTCATTAGCTCCATCCTGGGTCAACGAGTTTAAAGGTCTTGTCCCCGGAAAATTAATAGGGGCTCTTCGGCAATTGGGATTTGCCGGAGTTAGTGAAACCGCATTGGGAGCACAATTCGTTTCCGCCGATATTGCCCAAAAATTGAGTACAGCAACACGAGGCGTTATGATCTCTTCCGCCTGTCCTGTCGTCGTGGATATGATTCGGAAATACATTCCGGAATTCACCGACTCTATTTCTCCCTGCCTGTCTCCCGCACTTGCCCATGCCAAATATCTTCATGAACGACATACCGAACCGATAAAAGTCGTTTTTATCGGTCCCTGTATCGCTAAAAAGAACGAAGCGGATAGGCATCCGGAACTTGTAGATGTTTCCCTTCTCTATCCGGACCTGCGTCAGTGGCTGGAAGAGGCCGAAATAGATCTCTGGTCGATCGATCCGGGCGAGGCAGATCATTTTGTTCCGGACAAGGCGGAAGAAGGGGCCATTTACCCGATCGAAGGTGGAATGAACGAAACGATTCAGGCAATTGGTAGTTGCGAACAGGTGAATTTTGCCTTTATTTCCGGTCTTGCCGCATTACGACAGACCCTCGAAGGACTCTCTCCCAATGATATTAGAGATCCTGTTTTTATTGAGGCACTCGCCTGTATGGGGGGTTGCGTCCATGGACCGGGCACAAAACATGGTTCGCCCGGTCTGTTGGAACGTATGCGTATTCTCCGCAATGTGAATCTGCGGGAAGCCGTTCCGAAACGTCCTCTTTATAATATAAACGAGAGTTATGGTAAAGATCCGGTAGAGACGGAAACAGCAAGTCTCCAGGAAATAAAACAGGCGCTCTGGTCGGTCGGCAAGGTTCGTCCGGAAGACGAACTGAACTGCGGAGGTTGTGGTTATAATACATGTCATAATTTTGCGCTCGCACTGATAAAAGGAAAAGCAGAGCCGAATATGTGTGTCTCCTATCTGCGGAAACTGGCGCAGAAGAAATCGAACGCTATTTTACGTTCAGTTCCGGCCGGAGTGGTTATAGTGGACAGTAAACTTCGTTTGATCGAATGTAATCGTCGTTTTGCGGAATTTTCCGGAGCGGATACACTCGAACTCTATGACGAACTACCGGGACTGGCTGGAGCCATGCTGGATAAATTGATACCGTTTTCCGATCTCTTCAACGAGGTTCTCGCAAACGGAATCGAATTGAAACGGGATTCCATACATCTGAATAAAAAATTGTTGAGTCTCGATATCTTTAATATTGATACACAACAGGTCGTTGGCGGTATGTTGTTTGACGTTACGAATACGGAGTTTCGTCGGGAACAGATAGCGGCGCGGGCTCGTGAAGTCATTAACAAGAACCTGACAACGGTTCAGGATATAGCCTGCCGTTTGGGGGAACATATGGCCGAAACGGAAATACTTCTTCGATCCATAGCGGAGGATTACGCCGATCAAAAGGAGGAGGTCATCAATGAATGAAAACAATACAAATAACGAAAATGAAAAAGAGACGTTATGGGGGGCAATTCCTTCGATTTTCATTGACCTTGGGTACAGTCAACGTTGCAAGGCGGGCGAGAGTATCTGTGGAGACTCCTTTAAATTTCAAAAGAGCGGTGATTTAGGTAAAGTCGTAGCTGTTTTATCGGACGGGTTGGGAAGTGGCGTGAAGGCGAATATACTGGCTTCCATGACCGCGACAATGGCCTTGAAGTTTGCGTCGGAGGGGACGATTAGTATTGTACATGCGGCGGAAATCATGATGAGCGCTCTTCCGATCTGTCAAGTGCGGAAAATTAGCTATGCGACATTTACAATTGTCAATGCGAGTTTGAACGGAGCAACACGTGTTATAGAAATGGGGAATCCCAATTTCATTCTTTTTCGGGAAGGGGAATCGATACGTATTTCCTCCCAGGAACTGGAATCTCCACACTGGCAAAATCGGACCTTGAAGGTCTATAATTTTTATGTGGAACCGAAGGATCGACTGATATTTTTTTCTGACGGCATTAGTCAGGCGGGAATGGGCTCTAAATCATGGCCATTAGGATGGCGAGTTCGCGGCTGTTCCGCGTTCATTAAACGATTGATTCAGGAAAATCCCGATATTTCCGCATTCGAATTGAGTGAACGAGTCCTCTATGAGGCACGACGCAAGGATCCCCAGTTGGTCAATAAAGACGATATGACCTGCGCTGTTTTGTATTTTCGACGCCCACGTCAAATGATTCTGTTTACCGGACCGCCCTTCGATAAACAGAGCGACTCCGACTGCGCCGCACTCGTTCGTGACTTTCAAGGCGATAAAGTCGTCAGTGGCGGAACAACGGCGGAAATTATTTCCCGGGAACTAAATCGAAAAATCGTTATGGACCTCAAAAATATTGATCCGGAAATGCCTCCCTGCTCGACTATTGAAGGAATCGATCTGGTGACTGAAGGTATTTTTACCTTGACAAAAACCGTTCAGTATCTGGAAGAGTTCGACGGAAGTTCCCGTAATAATGCGGCTGGAAAAATGGTGGAATTCATGCTCCGAAACGATATTATCGATATTATGGTGGGAACGAAAATTAACGAAGCCCATCAGGATCCAAAACTCTCCCTCGACCTCGAACTTCGTCGAAACGTCATTAAAAGAATCGCCAGATTATTGGAAAATAAATTTCTGAAAAAAGTCAATGTAAAATATGTGTGAAATTTCCGGATTCTGAAAAAAATGATCCGGATGGATCTTTTCCTTTATCATTCCTAATAATGGTAAATAATGGTATATAATGGTATATAATGGTATTTGTCGATGTTAAACAAGAAACGCCAATCTGTAAAAAAAACTTGTAACCGTTTACGGACATGAAGTGAAACCACGGACATAAAGT
>CAYUAP010000010.1:0-64019 GCA_964442735.1 uncultured Planctomycetaceae bacterium | reverse complement strand
AAAACCACAGACATAAAGTAAAACCACAGACATAAAGTAAAACCACAGACATAAAGTAAAACCACAGACATAAATTAAAACCACAGATATAAAGTGAAACTACAGATATAAAGTGAAACTACAGATATAAAGTAAAACCACGGATATAAAGTAAAACTACGGATATAAAGTAAAACTACAGATATAAAGTGAAACCACGGATATAAAGTGAAACTACAGATATAAAGTGAAACTACAGATATAAAGTGAAACTACAGATATAAAGTAAAACTACAGATATAAAGTAAAACTACAGATATAAAGTGAAACCACAGATCACACTGATTTTCACGGATAGTTTTTTGGCAAACAAACTTTTTTATGATAAAATTATTTATTATAATAGTTAAAATGTTAGTTTATTATTGTAAAAATTGTATTTTATGGCAGACTATCAGTGTTTATCCGTGATATCCGTGGTTCCAAAATCGTTCGTGAATGGTTACCAAAAATTTTATGATAAAATTATTTATGATAATAGATAAAAATGTTTAGTTTGTTATTGTAAAATATTGTATTTTACGGCAGACTATCGGTGTTTATCCGTGGTATCTGTGGTTCCAAAATCGTTCGTTAATGGTTGCAATTATTATTAACCGTTCACGGATATAAAGTGAAACCATGGATAACACTGATTTTCGCGGATAGTTTTTTGACAAACAAACTTTTTTATGATAAAATTATTTATTATAATATACTCAAGGTCGTTATAAAAGTCTATTTTTCAAAACAGGTGAGACGCCTGTTTTGGAGGATGCGGACGAGACCTGCCTGCCGCCAGGCATGGCGTCCGCGCTCCCGGGAAACGCCTTTATAACGTCCTAAATTATAGATAAAAATGTTTCGTTTGTTATTGTAAAATATTGTATTTTACGGCAGACTATCCGTATTTATCCGTGATATCTGTGGTTCCACAATCGTTCGTAAATGGTTACAAAAACTTTTTGGCGGGACAAATTGTTAGTGATAGACGACTCGTTCACAAGTCCGGTTACATACACACAATACCATCGCCCCAAATATGGAGAATGTCCGTTGTTTATGCTGTTGCTTCTGCTATTGTTTCTGCAACTGTTCTTCTGCTTGACATTTGAGGACATTTGAGGACATTTGAGGACATTTGGAAGGCAATTGGAGGACAAAAGCCTCCATTTTTTCGATACAACCATTTTTTTACGACTAATACGCTCTTTTGTTTTATCTTTTTTATTATCTTTAGCTATAAAACCTTTTCTATTTTGTGAAATTGATATAAAATAGGTACGCTGGGGTCTTTGTATGGATTTAAAAATGTTTGCCCCAAAAGCGATTATTATGGAAATAGGATAAAGTGCCGCAATGACTGTTCAGCCCTTTCGATTTATTCATGCCGCTGATTTACATATTGAAATGCCGATTAATGGTCTGTTGGAATGTCCCGTCTATTTGGAAGACAAATTACTGGATGCTCCGCGAATGGCGGCGCAGCGCCTGTTTCGTTTTGCGGCGGAAGAAAAAGTCGATTTTATCGTCTTGAGTGGTGATGTTATCGATCCACAGATAACCGGACCCTGGGGCCTCCTTTTTCTAATCAACGAATTTGAGCGTTTAAATAAAGAAGGAATTCAGGTCTATTGGGCAGGAGGGAAGATAGATAGTCCGGAAGACCTGCCCTCGGCATTCGATTTTCCCCCGAATGTTCATTTCTTTCCGGTGGGCCATGTAGAAGAATATATTGTGAAAAAGGAGAATATTCCTTTTGCACGTGTACTCGGTACGAGTGCGGGGCGACAGCTTCTCAGTTTTAGGCCTCCGGAATTGAAAGATGATACAGAAAATCTCTTTACGGTGTGCGCTTTTTACGGGAAAGTGAGCGCGGAGTCCGTTCGCGGTGAAGGAATTCAATATTGGGCTCTAGGGGGTGATCATAAAAGAGATTTTCTATTACGGACGCCGGTAACGATACATTATCCGGGTGTTTCGCTAGCACGTAATCAACGGGAGTTGGGTGATTATGGTGCTTCATTGGTCGAGGTCAACGAATTTGGTCGTGTTAAAGTCGATCTGATAAAAACATCACCACTCCGCTGGCAGACGGAACGTCTGGTTATTCATTCGGATATGAGTGAAGAACAGATTCTATCGGAAATGCGTTCACGTCTAAAGAATTTAAAAGATGTCCAGAATGATGTTTTACTTCTGGTATCATGGAGGGTCGAGACTCAAGGGTCGGTAATTCAGGAATTGAGATATGGTAATTTAGGGCAATCACTTCTTCGGGACCTGCGTGCCGATTTCGCCAAGGAAGAACCTGTTATTTATAGTATTGACATTAAACCAATTCTACCGGATACGTTCGAATCGGATCTCTACGATCAACAGACGATCTTGGGAGATTATCTGCGTATGCTCCATTACTATCAGGAGAATCCGGACCAGAAACTGGACATGACCCCCTATTTTCCGGACGAATTTCGCGAATTTATCTCCGTTCAGGCAGAGAATGCGAAGCGTCAGAGCCTTCACGAGGAGAAGAAGGCGAATGGCGAGGCTTTAACCGGAGATGATCTTCTGTCTTCGGCCATGGATGTTCGTGCGTTTCGAACAGAAGTCCCCTATTTCGTCAATCTGCTATCGTTGGAATCGGAATGGACGGGCAAACAGAAGGATCCGTTGGAACAGGAAGGTAAAGTCGAGACGGAACTTCATCGTCTTCGAATGGAGAGACGAACGGCGGTACTGCGCGAGGCAGGAATGATGGGAATCGAACTCTTGTCGGGCGACGATACCAATATAACGGGCCGTAAAAGTACAGGTCCTCCACAAAATCCCATGCTATTACAGGAGCGACGTACCTTTTTACAGGATGCGGATGAAAAGGAGAGTCAATCATGAAAATAACCTCTCTCGAAATAGAGCGTTTTGGTATTTGGGAGCATCTGTCGCTTCCGACCGTATCCAAGGGACTCAATATATTTTATGGTCCCAATGAAGCCGGTAAAACGACTTTAATGCAGTATATTCGGAGTAGTCTTTACGGCTGTGCGAATGATGAACGGGCCCCCTATATCCAGATGGTCCTGGAGAATTACAATAATAAAGATGTAACATTATTGCCCGAGGAGGACAAGGAAGGATCTTCGGAACAGGATCTATCGGAAAAAGGCTGGGTGGGAGGTTCCCTTGGAGTCTCCACCGAATATGGCCAGTACCGACTGGACCGTCGTTATCTACGACGAAGCAGTTCTGTTTATAGCAAACAGACGGCCCTGGAAATGAAGTCCGGTTTCATTGCCACAGGAGGACTAGCCAATTGGAGCGGTCGTTTCTATCCCATTCCGGGTAAAGGAATTGCGGAATCCTTGATTGTCACCGGGCCGGATGGTACCCGATTAAGTGACTATTTCGTTCAGACACTGGTTAATAATGTCGATGAATCGACATTCAATAATGTTTTCGCCATTGGTCTGGACGAACTTCAGCGGCTCGGATCCTTGAGTGAAACGGACGCGGCACAAATGCTCTATCGATTGAGTGTCGGTGTTGATCGCGTTTCGTTAATCCAGGTTTTACATCAGATTGTCGAAGAACGAAACGAAATTTTGGACAATCGTGGTAAACCAACAATTTTGGAAGGTCTTTTGGACCGAAAAGATCGAATAACTCAAAAGGCACAGATATCCGTTTTTCATTTAAACGAATACAATCGGATATTAACGGAACAGAAGCAGATTTTGGAGACGATTCGTCAACTCAAGGAGAAGATTGAGAAGGCGAACTGGCAGAATCATTTGTATGAAATAGCGCTGTCTATTGCGCCAACATGGGATAAACGACGTCTATTGCAAGCGGATATTGCAACGATGGGGGTCGTTGCGGCCATTGAAGAGAATGCTTTAACCCAATCGGAATCCTATTCGGAAGCATGGAAGAAGACGAACGCCGATTTAAAATTACTCCATCACAACTATCAGGAGAATCAGAATAAAATCAAGGCCATTCAACTCAATCGGGGCTATCTTGACATGGCGCCTCGAATTGAATGGTTACATGATGAACTATCGCATCTAACGCGAATCGAAACAGATCTGTCCGTACTTCGGAAGGAAAAATCGGATCTGGACAGTCAACTGGAGCAGGAAGAATTGCGGCTTCGGAGTGCTAAAAGTGGTAAAGTCTATTTAACACAAAATGTACTGGACACATTACAGGAAAAGAAGAGCGATCCGAACTCCGGAATAGTCGAAATAAATCCATCGGAAGGAGACAAATCGAGTTTACCGGTCTTGTCGGATAATGATTTACGGGAGGTCGAAGATTATCGTGTTCCGGCCAAGGCGATTCATCGTGCCCATCTCCGTTTTATAAAGACAAAAGAACAATACAGTCAGGTACAGCGATCCCTATCGGAAGTGTCGGAGCAGTTGGAGTCGGGCCTGACCTCCCATGGTCAACGTAATTTAACGGAAGCCATGGAAAACACAAACGATCTGGTAACATCGTTGCGGCGCCGAATTGAACTGGCAAAACGCCTAAACGAAATGGCCCAAGCCCGTAAAGAGTTGGAACGGCAAAATGTCTGGTTAATTTCCAATCAATCCCTTCCACTCGGACCACTGGTTGCCGTTGGTGCCGGTATTGTTATCGGCGGTCTGATGGTAGGATTTGCCTTCCTGAATCGGGAATTGGCAATTGGTCTTCTCGGATTCCTGATTGCCATAGTCTGTTTTGCGATCAAGTCATCGGCGGAACGACGTAATTATATTAATCTTCAGGAGAATCAGCATCAGTTGGGGGGCCTTCTCAAGCAGTTGGAACAGGTAAAAGAAGAGGCGCAGGTAATCGATACGAAATATCCTGCACCTGGCCAGGCTCTTGACGTCCGTCTGCAGAAGGCGCAAACCGAGTTGAACTTTTTCGAAAAAATGGTTCCGTTGGATAACCAGTGGAAGGAGATAAATCGTCATTTTCAGGCCTTGGAGAATCGAAAAACAAAAGTGGTTGCCAATTTAAAAGGGGCGCGCAAACGATGGCGCAGTTGGCTGAAAATAGCCGGTTTACCTTTAGCACTCAAACCGTCCCAGATTCGGGAAATGCTGGAACGTGTCGATATTGTCGAAGATATCAAGAACAGAATAGATGTCATTCAGAAGGAGATCGAATTTCTTCAGAGAGAACGAACGGGCGTAACGGAACATTTAGAGCCCATTCTCGCCGTAACCCATTTTCATAGTGACGAAGAATTGGGGACAACGCAAATAATCGAATGTCTGGCCGAGGCACTAAAGCAGGAACAGGCGAAGGTCGTCAAACGTAATGAATTACAGAAGACAAGCGAAGATTATCTAAAAGAACGACGCAAATATCTTCGGACCCAATCGCATCAGCATAAAGAACATCGTGATTTTTTGAGTCTGTTCGGAGCACATAATCCGCAGGAACTAATCGATATGCGGACCCGTTTTCTGGAATATACCAGGAAGATGGCCGATCTGGCAGCCTTGAATCGTGAACTATCGGCGGGAATAGGTCAATTCTGCGAGGAAAAGACGATCTCCGAATTACTGGACGATGATACCGTTCGCCCCAATCTGGTGGAAATGAAGGAGAAAGTACAGGCTCGATTGGAAGTTCTGAATACGGAGAATAGCGAGAAGACGGAATTATCCGGGAGATTGGGGGAACAATTAACAACCCTGGCCGAAAAACGCGAGGCGGTTCGATATCAATTCGACCGAAGTGCCATTGATCTTCGTATCAATGAAATGGCATCATTATGGCAGAGTCGATCCATTGCCTGTCGTATGATGGAAGATATTCGTAAAGCCTATGAACGCGAACGTCAACCTGAAACATTACGGGAAGCGTCTCTCTATTTGAAGAAATTGACCAGTGGTCAATATGTAAAAATATGGACGCCCTTGGGGGATAATATTCTCTACGTCGATACAGCGGCGGGCAAGACAATGAACGTAGCCGATTTATCGCGGGGCACACGTGAACAACTCTTTATAGCCATTCGACTCGCACTGGCCGTTACCTTCGAGAAACACGGCGTTCAACTCCCACTGGTTATGGACGATGTACTGGTCAACTTCGACAATCAACGGGCCCGAGCCGCCGCAGGACTGCTCTACTCCTTCGCCAAGGCGGGAAGGCAGATCTTCCTGTTCACCTGTCATGAACATATCTGTCGGATTTTCCTGGCTCTCAATACACCTGTCTATATTCTTCCGAATCAGTCGGAAAAAAATAAAAAATTCCGCGTTATGATTCCTTCCACCACAGAAAAACCGGGTGAAAAAAAGGGTATTTCGGAAGTCATTCAAACGAAATCGGATACGGATACTATTTCTGTTAAAACAGACAATATATTACCCGATACAAAATTTGTCATTGAGACTCCGAAGGATTTTCCAATTATTCCGGATCGAATTATTCCCGCCTCCAGAATAACAAGAATCACGGGCTTTAAAGGAAATGTCCTGTTTTCAACGAACCGAAACCATCCGGTTCTCCATTATTATTTCAATAAAAGTGGCAAATATAATATTACACCCAATCCGAATACAGGCGATAATGTCCTCGCCCCCGACTATGTTGCAGGAACCGAGAAAACACTGTTTCAAAACTTCCAGGAGAATATAACTTCAAATAATACAAGTTCAAATAATATAACTTCAAATAATGCCCCCAAGACATTCCCTGTCTATGGGGATAGGCCACAATCGGATACGATTAGTGTCTCTAATCCAATAGCGATTCAAACCGAACCGAAGATTCATTCTTCGCCCGATACTTCCGGGGACGAATCACAAAAATCGAATTTTTCGTTTGCACTGAATGACGACATGGTTCTCTTGACAGAATTGCCTGAAGAAATAGATGATGACGAACAGGAAGAAGAGGAAATCGTTGATGTTCCCGGACTGGACGTGGAAGAGTCACTAGCCCAGGATTATCAGGAAGAAGATATCGACGATAATAATGGGAATGAAGAAGATATCGACGATAATAATGAAAACGAAGAAGACACAAAAGACACAGATATTTAAACTCAAGCAATCGGTACCGAATGTAGAGCGGCGGCAATTTGAAATACAGGAGTGAATATGACAACAAAAGCAATAAAATTGGGGCATCCGGTAGAAGGAACGACATTAGTACCTGGATCCAAGAGTATAACGAATCGAGCGTTATTGATTGCGGCCCTGGCCGAGGGAACATCTGTCCTGGAAGGCGTTTTGGATTCGGAGGATACACGTATTATGCGAGACGCACTTCTTCAGTTGGGCTTGAATATTCATCATGAAGAACAAGAGGCACGAGTAACCATAGAAGGGGTCCAAGGTCATTTTCCGAAGGAGAGGGCCGATCTCTATGTCGGCAACAGTGGAACGACCGCGCGTTTTTTAACAGCGGCCCTGGCCTTGTCCGAAGGCCGATATCGAATCTACGGAAAACCACGAATGCACGAACGTCCAATTGGCGACTTGATAAAGGCCCTCAATAAACTCGGGCCAAAAGTCGGTTCGGAACTGCGGAACGATTGTCCTCCTGTCCTGATTCATGGAAAAGGCGTATTAACAGGAACTGTATCAATTAACGCCGATATCTCCAGTCAATTTATTAGCGGACTTCTAATGGCGGCTGGTGCCTCTTCCCAAAAAGTCGTTCTTGAAATGACTGGCGATCCCGTTTCACGTCCCTATATTAAAATGACTCTTGATGTTATGAAAACATTTGGCGTTATCGTGAATGTCGATCCCTCGTTTCGGGTCTTCACCACCGGCGGAGGGTCCGGTTATCACGCTACAAACTATTTGATTGAACCGGATGCGTCGGCAGCTAGTTATGTCTTCGCCCTGCCCGCAATTCTCGGCGGACATAAAACGATATACGGTTTGTCTAATAACAGTCTGCAAGGCGATGTTCGGTTCGTCGATTGTCTGGCAGAGATGGGGTGCACCGTTCTCTATGAAGAAAACAGTATCACGGTGGAAGGACCACACGATGAAAACGGTGAACCGATTCCTTTAACCGGAATCGATGAAGTCGATATGAACACAATCAGTGATACAGTACAAACCCTGGCCATTGTGGCCCTTTTCGCGCAAGGACCAACGTTGATTCGTAATGTCAAACATATCCGTTACAAGGAAACGGATCGTATTGCCGCCGTTGTTACGGAGCTTCGGAAATTAGGGGCCGAGGTCGATGAATTTGAAGACGGTCTTCGCATTTGGGGTACGGAAGGCCGAGGTCTTCACGGCGCTTTAATCAATACCTACGACGATCATCGTATGGCTATGAGCTTCGCACTGGCCGGACTTCGGATTCCCAATGTCATTATCGATAATCCCGAATGTACTCAAAAAACATGGCCAAATTACTTTTGCGATATGGATCTGTGATGGATCTGTGATGGATTTATACTCAAGGTCGTTATAAAAGTCTTTTTTCAAAACAGACAAGACGCCTGTTTTGGACGATGCGGAGGATGCGGAGGAGACGTCCACGTTCCCGGGAAATGCCGAATTTATAACGTCGTACAGTATAAAATGGGTAAACTTTTATTCCGACTTTACCCGTCTTCCTGTCTGGACAGGTGGAATATTGGTCAAGCAGGGGGATGGATTGAGGATCGGTCCTATCCCGCTTGAGCGGGAGTTTCCGTTTCATAGGTGTCAATACTGGCAAAGTCAAGCGGCTTGGATCCTTGACGAAATTCGATATCTATTTCACCAAAAGGCATATCCTGGTGCACAAGTGCAAATTCATGGCGTACAAGTTCAAGTACCGCTAGAAAAATACCGATTAAAATGGATTTGCGCATCTCCTTTTGGAAGAGAGAGGAGAATTCGATTTTCTGTTCCCGTTTCAGTCGATTGTAAATACGTTGCATGTGTACGGAAATAGGGGTATCATCATAAACGACCGTATGCTTCATGGCGGGACTTTTTTGCCGCAGAATACGACCGAAGGCACTAACCAGATCCCATAATTCGGCCTCTTGAATCGGTTCTTCGGCCAAATTGCGCGGCTTGGCAACTAAATCGTTGGAGAGTCGGGGATATCTTCTCTGCCAGAGACGGCCTCGTTCTTCCAGAACCCCTGCATTTTCACAAAATTTTTTATAGGTCAGGAGCTGACGTACCAGGTCCTTGCGCGGATCTTCCAATTCGTCTTGTACTTCTTCCTCGGTTGGTAGTGCCTGAAGTGATTTGATTTCGATTAATGTACTCGCCAAAACGATAAATTCACCCACCGAATCGACGTCAAGAACATTCAAAACGGTTATGCAATCAAGATACTGCTGGATCACAAGCGCCAGAGGCATATTCATAATATCAAGTTCGTGTTTACGAACAAAATAGAGCAGGAGATCCAGAGGTCCGTCGAATATATTACCGTCGTAAAGTTTCAGATTAACTTTAAACATCAGGCGACCTTCCATTGCCCCTTCAGTATTTTAACAATAGTATCAACTTCACAAGTGGACAGTCCCAACTGATATTCTATTTCCGATGTTGATATTCCCTGTTTTAACAGACGTTGAACAGCGTCCTTTTTTTCGTGGTTATTGCGGAAAACGGGCTTTTTGACCTCCTGAACATTTTCCGTTGTTTTATCTTCCAAAGTCGTCGTTGAAACAGTCGATGGCGCCGGACAAAGATTGGTCACATGATATTGAACCGTACTATCGGCCGATTCGTTTGACGCTCCTTTAATAATACGCGACGGCTGTTCGTCAATATTCCAATTACTACGCAAATTGGCCACTTCAGAGGCCAGACTCTCCTTGAGATCACCGAAGGTTTCAGAAATAGAGGGATTTTCCTTGTTCCGGGCAAAAAAAGTCTCCTCGAAACATTCGATCATTCGTTCCAACCGATCTGCCGTTGCGGAAGCACGTGTTATCAGTTGATGTAATTTATCTTCCTGCGCTTGTAATTTATTTTCCTTCTCCGTAAATAAACGGAGTATCTCCTGCTGTCGAACTTCCATTGTCGTTAAGAGTTCTTCGGTCTTTTGTCGATTTTCATCTACTTCATCGCTATTGAAGAACCACCCCCAAAACGAATGTCGGGACGTCTTCCCCGAATGACGGCCCCATCGTATAAAAGACATTCCGATCAATAAAATTCCTCCGAGGGAGAGACAAGCAATCGGTTCCAACAGGTATTGAACAAATGACATTAATAGAACAAATGACATTATTTATTATTTTCCTTTCCTATGAGACTGGTCACGAACGCATCGTTCGGAATCGAATAATTGGAATAATAGGAGAGATATCGAACAATAGACACATTGAGAGATTCCACCATTCGGACAAAGGCCAAGGTTGATAACCGTTTATTTTCGAGCATTCGCATATAATTCCAGGCATCTTCGGTTCCTTTAAATTCACTTAACTCGGGGCGAAAAAGCGATTCCGGCTGGCCCATCGCCAATGCAAATGAATGAACCAATTCCAGTTTTTCCGGAATTAAGACCAACTCGGCCAGCAGAGGAAAACTGTTATGATTGGCGTTTTCCGTTTCCAGACGATAGGAAGGCCCCCAAAAAGGAATTGTACACGGAATGGGCCATCCATTTTCGGAGGAACGTCCTAAAATTTCCAGAAGCAGAATCTGTTTTTCCCGAACTTTAATCTGGAGTTGCGCAATACGTGCGCGGCACCCCAGGACAAACGATTTCCATTCCGTGGTTAAAACGACCATAGCAGGATGTACCTGATTTCCAGCCTGATTTAATTGTCCTTCAAAATTTTTTGCAACGAGGTCGGCAGTCAGCATAATTGATTTTTCGATGGAGAGTTCGGCCATGACCGTGCGGAGTTCCCAATAGGCTTCCACCGTTTCGCGACGTTTATTGGAATCCGTCGTTTGTCTGATGGCGTTTCGTAGAGTCAATGGAATTTCGACGATGGGTGAATTACCGGCACCGGAACTCTTTGCCTCGACGGGATAAAGGACTTTCATTATGTTTCGAATCATAGTCTGTTCTTCCAGGGAAAGAGGTTTTACAGACGATATCATTCCCCGAGACGACTGTGTATTTGCGGGAGTAATCGATCCGGGAGGAGGATTATTGCCCGCTGGAGAAACCGGGATTCCGGTATTCATGGACGAGGGTTTGCCTCCGGGTTGTGTTAATGGCGAAGTGGAGGGAACCTGTTTCGCCGGGGGATTTTGTAATGCCGGCATATTGGATTTCTCCATCGGATTAATTCTATCATTTGGTTTTACGGAACCCGGCACTGTATTGGTGATCGGATTGGGGCCGGTTCCCTGTGTTGTATTGGTGATCGGATTGGGTATTGAATTCGGCGTACCGGAATTGAGTAATGGCATTTGACCTCGAATTATAGGACGTTTTACCTGATTAAACGAAGGTTGTGTGTTATGGTTAATGGACGGGGCTTCAATATTATTGTCGGGGGAAAGCGGTTGTCTGTTGGAATTATTGAATCTGTTATTTATCTGTCCGGAAATATTATTCGAGGATGTTTTTGGTTCATAACTGACTGGGGCAATCGATCCGGGCATTATTGTGGAACCTGTGGTTATAGAAACTTCCTGATACCGTTGATTAATGGACGCCATGAATTTGATACCGCGAATATTTTGCGCGACAGTTTCCGCAGCATATGCCGATATCATTTTATTATACTGAATAATCGACTGAATCATGTCTTTCTGGACCCGATAGGATCTTTCCAAGGCACTAAAAACAAGATCATCTGAAGTATTCGTTCTATTGCCAAACAAAATATTTAAATTGGCTATACTCTGTTTCGATTCATTGATTCGCGCCTGAACCGTTTCATATTGCAGGGGGAGTATATAATTCAAATTTTTTGCCATAAAGGAAATACGATGATTTTTTTCCATTTCCAATGTTTTTGTATTATAGACTTGTACCGTAGGAACTTCAACGGGAATAGGCAGTTTATCGGCTAACACCTGTTTTCGCGTCGTATCTGTTGTCGTTTTCATTGATTCCAAAAGTGGATTGCGAAATTCATTATATCGATTACAAAATGCAAATTGTGCTTCAATAAAATCGATTTCGGAACAGCGGATACACTGTTCCGCACCCTGTCGAATTGAGGCGAGATAGGTCTGAATATTCGCGGGAATATTATTTTGATATCGATTACTAATACAAGATTCAATATATTGGGCGTGTATAATGGCGGCATTGTAAAGGGCAAATTTTTCAGTCAAGGTCCACCAATCGGATATACGTTGATGTCGATCGATAGGTGACATGGTATAACGACCTATGAAATCATTAAGATTCATTGGTTTTCCGGTAATACGCGATGTCTGCGTATTCGGTAGTGTCAAGAGAATGGAGAAGTCATTATTTTCCGGAACCGGTACAATTTTTGTTTTTGATATGGAATTCTTCGAACCAGCAGGAGTTCCACCTGGTGTCGGACTCGACTGTTTACCATTTTTAGCGGTAGTACCGGAAACCTTGGACGGTGATACACTTCCTGGACGTCCCCCTGTACTGTTACTGTTCGGAAGTCCACTATTATTTGTCGGGGATGTTGGTGATGGTTTGGAGGCTGGCACCTGGTTTGTGGTACTTCCACCTGCCGCCGGTATCCCGCCAATGGAGGCGGGTGCTCCAACTGGTGTGGTCCCCCCTGAAGGTGTTCCAACTCCATTTGGACTTGTCGGTACGACTCCGGCAGAAGGAACACCGGCAGAAGGAACTCCGGCAGAAGGAACTCCGGCAGAAGGAACTCCGGCAGAAGGAACACCGGCAGAAGGAACGCCAACGGGAGCCGATCCCGCCGGTGGTGCCCCTGCCGTAGGTGTATTCCCTCCCGTTGGAGGTTGCGTCATGGCAACTTTGTCTGGTCTGCTAAATTGTGGAAATGTAGGAAATGTAGACTGTCCCCGGCCTGTATTCCCAAAAAATACCAGAAGAACAATTACTGGAAGAATGGGAAATCGTGGAAACACTTCGAATACCAGCATCAATGGAATGCTAAAATTGATATTTTTTGTGGGAATACTGTCTTTTTTCATTACTATCTCCTTTATCGATAAAACAATCTGTATGATTTATGGAGATTATAAACATTTTATAAATTTAAGACAAGTGCATTTTTTTGGAGTGTAACTTCTGTTTCTTTACTGGGGCAGATAGAGTTTTGTTCCGGTCGGGAAGTTCGGACTATTGGTCGATAGAGTATTAACAGCATCCGGATTTAACTTCCTGATTTCCGCCCATCGGAGGGAATCTCCCAATTCATGGCCCGCCACACTTAACAGATTATCTCCTTCACGTGTCGTATAGACACGATAATTACGATTGACTGGGGCTGTAGCATTATTGACATTTTGTGTCGAAACAGTACCAATCGTCGTATTCACCGGTATTGCCCCCTGATTTTGTGTCCCTATATATTGCCCCTGCTGATAATAGACACCAAGAGACTGATTGGAGATCTGTGTTCCGGAAATGCCGGGAACCGTATTCTGATTCACTGTTGAATTTGTATTGCTACTGTCCAACGGGACTATTTTTTCGCCCGGCTTGGTATAACCTCCAACAGGAGATATTGATCGTGTTGTTGGAATTAAGGTAAAGGACGCCCCTTCCGAAGTCGAGACAGCGCCCGACGAATTCATATTGGGAGCCGATACAACGGATCCATTGGCGGTATTATTGGATAATGGCATTTGTGGTATTGCATTTTGAGTTGGAGAAGCTGCGACATTTTCTTTATTAAACATTATATTGTTATTAGGGATTAGATTATTATTGAGGGCCGTGGTACCATTGGTATCAAATGCCATAGTCGGGACCGGGACCGTATTATTCGGGACCGTATTATTTGGGACTGTATTATTTGGGACTGTATTATTCGGGACTGTATTATTCGGGACCGTATTATTCGGGACTGTATTATTCGGGACTGTATTATTCGGGACTGTATTATTCGATATAAAACCACTATTTTGCGGAGAATTCATCTGCAAATTATTCTGCGGAATTTGATTTACGGAATTGGAAAATTCCGGTCCTCCAATTGTACTGGAACGGGGGGAAGCCACGGACTGGGGAAGTGTTTCCGTCATTCCATTGGTTATGTTTGACGGTACCGTTACATTGTTTGTGGCTGGAATTGTCGCGGACAGAGTGTTTAAACCAGAATTAGTCATTGAATTATTGGGGATTGTATTCGTGGAGGTTGGAACAGGAGCCGCCATATTATAATTGTTAGTATTAAAACCATTCGTGGTGGTTGGAATCGGAGCCGCCGTATTATAATCGTTGGTATTAAAACCATTCGTAGCAGTTGGAATCGGAGCCGCCGTATTAGAATTGTTTGTATTAAAACCATTCGTAGCAGTTGGAATCGGAGCCGCCGCATTAGAATCGTTTGTATTAAAACCATTCGTGGCAGTCGGAACCGGAGCCGCCGTATTAGAATTGTTTGTATTAAAACCATTCGTAGCAGTTGGAATCGGAGCCGCCGTATTAGAATCGTTTGTATTAAAACCATTCGAGGTGGTTGGAATCGGAGCCGCCGTATTAGAATTGTTTGTATTAAAACCATTCGTGGTGGTTGGAACCGGAGCCGCCGCATTAGAATCGTTTGTATTAAAACCATTCGTGGTGGTTGGAACCGGGGCCACCGCAAACGGGGCAGTCGGAACCGGAGCCTCCATGGGTAGTGTAGCAGTCGAATTTACTGGATTCGGTTGAGTAAAGGACGCCCCAGCCCCTTGTACCGTCGCCGTTGATGGAGCCGACGGTGTTGTTGTAAACATCTGGTTGGTTATCGGTGTACCTGCCGGTGGATTGGCTGGCTGTAAAATATTGTTAAACTGGTTCTCCAGTTTTTGGGTTTCACCTACAACATCGGCCTGTAACTGATTCCCGGCAGTTGTTATTTTATCTTCAATCTTCTGAACCTGTGCATCTGCTTGGGCTAAACCGTTATTTATCGATTGCTGTGTAGCTTCTCCTATTTGTTTTAAGTTATTTTTTGCTTGATCTATCGTATTATTCAAGGAATTTTGTAGTTTCGTTTCGGTTTTTTTGGCACTATCTACTGTATTATTCACCGTATTATTCAAGGAATTTTGCAGGTCCGTCCCGGTTTTTTTGGCACTATCTACCGTTTTATTCACCGTATTATTCAAGGAATTTTGCAGTTCCGTCCCGGTTTTTTTGGCACTATCTACCGTATTATTCACCGTATTATTCAAGGAATTTTGCAATTCCATTCCGGTTTTTTTGGCACTATCTACCGTTTTATTCACCGTACTATTCAAGGAATTTTGTAATTCCGTTCCGGTTTTTTTGACAGTATCTACCGTCTGATTAAGTGTTTTGACCGTGGAATCCTTTATTTCAGTACCAACTGTTTTAGTTTTATCTACAATTTCTGAAACTGTTTTATTAGTCTGCTCGGCAAGATTCACCGCAGGAAGTTTGTCGGGAACTGCTGTCGTTACCATTTTCGTCGACGCCGCCTTGGGAAGTGTTTTAACCGGATCGTCTGTTTTATCCTTTTGATTGTTCTTTTCTAAAACTGGAAATGCGCTTTTATTTTCTGTTGTCGGCATCTTTTCCGAAGTTGATTTATTTTCCAAATTGAGAGTTGATTTTTTAGGACTGGAATGACTCGACAAATTTGAGGGGACAGCCATATTTTTTGTTGCATTGGCCGTTTCCTGGGAATCTGCCTTTATTTCCTTTTTCATAGTGGAAAAAGGAACAATTGTTGACGGTCCGGAAGGCAATTTGGATACTTCCTCGGATTTTTTAATCGGATCTATTTTAGTTGGAATAACGCCTTCGGCCTCTTTTATTGTATCTTCAACGGAATCCACTTCTTCGGAAGCTGTTGGTGAATTTTCTGATTTGGCCAATTCGGAATCGGATTTCTTCTGATAGAATTCCATGATCGAATAACTGATTAACAACAGAATAGAAACAGAAACAACAACAATACTTGTCTGTTTAATAATTCGATACCAATTCCTTTTTCCTTCTTCCAATTCTTCCGTAAAAATGGGCTCTTTTTTGACATTGATCAGTTCTTCGTCCTCTATTTCGTCATTAGCCTGATCCTTGTCCTTTATAGAATCCTCGTCGGAAGCATCGATATTTTCCTCGTTGACCGTATCGACTCTATCATTGGCATTTTTACTATTATCAACATTAACTACATTGTCTGCATTGTCTACATTGTCTACATCAACGACACTGTCTGTATTACCTACATTATCAATATTATCTATATTATCTTTTGACTGATTATTGGCATCTTCCATGGCTAAATCGGAATCTTTAGCCTCTTCCTCAATTGATTCTATATTTTTCTTTTTGCGTTTGAACAGTCCAAACAAACCGGACAAGGCATAAATAACACCTTTTTTTGCTTTAACGCCAATCAAAATTCCAGTCCCTACAACAGGAACCCATATTTTGGAGTAGAGACCCGATTTCAGTTTTACAAAAAGACCAGGCTTTTTTTTGTATGGTCCATAATCTTCATCGTCGTCTTCATAACCTTCTGGTTCATTATCGTCGCTCAATGAATCGCTGGAATTAGTAAAATCGGCAATTTTTTCTGTGGCATTTGTATCCGCGCCATCTCTGTTGTCAACCGGTATGAATTGTACAGCGCTTTTGGTCTGTTTCGTCTCGGGGGATGGAGAAGAATGAAAAACAGAAGAAATTTTTTCTACCGGTTTTACAGGTTCCGGTTTCACTTCCGATTCCTCTATATTTTCAGTTATATTTTCAGTGGAAGAGGCAACGGTATCTTCATAATCGTCGGTAGACTCTTCTTCTTGGCTGGAAGTTTCATCGTTATTGTTACGGTAATCATCATTATCATTATCATTGTCATTATAGTTATCATTACTATCGCTACCACAATAACTATCGCTATTACTACTACCGTACCTGTCATTATCGTTTTCATTGTCATCACAATCGTTGCTGCGATTATTATCGTAGTTACCATAATAATCGTCGTCATTATCCGATTGTGATTGATACTGGCGTTGATTGCGTTCTTTTTTTCGTTGTTTTTTACTTTTTTTATTCTTCTTTTGTTTGCTTCCTCCCCCCCAGGAATCATCGTCCTCGTAACCACCATCATCATAGCTATTACCAGAAGAATTATATATATCATCATCCTGACCATCGTCATAGGAATGATCTTCCATCATATCTTCAAATCGATTACGATTACCCATATCAGCACCATTATAGTAAAAAATGGAATAAAAAACAAAAACAATCCCCCTCAACAGGATGGAACGGAACTCAATTGATAATCCGGTCCCTAATAATTAATATCGGATTTTTTCTGCAATTCTTAATTTTGCACTTCTCGCACGCGGATTTTTTTCGCGTTCCCTATTACCGGCCTCAATTGGCTTTTTTGTAATGACAGTTAAGTCTGGAGTATCACGAAACACGTTTTTAACAATACGATCTTCCAGGGAATGAAAACTAATTATAGCGATTTTACCGCCGGGAACAATAAATTCGGGTGCCCGTTTTAAAAATAGGGACAGAGAATCCAATTCCTCGTTTACCGCAATACGGAGTGCCTGAAATGTTCGAGTAGCCGGATCAATATGTTGTTTAGACCAAGGGGGCACTTTAGGCACACATTTTCGGCAAATATTGGCTAGATCCGCAGCGGACCGCAATGGAGCGGTTATCCTCTGTTCGACAATCATTCGAGCAATACGGCGACTGTATCGTTCTTCGCCATAGTGATAGATGATATCGGCTATTTTTTCCGCACTCCATTGATTCAACAATTCGAAGGCAGGCTGTCCTTCAGTCGTATCGAAACGAAGATCGAGATCTCCATCGGAATCGAAACTGAAGCCCCGACTTCGATCGGCCAGTTGGTCGCTGGAGAGGCCCAAATCCAGTAAAAACCCATTGACTTTTTCCAGATGCAATAGTTCCAGAACTTCCGGAAATGCGGAATAATTGGCCTGTGCGTAACGAACAGACAGATTTTCCGGCAGCGCCTTGATTCTCTCTTCGGTACGTTTCAGGGCATTGGCGTCTCTATCGATTCCAATAATACAACCCTCGGAGCCCACACAACGGGCCAGTCCGATTGTATGACCGCCTCCGCCTAGTGTCCCATCTATATAAATATTACCCGGTTGAGGTGACAGCCCTTGAAGAACTTCCTCGTAGAGTACCGGTACGTGTATTGTAGGTGTTATCTCTTCCATTCTATAAAGGATAACATCTTTTTTTATTTTACACCATAGCAATTTCGATTTTTTTTGAGGATTCGTAATTGACAATAAAAAATTTCCTGCTGTTCATAGGCGGGTATAATAAATTAAGCTTTTTGACAGGCAGAACTGAATGTCCTCTATTCTCAAGGTCGTTATAAAAGTCTATTTTTCAAAACAGGCGAGATACCTGTTTTGGAAGATGCGGACGAGACATCTGCACTCCCAGGAAATGCCGAATTATAACGTCATACCGTATATCCTGTCCGTACCCCTTTAAAATTACCATATAATACTGTTGTGCTTTACCTATATTAACCACCATCCCAGTATTGTTACTGATATCATTGTTACTGATATCATTGTTACTAATATCATTGTTATTGATATCATTGTTATTGATATCATTATCACTGACATCAGTATTATTATTGATATCATTATTACAGATATCAAATGGTACAGGTCCGTTTAGAATTATTTTCTATTGAATGGATTTCCCCATTTCATACGCTTCCTGCCAAAAGGAGGTCTTCTGGACCGTTCCCTTTTCATAGACGCCACAGGCGCGAATCATACCTTTTTCGTCCGATCCTTCATAACAATTGAGAAAACCGCGAAGGGCCTCCACCGTACCATGAAACATTTTGTCATTTTCGTCCGCCATGGTCATTATATAATAAAACTGTTTGTTTGTCAGACGAGGATATATAACAACCGACCGATCAATCAATGCTTTAAGCTGGGCACACATCGTATAAAAATAGACGGGCGTGGCCAGAACAATGATATCTGCCGCCAACATGGCATCGAGAATGGTACGCGCATCGTCCTTTTGAACACAAATGCCCGTCTTTTGACAAGAGTAACATCCGGTACAATAACCGATCTTCTTTTCTCGAATACAGATCTTTTCCACGTCATGACCTGCATCTTGTGCTCCCAAGGCAAACTGATCTCCTAATGAATCGGAATTGCCTCCTTTACGCGGACTTGATGATATAATTAAAACTTTTTTACCCATTATAAACTCCTTTACCAAATTATTCAAATTTTAAAACTTTAGTTTCCCCCTTCTTGAGGGAGAGTGTGATATTTTGACCGTCACCAATTTTCTTCTGAAGGACAATATCGGTAATAGATCCCGATTTGCCGAAATCAATAGTAATCGGGCCGGTTTCCGCAGCGTGAAGAATGACAAAAGGACCGTTGGCGTAAACATTACAGTCGGATTGCGTATAGAGATGAACCGAGGCCGACCGTGCAGCAGCACGTAACAGTTCCGTTCCCAAACGTGGAAAACCGACAAAAAGGGACGATCCCCCCTCGCTTCTTTTACGAATCGCAATAGCCGCTTGACCATCCGGATAGGTTGCCAGTATTTCATTCTGTTTGGCATCGGTAATCGCAAACAGGAATTCAGGAGCTGTGTAATTCTTCTCCATTCCCCATGGCGTTTGAAGTCCAAATGCTTTACCTGCCTCGGTTATTACGATATTGGTATTCGTTCCTTTAATCTTCTTTACGGTAAATCCGGTTAACTCTTTAATATTTTCGAAGGAACCACCATTCTTTTCGTCGAGATATCCTGCACCATACCCCCAAATACAGTTGTCCTTCGCCGCTTTTTGTGCCAACTTTTTTCGAGTTTCCGTGGAGAAGATCCAGGGATTTATAAAGACATTAAGAGACGCCTTCGTTTTATTCGATAAATAATCGGTTAGAAGATATTGACCGAATGGAGCGCCGATTCGCCCCAATTCACTTCGAACTTCATAGATCATCGGACGACACAGCCGATTGGAAGGGACAGCCATCATACTTGGTTCGTCGATAAAGGCCGCAATTTGTGGCTGAAATGGAGTTGGGTTCTTTAAAAACCAGTTATCGACGGGAGCGAGATTCTTCATTTCGATCCAGAGTCGTTCATCATTAAACCATCCGGACATCCCCAGATCCATCCACCAGGACCCGAAATTTCGAACGGCACATTCGGCGGTATTCCTCAAGAGCAAGGTTCTCGTAGCGTCACAACTATCGGCGCCATCCCGCCAACCAGGAAATGATTTTTCCTGTGTTAAAAAAGTTCGGGTATCGTCCTCGTAGAGCCACATTTTGCCGGCTAGCGCTACACTCTCCGCCGCAGTCATGGCCGGAGCCGTTCCCCCTGTCTGTCGATCATAATAGGAAATGGGGGAACAGTAAATATCGACATCCGGACTAGCCAACGCTTTTTGTAAACCATAATGACCGGAAACGGCGGGGCCACAGATCGGAGCCCCGAATTCGAAAACATAACCGAAGAACACGACAACCATTCGTTTTCCTTCAGACGCCTCCCGAATGATACGGGCAAACTCCATAACCGTATCAACCATAACGTCCTGTTGATAGGCATTGAAATCGATCAATTGTTGATCGGCAGAACATTCTGCTCTATCAAGGAACAACAGTTTTTTCGAGTCGAAACGTTCTTTTTCGGAGGGAACTTCGGCGGTCGAACAGGTAATTTTATCCCTATTCCAAGCCATTTGCAGGGCCTTGTCCGATGGATATTTTTTGGACAGCCATTGACGCCAGGCAATCAAGTCGGACTTGGAATAACCACTGTAACAGTTACGCCAGGTATCCTGATAAAACCATTCCCCCGTATTTTGACCACAGGGATGATAACCGGCCATGGAAGGCCCATATTTTTCTTCAAAAAACCGAACCACGTCACGTGTATGTTCCATAGCAAGTTTCCGATATAAAGGAGACGCCATGGAAGCAACGGGACGTGTCGGATTGTCATTACCAACCCAGGACATTAGTTCTTCCGGATGTTCCTGACACCACCAGGAGGGTGGGTCAAGTCCGAATCGTGGAATTAAAAGTGCCTTGGGATTCGCACATAATACAGCATCACAGATTTTCTCCACTCCGTTCCAAATGGCTTTTTCACCCGGTTTCGGCCAGGGAGCCGGTATGGAAACAGATACAAAATCGACTCCCGCATCCGCCGCTAATTTGACCTGACTTTCAAGAAGAGTCGTATTACTTCGTCCTGCAACAAGAGTAAAGGGACTTCCCGGCTTGTAAACCGCAAACGTAACTGCCAATTCCTCCGGCGACTGTGCCGTAAATCTCAATCGATAGAGTTCGCCATTCTTTAAGTTCAATTGCGGCTTGGAATAGAGATGCCAGTCGGGCCAGTTCCCCGATTTCGGCGGATGAAAGGAAAATTGTATGGCATTTTTCTTCCCGTCCGCAGGATGGGGAATACATTTAACTTCCGTCGTCGTATTATCGGCTCCCAAGGGCCAATATTTCCAATTATCACGGAACATACTATCCGTTCGTATACTATCCGAATCAATCAGAACACGACCCGTCTTAACCTCTATTAAGGAAATATCAGAAAAAAGGACCGTTCCCGTCTGATGATCAAAACGGAAATGAAGTGTACCAATCCCATCGGAATCGGCATCCGCCGCAAATTCAAAACTGTATTCCTTCGACAGACGCGTCAATTGAAGCGACTGTGAACGTGCTCCCCCGAAAAAGATACGCGAACGGACCGGCTTGCCATCAACGGTTATCATGGGAACCCCATTAATCGTATCGACCCGAACTCTGTCCGCTCCCCATATTACGGGAACGGATAAAAAAACTGTTAGTAAAATCGATATCATTCGTGTCGTAATCGTCATATTTTTTATTCCTTTACTTCATCAATATAAAAATATCTTGTTTAAAAATATCTTGTGTGTACTTTAACTTCGAACTTTTTTATACGGCTATTTGCTCTGTTTCTTCGATTGACTGGCAAATTGGACCATAATCGATCGATCAAATTTTGACGGCAAAAAAATCGGCCATAAACCGGCAGTCAGGCGCCAAAAAGGAATGGAGCGAACAAAAGCAACCCTTTTTTGACATCTTCTTCCATAACCCCGAATATACCATCGGGATAATTTTTCTTTATCGCCTTTTTTTATTGCTTCCTCGACCTGTTTATGTCGACGTTTACTGTTGGTCTCGTTATCATTGCCCCATTCCAACTCCAAAATCCGTGAATCCACCGACTGAACTTTATTTTCCTTGATCAGATAGTCAACGGCTTCTTTATGGCATTGATACAAATGCGCAATTAAACTGTAATTATCAACATCGCTTTTCTTTTCCGACATTTCCTCCTTTTTGTAATCTTCCGCATTATAATAACCATCATCCTCGTAGTCATCCTCGTAATCGTCATCAAAATCATCGTATTCGTCGTAATAACTGTCTTCTCCCGTGTATTCTTCTTCGAATATTTTTTGATGTTCAGAATCTTCCAATTCTTTTGTCATCATATCATTATTTTTGCTGTGAATGTTCCATAGGGTATATTTCATGAAAATCTGACGATAAATATTCGGAGGATAGGGAATAAAGGAATCATCGGATTGCGTTTCCGAACACAAGACCCTATTATTGTCAAATGTAGTATATAATATTAAATAATACAGTTTATCTGACCTCAAATGGAATTCAAATAAAGTGGACAGTTCCGGCAAATACCACACGGCAGATTCCGATTTCGTGACATCGTCAAGAAAAAACCCAAGGAAACGATAACCATTTGATTCCGCCCACTCCATACATTGACGATAATCGTAAACCTGGTCGGCTGCCAATAATTTATCCAGCGGTTTTAAAATGGTTTTATCAAGATTTTCGATATATTTTCCACAATAATAGACATGAAATGGATAGGCAAAAAGATTCAGAATGTTGAATATAAAATTCATCAGAAAAAATAAAGAATTAAGACATTTAAAAAAGCAGGAAGGAAAAAAAACGAACAAACCGGCCAGCGTTAAAGGAACAATAATAAATAAAAACAGGATCAGAAACAGGATCGAGTAAACCCAGCCGAAGGCGGTCAATTCCAATAAAAAGGAAAAAAGCATTACATGAACCTCAAGATAACAGATAGGAATGAAACAAAAGTAACCATTCACGAACGATGTTGGAACCATGGATATCACGGATATCACGAATAAACAGAGATAGTCTGCCGTAAAATACAAACATTTTACAATAACAAGCGAAACATTTTCATCTATGATAATAAATAAATTTATCATAAAAAAGTTTGTTTGCCAAAAAACTATCTGTGAAAATCAGTGTTATCCGTGGTTTCACTTTATATCCGTGAACGGTTACAAACAAAAATACTACGACTCAAACCATAAACACCTGTATTGTACCATGTTTATATACTCAAGGCCGTTATAAAAGTCTATTTTTCAAAACAGGCGAGACGCCTGTTTTGGAGTATGCGAACGAGACCTGCCTGCCGTCAGGCATGGCGTCCGCACACCCAGGAAATGCCGAATTTATAACGTTGTACAGTATACCTTGAGTCGTTTACATTAAAAGATACAATCAACCGGTTATTTACCAGAGTTGAATTGTTCCAGGATATTACCCATATCGAATTTCAACGGATCCATAACGGAGGGATCTGTCAGGAACAGGGAGGAATAGCGTCCACCCTCCGTTGGAATGGGCACGAGATTCATGGCCCGATCCCAGATTTTTCTTCCCTGTCCGGTTAATTTCGAATGGTCATTTTGCCGCTTTTGGAGTTCTTCTTTCAGTAATAATAACGAGGCGGCATCTTCCATACCTTCCCGTGCTTCTTCCAATCGAATCGAACTTAAAATATCGTCCGAACCAATAGCACGACCGGGATAAACAATAAACCCGTCTCCATTGGGATAGCGGACATAGTAATGAACACCGGGCTGGTCCGATTGCGGTATATAGGAATGGGAACCGTAATCGAACGGATTATAGGTAAACCAACTAGCCCCCCAGAATTCATAGGCATCGGCTCCATACCGAACACACCAATAGGGGAGTAATCGCTCGACGGCAGAATAGGGAGTGTCCAAACACATTTGACCGTCCGTCGTCCACCAAATATGATCTCCACGTTCTTTACTCTTCTTCAATTGCTCTTCCGAAACGATACCATAATGCCCGACCCCCCAAACGTCAATGGAACCATCCCAATCCGGAATATGATGCCAGGTACTGGAGTAAATTGGAATTTTGGGATCAACTTCATGAATCATTGCGCATAAAGCAATCATCTGTTTCCGTATTGCATCCTGGGAGTAAAACGGTTCGTCGGAGATATACAAAACAACCTTGTCGGACCATCCTTTTTCCTTCAAATGATCCCAATAGGCGCGTAATTTGGCCTGATAGATTTTTTTAAACTCCGGACGCAATTGACTTCGGTCCACGTCTTTATAGGGATATTCCCCCGGATAGGGAGCTTCTCCATCCTGATTACGTGGAGGCATTCCCCAGCCAAACAGATAAAATAAATGGGGAGTATACGATTTTTTAATTCCCAATTCATCGTAATACCATTGGGCCTCTTTATCGAACTCGGTCCAATCGACTTCGACTTTCCCTGTTTTTTTATCGTATTTCATATTGGGTGAAGCAAGTACATTATCCGGATAAAGTTTTTTCGAGACGAGATATTCCACGATCTTCTTCCAAGTATTTTTTCCAGTCCCCAACTCGAAATAATCATGTGAAATGCGAGCATCGTAAATAGCACCTAAAACCGGCTTGTCCGGAATGGAATAGTTGAAAACCCGAACCTGATATGGAATGACAGTTTTTGAGCGACTTCTTTTTCCTTCCAGAATAATCGAACCATGATAGATACCGGGAACCGTATTTGTATCTGTCTTCAATAAAAGACGAAGAGCACGTGTTTGATTGGGGACATTGAGATCCCAAATGCCGTTTTTCCCATAGGCGGCAAGTCGTTCGGAATCGTTGCGCCATACTTTATTCGTGTCGATATCAATGGTATTTTTCGTGAATTGTACCGTTTCCGCCATAGCAGATCCTGCCGCAATGGGGATCATGGGGTCCGGCCACCATCCCGCCCATCCATCACAGCCCGGATTACTATGGGGAACATGTCGGCGATATTTCGAACCTGTTTCGCGGTCACTATAATAGTTCGTTGGATAATCGACCGGAACCAGACCAACAGAAAACACTTCCGGAGTGGCCAGTTTTTTATTCGAGTCGTTCTGAAGAACCGGTACGGAAACCGCAACACGAAATTGTTCTGTTTGTGGAGAACGCAACGCAATTTGAAGACCTTCCGATTCATTTTTTGCCATGGAGATTCGCGCCGAATTCCCGGATGACAAAATCTGAGCTGAAGAAGCAAACGTCGTGTCAGGAAAAACCTTGACAATGGTCGGAATCTGGAAAATTCCCGTTCGACCTCCTTCGAAGGAACTGATGGCCACAGATTCCGCCTCAATCATAAATAAACCATCGAAACGAACAGTACCGGCCTGTGGGGAGGTTAAATGAAATTCCAAAAACTCGGTATCGTCCGCAACTTGAATCAGATTCGTTTTGAGGGTCCAGTCCACCTGCCCTCCGACCGAAGAGGCCAATGTCGACATTCCCCCCGAGGAAAGCTGGCCATTGGCACGGCTTTGATGTAAATGAACCTGATATCCGCCCGTCTTGGAATCGGTTGATATCCAATAACCGCAGAAGTATTTAGCGCCCGGCTTAACCGCAACCTTTTGATGAAAACCGCGCCATTGCGGAGACACTTTTTCGCCAACCTTCATTTCGAGTGCTTTATGTCCTAAAAAGGGCTTGCCCGGATCGATCACTTTATATTCCACCTTTTCTTCCGGCGCATTGGTTTTCCAACCTTCAAGTCCATTTTCCATATCACCATTGACAAGATGATTGGCTTCTCGAATAAAAGATGGAAGAATTTGATTGTTTGAAACCATATCGGAATTCGATTTCGTTTGCTGACTTGTTCCAGGAAAAGCTCCATCGCTATTTTGAAGGGAAGTTCCAGGAAACGCATTGCCTGTTGTTCCGATATTCTCCATTCGAACGTTTTGTGGCGGCGTCAATTCCGAATTCTCGACTAACAGAAGATAATTACAGGAGTTCTTCTTCAGTTCAACGTCAAAAAATACATTATTATTCCAGGAAACAACCTTTAAAGGCTTGTTTCGCAGATCGTAGATGGTGAAACTGTCCTGATCAAATGTTCGATGCCAACGTTGAATAATTTTACTTGTATCCAAAAAGACTTTCTTCTTGACATCTTTATTGCTACAATTCATGACAGAGAGAAGTACATAGCGTTTCTCCTGAATCGGGAGTATTTTTTCCGGCTGAAATTTCGTATCGCCGAACGCTCCATTAACCGAGGAATACCACGATTCGAAGGTGGATATCTGCGGAGCATCGATTTTGATGGTATAGTTATCCTGTGTCGCGGAACTGGTTTTTTCCAGAATAAAAGAATCATAACAGGCGGTTCCGGTTCCACGAAGCACGGTTCCCAAATTGAGAAGGGAGGCGTTCTTGGGAATATCGAATTCAAAACTAACTTTTTTCCACTCGAAGGATCCTTCGTTCGTATAGACATGTTTGGAAGTGATCATGGAATTTTTTTCATTTCCGATATGGACATAGAGACCGCAATTTCCTTTAATATTAATTCCACGAATCCAGGCGGAGAATTTATATTTAGCCCCCGATTCAACCTGAATCGGTCCCTGTCGGGCCGCAATCCAGGAGGGATCCGCCCCTTCTTTCACTTCCGTTTTTATACATTTTTTGCCGGAATGGGGTTTTTCGCTCGACCAGGTTATAATATGGGTCTCGTCTGATTTATCAAAAGACCAGTTTGCGGGCAAACCATTATTTTCCAGTTCCACGTCCGTATTTTGCATGGAACCGATTCCTGGAAGCCAGTCGGGAACAACCCAGGCTTTATCATTATCATAACAGATATGATATCGTTCTTTCTGTCCGGCTTTACAATTGGCAACGATTGAAAGTGTAAAATTATCCTTCAGAATCCCCTGATGATATTCCAACATATTTGTATCATAGATATTAAAGAGGTATTCCCTTCCTTTATCATCACAAATTCGAAGCGATTGGGCTTGTTCACCAGCAAGAGGTATATTATTCTTCTCGTACCGACTTCCATTTCGCGATATTGAAAGGTATAATATTTTATCAACCCAATTTTCAGAAGAATTATTAATAATCTCCAGCGTTATTTGCTTTTTCCAAAAACCATTGCCATCCATACTCAATCCACGTTTCATTGAGGCAACAGAATCATCTCCCCAGACAGAATAACATAATAAAGAGATAAATAATCCGATCATCAATAAACCCGGAAAATGAAATGAAAATCGAACGGCTTGATTATTATTTAAGGATGATAATCTTAATCGATTATTCTGAAAAAAATGCGTATTCCTGTTATTCTTCATACATTTCTCCTGTGTGATTACCTGTTTTTATAATACAGCCATTTCAAATGATCCGATATTATTTCAAAACATCAGATCTGAATTATCTAATAGTTTAACAAGGAGTATAAATAAAGTCAAGATTACGAATAATAGGAATTGAAACTTTCAAAAAATAAAAAACATTTTCTAAAGTAATTTAGTATTGCATATTTGACAGTTTAATCTATAATAGAAATATAAATTGATTTTATTTAAAAATTACATTAGGTAGATTTCTGAAATAAAAATACCCGTTAAAAGGTGATTACGTTAAAAGGTGATTACGTTAAAAGATGATTACGTCAAAAGATGATTACGTCAAAAGATGATTACGTCAAAAGATGATTAGAAAAATAGATAAAATGATATAACCAAACATTGAATAATATGTACTTTATATAGAGATATACTCAAGGTCGTTATAAAAGTCTATTTTTCAAAACAGACGAGACGCCTGTTTTGGAGGATGCGGACGAGACCTGCCTGCCGTCAGGCATGGCGTCCGCGCTCCCAGGAAATGCCGATTTATAACGTCGTACAGTATACAAGACCTTTGTCTGAAAGGATATGTGGGCGAGATGGAGCGTTCCACCCCTTTCTGTCGAATAATATAATTTATCATATCACCCTGATGAACAGCAGGAAAATTTTGGGGAAAGATGATTTTTCGTTTATTTCCCCTGCATTTATAAATACAACATAGAAAAAACAGGCAGATATACAAATGGAATCGGATAGTTTTACTCAAATTTTAGAAATGTGTACAGATATAGAACATCTACTGGAACAGAATTTTAATGCGACAGGCGAAGGTTTGCACGAATTGGTCGAATCGGTTCATGATAAATTACCAGGAGAAATACGGCACAGGATATTGTATCTCGGAGCTATTCGCCATAAAGCCATGCAGGAAAATATCGAATATGCCACTACGAAGATAGACAAATGTCGAGAACGATATCGCAAGATTCGCCCTTTTTTATCCCGACAAAAAAAAGAGAAGAAGGCCTGGCAGACCTATTGGCCCTATGCCATTATTTTGCTGCTGGTGTTTATCGTTATTATGATATTGATAATCCGATAGAGACGAAACAGGACTAACAGAGAGTAACCATTCACAAACGATTTTGGAACCACGGATATCACGGATGAACACAGATAGTTTGTCGTAATATACAATATTTTACAATAACAAACGAAACATTTTTATCTATGATCATAAATAATTTTATCATAAAAAAGTTTGTTTGCCAAAAAACTATCCGTAAAAATCAGTGTTATCCGTGGTTTCATTTTATATCTGTGGTTTCACTTTATATCTGTGGTTTCACTTTATATCAGTGAATGGTTACAACAGATATTTCCTGTTCTCCACATGGAGCCATCAAACGAGTAAAGTATAAAAAGAAATGGAATATATTAATGGAATATATTAAATGTCGTCATTATGACGAAAAACTGGTTCGCGAAAAGATAATGGGTCCGAATCCCATAAAATTGGAAGAGGAACTTCTTTTAGATCATCGGATACCGCCGAAGTCCCTTGTTTTGGATCTTGGTTGTGGCCAGGGACTGACTTCCGTTTTTCTTGTCCGGGAATATGGATTTCGTGTCTATGCCGCAGATTTATGGAGTAAACCTGATGACAACCAGAGATTTTTCGAGTCCATGAATTTATCCCCGGAACAAATAATTGCGGTTTCGGCGAACGCGGAAAATCTACCGTTCGAGAAGAATTATTTCGATGCTGTGATCAGTACGGACTCCTATAACTATTTTGGTCGTAATGGCGATTATTTGGACGCAAAACTACTTCCGTTCGTTAAATCGGGCGGATATCTTTATATTGCCATCCCGGGAATGAAGAAGGATTGTCACAACCATCTACCGTCTGAACTTCTTTTATCCTGGACACCGGAACAATTGGAATATATGCACGATATCGTCTATTGGCGTTCCATTATCGAAAAAAGTCAAGGGGCAGAAATAATCTCCATCCATGAAATGATTAGTCATGAAGAAGTCTGGAACGACTGGCTGGCCTGTGATAATGAATACGCACATGGAGACCGTAAAGCGATGGAAGCAGGCGGTGGACAATATCTGAATTTTATCGCCATTATTTTACGTAAAAAATAGTATACTGGAGAACGTTATAAATTCGGCATTTCCTGGGAGCGCGGACGCCATGCCTGACGGCAGGCAGGTCTCGTCCGCATCCCTCAAAACAGGCGTCTCGCCTGTTTTGAAAATAGAATTTTATAACGTCCTTGAGTATAATTGGAAAACGTTACAATACAGTCTTTTCCAGAAACACAGATATCTCGTCCGCATCCTCCAAAACAGGTGTCTCGCCTATTTTGAAAAATAGAATTTTATAACGTCCTTGAGTATAATTGGAAAACGTTACAATACAGTCTTTTCCAGAAACACGGACGCCATGCCTGACGGCAGGCAGGTCTCGTCCGCATCCCTCAAAACAGGCGTCTCGCCTATTTTGAAAATAGAATTTTATAACGACCTTGAGTATAATTACCCCTAAAGCCTCTATCGATGTCTATTATCAGTGATGACAGGAACGAAAATATCTTCCATCCCTCGATCATCAAGTACAAAAGAATCGGAGGTTATGCAAACCTTAAAATTTCCGGTTCCTCGTAATCCCCCCAACAGGCGGGCTTCCTGTTTTTATGCATAATCATTTTACGGATTTTTGTAACCGTTCACAGATATAAAGTGAAACCACAGATATAAAATGAAACCAAGAATAGTTTTTTTGGCAAACAAACTTTTTTATGATAAAATTATTTATGATCATAGATAAAAATGTTTCGTTTGTTATTGTAAAATATTGTATTTTACGGCAGACAATCTGTGTTTATCCGTGATATCCGTGGTTCCAAAATCGTTCGTGAATGGTTACGGATTTTTTTCATCTTGAGTTTCATCTTTTTGATTTTCCATCAATTCGTTGGCCGTATCAACATCGGTTACCAAATGGGTCCATAGATGTAATTTTTCATTGGTCAACAAAGGCTGTATCGCGTCAAATTTACTATCTCCACATTGTCCACAAGGAGCCCCGACCAGTACGATATATTTTCCTGGAGTTTTGGCCATTTCCACAAGTTCGTCCAATTCAAATAAAGTAACGGCTCGCACGGGACATATATTATCGTCTAAAGGCCCCTCCTTGGAATAGGGCCGAAATTGAACGTCACCAACCCAACCGGCCTCGTACATGTTATCCAGTACCGTCTGGGAAAGACCTTCACATTTATTCTCAATGAGCCAGTCCAAATACTTTTTCAGAAGACCATGCACATGGGTCGAAGAAGCAAGAGACGTTACAATAATATCGATCTCGTTTCTCCGCTTAAAACAGTAATTCAAGCCGGTATTTTTTTTGATTCTTTCATACTCCCCCGTTTGAACAACCGTTTCCGCAAATAACGCAATACACTCCACTTGTGCCTGAATATCGTCGAAATAGGCAAAATATGTAACAGGAGCCTTGTGGGGTTGATCAACAAAAAATCCACCGGTCGAAATGGCGTGAAGGACGAGTTTTGGGATATTATCACCCGTGGCAACGCGATTGGCGAGACGTCGGGCCACAATCATTGTCGCCAGTCCAGCCCCCATTCCCAAATGGACCGAAATATTATCCGGATCCTGATGGTTTCGAATTGCCTCCTCCCGTTTTTCATTTGCAACTTTATCAATCAGATTGATCACAATATCGGCCGCCTTCGAGGTCACGTTACGCGCGGCAGTTGGCCCGGTAACATTGACAATCGATAAATTAAACCGATCCTCTTCCAAATTATAGATTTTTTTGATTCTATTGGCCCATTCCACTTCCAATGGCGGCTGAAGAATTAATATATTACGTTTGACCGCCTCCCGAAACAGGGGATAGATTTTTTCCCGAGTCAATGAAGGACGATTGTACTTTTCCGCAAGCCAATGTGCAATCTCCACAACACTTTCCGTCTTGCCATCTCCTAAACCAGGATTCAAAAATCGTTGACAGACATCGTATATAAGCTCGATACTCTCTTCTGCCGGATGCCAGGGTTTGATACTTTCTTTTTTGCGCTTGATCATACGTTTACCATAAAAAATCGGCTGTAATCTTCTGAAATGCGGACACAGGGTCCACTTGGAATCACGATTGTAAAAACAGTGCCCGATAGGCTTTAGGACGGTTATAAAAACCGCCCGGAGACACGGACGGACGTCCATGTCTCCATGTTATAAAGAACTTAATACCCCCAAAAACGTAAACAACAGTTTCTGAAATACCTGCATTAACATACCTGCATTAATACCTGCATTGTCGGGACTATCAAGTTGCATCCAGGGTTCCTGAAGGACTCAATGGCAAATCTCCGTCCGAAGATGCACTATTGGTTATTTGCGCAACCCATTGGTCGAAACGCCGTGATTTATTATGAAGGTGAAACCCCTTTACATGGGTTGCCGGCTCCGATTGGGATATCGTATAACCGAATAATTCATCCTGGGTCTGCGTCATACCATTGGAATTCGTCTCCCGATATTCCGACACAATATTGAGATTACCACAAACATTTAATATCTTCTCAAACAAGGGAAGTATCTGTTTTGGATAATACTGCTGCCGACAAACGTTACCAATCAATCCCTTTATCATTGAATTCTTGACCATGTGCCCGGAATCATGAACTCCAAGATCGGACGCTAAAAGAAGTGGTATCGTCGAACTTTTATAGAGGTCGCACAAACGCATGAAAAACTGTTCCCCATTCATACCGCCATCCGGATAAATTTGGGAAATAATCAGGTCGTATCGAACCCGTTTTATCAGACAAATGGCATCCAGTGTGTCTTTTGCCGTATCGACAATACATCCATATTGCTCGAAAAAGCGATGGGCGTTCGTCCGAATTTCGTCAAGCTTGTCCACGACAAGAACATGTTTTCCGTGAAGTCGGGGATGCTCCTTCACTGAATTGTCGATCGTCTGCTGGAACTGCTCTAAACGATCCCGCTCCTTCCCAATTGCCGTTTGGAGTTCTCCAGACGCTTGAAGTATTCCATTTAAGGGAATACCCATTTTATTGATTTCCTCAATAAAAGAACAAATATTGGCCAAAAGAATTTGACGTACCGTCGTCGGCTCTAAATAGGCATCCTGTATCCCGGATAACTCAATATTCAATAGATTACGCTGCTCTTTAAGCAATTGTAAAAAAAGTAGCTGTGCATCCGTTAGAGCACAGGTTCGAGACCGAATTTCATCAATGATTTCAGCGAGATTCATCTGAATTTTCAAAACGCTTTCAATCGACCCCTTCTGATTTTCATGGTCTAAAAGCTCCTGGGTATGAAGCGTATTCGCAATTCCGGCCACAAAAAACTGAAGTAAATAGAGTTCGCGATCCGAAAAAGCGTCCAACCGTTCGCTCTCCACGTTACAAGTACCAATAATTTCATTCTGATATTTAAGTGGAAGTGTATAGGATCTCCGACTAATATCGGAAGCACGTAAATAAAGAGGATCACTAAATGGATCTTCACATAAATACGGTTTTCCGAAGTACGCAACGAATCCGGTTATTCCAAATTCGGAGGGATTGGCAAAAAGGCGTCGAGTCGCTGCCTCGTTGGAAAGGCCGTTGGAAAGAAGTGGTTCCAATTCGCCCGTTAACCGATTCAATATTCGAAATTCATAAATATTATAGCCGAATAACTCCTTAAAATAGGTTTCTACCCTGGAAATAAACAAATTTCTTCGTTCCGTCTTCGTCATGGTTTCGATCTCTTTGGTCGACATATCCATGAGCGAACGCTCGATCTCCTGAAGACGTTTAAGCCGCTGCTCTATATCAACCAGCTTCATTGCATTGGAGAGTTCGATAAAATAATAATCCTGGTATGCCTGATCACTTTTGTATTTCGGGACGATTTTCATATCGTAGGTAATTTGATCAACAATAAACGAAGTCTCCGTCATTTCATGGGTCGTTTGAACCGTATGGAAGGGACAATAGTCCGGACCTATGATATCAGGATTTCCCAGGATTCTATAAAAGTCCTGTTTTAACAGAAGTTCTTTTAAGGAGCTGAATGGGAGCAGATTCGCCCCCTTGAAGTCAAGGATTGTATCCAAATCCGTATGCTGTCGAACAATTTCACAAAAAGCATTATTGATATAGCAAATTTTATGATGATAATCAACAATTGCCACAGCGAGAGAAATGTGATCACACAGATTCGATTCTTGAAACTTTATACTAAAATTATTATCTTCCGGTTCAGGAATTTTGTTTGAAACCATGTTACCCCCCCATTCCAATTGATCATTAAAATGATCATCTGTCTGCTTCTCCAATCGGGTATCTTTTACTTCTTCAAATGACATACTCCTTCTCCTTTTAAAATTTTAGTCATTCTATCCACTATAGACTATTCTGCTTAACTCCTTTCCGTTTCCGGCAAAACAGCTATACATTTATTATAATGTTCAAAAACAAAAAATACAATATCAATATACAATATACAACATATACATTAACGGTAAATTTTAGTTACAAAATAAATTATACAAAATATAACGATTTTAAGATTCTATGAAAAATTTTTTATAAATTCTCTTCTATACTCTCCTATACTATACACCCATTTTCAAAAAAGATAATCGAAAAAATATAAAAAAAGAGAAAATAACACAATATTTTTAATTGTGGAAAAATTTTAATGATAAAAAATTTTTAATGGGGGAAAAGAGCGAGGTTAGACATTCATAACAACAACGATACTCTTCCATCATAATCATGGAAGAGTAATGAATTACAAAAATATTTTGTTTACACGTTTACAGGGTAACAGTTTCACCACCATTAATGGATCCCAGCGCGCCCCAAACCCCATAGGGGGAAGGACCGGAAGAAACCGGTTTCTGTGTATTATCACCACAGTTAATCGTTTCAGAAATAAAGGAAACGGAACCATCAACACGAACGGCATTAACACCACCGCTATGATAACTGGTAGCCGCACGCATATAACGTCCTTCATACTGACCACTTCCACAACTTGGGGAGTTTGGAGCCAGAATAGTACAAACCGAACGGAAGAATGGACGACCATCCATCCAACGAACACCCCAGATATTGGTATCGATACTATAGGTCGTATCGTATTCTCCAGCTTTTGTTGTACTACGAGTCGCGTTACAAATATTGGGAGATGCTGTCGTTCCCGCGGCATTATCAACACCGACATTGGAACCGAAAACATAGGACGTTCCCTTAATCTGTCGTCCGGAATTGGAAGAAACAGCCCCTTCGGTGAAGGCAATGGTATTACTGGTACCATCGGTTATCGAATGAAAACCCTGGAAGGTATAGGTATCGCAGCAAAAAACACCACGGTAGGGGTCGTGACTACCATTGGCAAAACGTTTTCCAGGAAAGTCACCTGTACTATACGCGTAACTGATACAACCGTTGGTTCGTTTACGCCATGGGTCTGACGGACAATGAAGCGCGTCAATATTGGCATTGTAGGCCTGTCGGTCATAGGTGGTGTAACCTGGAGAGTCAAAACCAGACGCGTTGGCATCGTTACAAAGCATGTCATAAATGGCCTGCTGTTCCATGTAGGGAAGTAAAAACACATGGGGACCGCCAATAGCACTGATATAACGCATGGCCGTTCCATTCCAGCAGGTGGCATAACCGCCCAGTTGGCCGGTACGAACAGGACCACAAATAATATTGACACCGGCCGGGAAATATCCACCATTGGCGTCCGCATAATTCTGAAGACCCAAACCGAACTGTTTCAGTCGATTCGTGCATTCCATCCGCCGTGCCGCCTCTCGTGCCGCCTGAACAGCCGGTAATAACAACGCTATCAAAATACCTATAATTGCAATGACAACCAACAATTCCACAAGCGTAAAACCATAACGGTCTTTTTTGCCTGTTTTTACTAAACTAAGATTCATCTTTTGCTCCTTTATATGAAAGAGTACGAAATAACAAGGTTTTTCGATATAAAAAACCCTCTTTAACATTATAATCAGTACACTATAAAATATTTCTATTTCCTACAAACAAGGTATTAACTTGAATTTGTATGGATCCAAGATAATTTTATTCCGACAACATTCGACTAAAATATTACAAAACAATATTGGTTTTCACCACTATCAAAAAGGTGATAAAAGCACGATAACTTCTGACTTTTTATATTATATAGGAAATTCACTTAAATTGCAATTGGGAAATACCCCCCTTTTGTAGAAAATTTTAAAAAATATTTTATAATTAGTAATAAAATGGATATAAAACACGATTTACAAAATCACACGCTATTGGCATAAAAATTGCGTAACATTCCTGTATAAACTGTCAAGTTGACAATAACCCGTTTCTAATGGTCTAACGACTCTAATGGTCAGATGACTCTAACGGACAAACGATAATTGACAGAACATCTATGAAAAGGGGAAAAATAATGAATTTTAATTTTGAAAAATTAACGACAAAATCGCAGGAAGCCGTTGTTCGCGCACAGAATAAAGCACTGGAAGAAGGAAATCCGGAAATAACGCCACTTCATCTTCTCAACGCATTACTGGAGGAGACGGACGGCAACGTAACACCCATACTACAGGCAATTGGTGCCAATATAAATCAGCTCAAAAAGATGGTTGAATCGGAACTTCATTTACTACCGAAGGTCCATGGAGCCGGTTCTGCGGCCCCGAGTGGTGAATTACAAAAGATATTTCTGAAATCCGCCGAAGAAGCAACGATTCTAACCGATGAATATATATCGACGGAACATCTGCTCCTTGCCTTGGCAGAAGTCGATTCCAAGGCGAAAAAGCTGCTGGATCTCAATTCCATCGACCGAACAAAATTACTTGAAGGAACGAGTAAAATACGAGGAACGAACCGGGTTTCGGATCAGGAACCGGAAGGAAAACTTCAGGCACTAACGCGTTACGGTATCAATTTGGTTGATCGTGCTAAAAAAGGGAAATTGGATCCGGTTATTGGTCGAGACTCGGAAATACGACGTGTTATTCAGGTATTGTCCCGGCGAACCAAAAATAATCCCGTTCTGATAGGTGAACCGGGAGTTGGTAAAACCGCAATAGCCGAAGGCCTGGCCCTTCGGATCGTTGATAATGATGTCCCGGAAAGCCTGAAAAACAAGGAAGTAATTACCCTCGATATGGGAGCCCTGGTTGCCGGAGCTAAATTTCGGGGTGAATTCGAGGAACGTCTCAAGGCTGTTCTTCATGAAGTGGAAGAGTCCAATGGCAGAATTATTCTGTTTATCGATGAACTGCATACCGTAGTCGGAACAGGAAACAGTCAAGGCGGAAACGATGCGGCGAATCTGCTGAAACCGGCGCTTGCCCGGGGTGATTTCAAGTGTATAGGAGCCACAACCCTTGATGAATATCGAAAATATATCGAAAAAGATGCCGCCCTTGAACGACGTTTTCAACCGGTCTATGTCGGTGAACCGTCCGTCGAAGATACACTCGCCATTCTTCGTGGTCTAAAAAATCGATATGAAAATCATCATAAAGGAGTCAAAATTACCGACTCCGCCCTTGTCGCCGCCGCAGAACTGTCGAATCGTTACATCTCCGACAGATTCCTGCCGGATAAGGCCATTGACCTGATGGACGAGGCTATGAGCCGACTCGCTATGGAATTGGAAAGCGTTCCAACCGAAATAGATTTGGTTCAAAGACGATTGGTTCAATTGGAGTTGGCGGCACGACAACTAGCGGACGAAACGGAACCGCATGCCAAGGAACGGCTTAAAGAGATCGAAAAAGAAATGAAGGCGAAAAAGGAAGAATTGGCGGAACTTCGGGCACGTTGGGAAAAAGAAAAAAGTGGACTCGGAGACGTTCATCAGATTCGAAGTGAACTCGCCACAAAACAACACGATTTCAAAACATTGTCTGCCGAGATAAAAGATGCCTATTCCCGAGGCCAGGATGTAGAACCGAAATATCAGCAGATGTATAACCTTGAAAAACAGATAAAAGAATTGACCGATCAGTTGAATACACTGGAGGAGGCGGAAGAAAAGAATGGAAACGGTACAAACAGCAAACAGGATCAACCCAAAAAACTGCTTCGTCAAGTCGTCGGACCGGAAGAAATAGCGGAAGTCGTTTCCGCATGGACCGGAATCCCTGTCCATAAAATGATGGAAACAGAACGCGCCAAACTCCTCGTTTTAGAAGATCGGCTCCATCTACGAGTCATTGGGCAGGACGAGGCAGTCGATGCCGTTGCCAATGCCGTTCGAAGAAGTCGAAGTGGACTCCAGGATCCCCATAGACCGATGGGTTCCTTCCTGTTCCTCGGTCCCACCGGAGTCGGAAAAACAGAACTGTGCAAGGCCCTGGCCGCCGCATTATTCGATGATGAAAGCGCTATTGTCCGTATCGATATGAGCGAGTTCATGGAAAAACATACGGTATCCCGACTGATCGGCGCCCCTCCAGGATACGTCGGTTATGAAGAAGGTGGTATGTTGACCGAAGCAATTCGACGAAGACCCTATGCGGTTATTCTGTTCGACGAAATAGAAAAAGCCCATCGGGACGTCTTCAATATACTGCTCCAGGTTCTGGACGATGGCCGATTGTCCGATAATCAAGGTCATACCGTTGACTTTACCAATACTATTATTGTTATGACTTCCAACCTGGGAAGTCAAATTATTCAGCAAATGACCCAGGAAGGTCAACCGGCAGAAAATATTCGGGAAGAGGTTCAGAAGGTCCTGCAAGTACAGTTTCTGCCCGAGTTCCTTAATCGTATCGACGAAACCATTATCTTCCATACCTTGTCAAAAGAACAGATACGGCAGATCGTCGATCTTCAAGTTAAAAAACTGGTCGATCTCCTGACCAAACAGGGCGTTGAACTGGAGATTACACCGAAGGCCATTGATGCAATTACAGATCAAGGTTATGATGTTATTTATGGTGCTCGCCCCCTAAAACGAGTTATTCAACGTCAGATCGAAAATCCCCTCGCTATGGAATTACTAAAACATTCCCCTAGTGAAAACGATATCATTAAAGGGAAAAAAGAAAAAATCATTGTTGATTTCGACGGCGATGATTTCCGATTCCATATTAAGGAATAAACACCGCTTTACAGAAGAAACATTACAAATCCCCGTGAATTTCAATATTGATTGAAGTCCCGGGGATCGTTTTATTCGACTATTTTTATTATTTCCAAAATTTTATATCTTGTATTATCGCCATCACAAACTAAAATATAAAAGGTGATTCTTAAAACCCGTTTTTTCTATTTTTCGATTTTACCAAGTCCTGTAAAACAGGGAAAGGGTCCGTCGAGACACAAGAGTCCCCGGACGGTTTTCGGAAATGCCCATCAATATGTCTTAAAAGATAATCAATACATCTTAAAAGATAACAAACATATCTTGAGAGATAACAACATTTTCTTCTACAGGAATAATATGACTGATAATAATGAAAACCAACAAAAGGTGGAAAACGAAGGTCAAGTACAAAAAACATTCGACCGATTAACCGTCATTGACTTAATAAAATTGTTTCATGTTAAGCATGACGCCTTTTTTAAATATGTTTTTGGACTCGTTATTTTTGCTAGAGTTTTTGCACAAGCTCTCTTTAAACTTAAATTTCCAAATTTTAGTCTGCTACTCGATTTTAATCAATTACAAGTCATAACCGTTCCTCTCAAGGATAATGCATTTCATGAACATATGCCCGACCTGGTTTACTATATTCCTTTTAAAGAAATGAATTTTGGAATTCAACTTCGTGTTATATTGGAGCATAAATCATATAAAGATCGTATGACGGTTTTTCAAACGGCTCGATATTCCATTTTTAGTATGATGGAGGAATGGCGACAAGCAATACAATTAAAAGTACCATGTTTTTTCTTTTCTCCAACGATGGGTGTCATTATAAATCAGGCACCAGGAAAAAATTTTAAGGGTCCTTCCCGACTTAAAGACCTTTATCATAAAATAATGATACCAAAAGATAAAAAAACTCCGGAAATGCGAGGAGAATTAAAGATTATTCAAAAATCCTTTTTGAATATGGAACCCGTTATTATTAATTTACAAGATCCAAACCCGAATACACTTCTCTCTGATAAAGACGCTCCTGAATTATTGTATATTATGCGAATTATGCAGTCAATTCACGATCCTGAAATTAATGATATAACAATGGAGGCACTTTTAGCACTTCAACCCTATGCAGGTGATCTGTATTATAAACTACTCGCCGATGCTATTTTTGCCTACGTTGTATCAAATAGTACACAAATAACCGAAGATAATATATCGTCACTCTGTGATGTCTTTTATTTATTCAATAAAAAAGGAGGAAAAAAAATGGTTACTTTAATCGGTAAAATTAAAAGAGAATGTAAAATAGAAGGTAAAATAGAAGGTAAAATAGAAGGAATAATTTCTATTTTGGAAAATCGCTTTAAGTCCATTCCGGAAGAAATTCAGGATAAAATTAGAAAACAAAATAATCTCGATACCGTTGATGCACTCTTTATAACAGCCCTGAATTGTAAAGATATTGACGAGTTTATCAAGGAACTATAGACTGTTTTAAAATCTTCCGGTTTTTTTGACAGACAGACAGATAGACAGATAGACAGACATACAGATAGACACACAGACACCAGACACCAGATACCAGACATACCGACGAAGTTATACTGGGCATGACTATATCACCACCACTTGGAATGTTCATGAATGGAGGGTAACGACAAGTATACTCAAGGTCGTTTTAAATTCCGTAACCATTCACGGATATAAAGTGAAACCATGGATAGTTTTTTGGCAAACAAACTTTTTTATGATAAAATTATTTATTATATACTCAAGGCCGTTATAAAAATCTATTGTTCAAAACAGGCGAGACGCCTGTTTTGCGGAGATGCGGACGAGACCTGCCTGCCGTCAGGCATGGCGTCCGCGCTCCCGGGAAATACCTTTATAACGTCGTACAGTATATATCGTCACTCTGTGATGTCTTTTATTTATTCAATAAAAAAAGGAGGAAAAAAAATGGTTACTTTAATCGGTAAAATTAAAAGAGAATCTAAAATAGAAGGAAAAATAGAAGGAAAAATAGAAGGAAAAATAGAAGGTAAAATAGAAGGAATAATTTCTATTTTGGAAAATCGCTTTAAGTCCATTCCGGAAGAAATTCAGGATAAAATTAGAAAACAAAATAATCTCGATACCGTTGATGCACTCTTTATAACAGCCCTGAATTGTAAAGATATTGACGAGTTTATCAAGGAACTATAGACTGTTTTAAAATCTTCCGTTTTTTTTGACAGACAGACAGACAGATAGACAGATAGACAGACTGACAGATAGACAGATAGACAAACAGACACCAGACACACAGACACCAGACACACAGACACACAGACACACAGACACACAGACACACAGACACCAGACACACAGATACACAGACACACAGACACACAGACACACAGACACCAGACATACCGACGAAGTTATACTGGGCATGACTATATCACCACCACTTGGAATGTTCATGAATGGAGGGTAACGACAAGTATACTCAAGGTCGTTTTAAATTCCGTAACCATTCACGGATATAAAGTGAAACCATGGATAGTTTTTTGGCAAACAAACTTTTTTATGATAAAATTATTTATTATATACTCAAGGCCGTTATAAAAATCTATTGTTCAAAACAGGCGAGACGCCTGTTTTGCGGAGATGCGGACGAGACGTCCGCGCTCCCAGGAAATGCCGAATTTATAACGTCCTAACGTATAACAGATAAAATGTTTAGTCTGTTATTGTAAAATATTGTATTTTATCGTAGACTATCTGTGTTTATCCGTGATATCCATGGTTCCAAAATCGTTCATGAATGGTTACGAAATTCCTTTTTTTGAAACAGGCGGGATGCCAGTTTAGCGGCGAGGTGGACGAGATGTCCGCGTTCCAGTCCTGCTGTCAAAATAACAGATTTTATCACACCACCCTGTGAACAGTAGAAAAATTTGTATATAATAGACGACGAAAAGAGGACGGAACATGAAGATTCGTACCTGTATTATTCACTCTGGTTCAATATTAAGGAAATTTATAATGAAAAAAACAAATTCATTGTTTCTGTTGTTATTGGTATTAAGTTTGTGTACTCAAATGTATTCCCAGGAAGTGTTTCCACCGATTCCGCAAACACCGGTAGTCGCCCATCGCGGATTTTCGGCCTTCTATCCTGAAAATACGACCAGTTCCATAATGGGAGCTATTAAAAGTGGTGCACAAGGTTGTGAAATGGACCTGCGTCGCACTTCTGATGGCGTTATTGTTCTATCACACGATGCTTCCCTCAAACGTACTGCCGGTATCGATAAAAAAATCTCCGATCTGACCTTCGGACAACTTCGTAATTATGAACCCAATAAATGTAAAAAAGAATTCGATGGAAAATTCAAGGGCGAAAAAGTTCCTACCTTCGAAGCTGCCATGCTCCTCCTAAAGGGGACAAAATGTCGTCCTGTTATCGAAGTTAAAGAATTTGGCTTCGAAAAAGAGGTTGTTGACATGATTCGCAAACACAAAATGGAAAAAACAGCCGTAATTATCGATTTCGAGGCAACTCGTGTAAAAAAATATCGAGAATTCGGACCGGAAATTTGTACAGCCTGGCTCTGTAGCTATAAACAAAGCGAATATACTCCGGAACAAATGGCCGAAATTATCATCAAAACCTTAAAGGAATGCCATACGAATGTTGTCGATATTGCCTATTCCTCCCTTTCTCCGGAATTACTCAAAAAATTACGGGATGCGAACATTTCTGTCTGGTGCTGGACTGTCGATAACAAGGACGATATCCGTCGTATGATCAATTGGAAAATAGAGTCAATTACCACAAACCGTCCCGATATCGTTTTGGAAGAAAGAGCGAAATAAATTCTGTACAGCAGTAAAACAATATGTTTGGAGTGTAATGTTTATTCCGGATGTTTTTCGTCAGGACGATATCCACGGCGAAGCTGACCACAAGCGGCGTTAATTCGATCGCCCTTGCGAATCCTTGTCTTAACCTGTATTTCCTCCTGCTTGAGTATCGATTCGAATTGTTCAACCGTATTGGATGAAGGTGCTTTATAGGGGAGTTCCTCTATCGGATTATAGGGAATTAAATTGACGATAGCGGTTCGTCGTTTTAAAAGTCGGGCCAGTTCCCGGGCATGAACCGGCTTCGAATTCAGATCGGCAATCAGAATATATTCATAGGTGACACGTCGCCCGGTCGATTGAAAATAGAAATCTGCGGCATTTAAAATTGCGTCTATTCCCGTATGCCGATTCTGGGGTATGATCTGATTACGGAGTTCGTCATTGGAGGCATGGAGTGATACAGCCAGTTTATAGGGAATATTGGCATCTGCCATTTTGCGAATACCATCCGGAAGACCAACGGTCGATATCGTTACCCTGCGATTGCCAATATCCAGACCGTCCTGGGCCGTAGCATCCGATAACGCTGATAAAAGGGCATCTAAATTGAGCGTTGGTTCGCCGGTTCCCATGATCACTAAATGCGTTAATCGTTCGTCTATTGGCAGAAGAGCGTTTAATCGGAGTATCTGCTCCAGAATTTCACCGCGCGTTAAATTGCGGATATATCCGTCCAGACCGCTGGCACAGAAACGACACCCCATTGCACAACCAACCTGGGTACTAATACAACCGGTACGATGATTCCGGTCATCCCGTAATAAAACCGACTCCACCCGATTTCCGTCCGGAAACTCCAGGAGTATCTTCCGCGTTTCATCCGATGATACATACTCCTTGACAAGTTGGCCGGAATAGAGGGATCCTTCCGTTTCACTGACCGTATAATATTGAGACAGTGTACGACGAAGTTCCTTCGATAAATCAGTCATGGCCTCAACTCGATCCGTTTTGCGCGAAAATATCCAACGCCGAACCTGACCTAATCGGTAATGGGGAAGACCAAGCTCCTTAAATTGAAGCTCCAATTCCTCCTTCGTCTGGTCTAAAAAATATCGTTGAGGCATGTCTGTTCACTATTTAACCTTGCATTTAAAAACGGCCTTCTTGACCTTAATCCCCTTTTTACTGACTAAACTTGGGGCATGAAGATCTTTCGGCGTAAATAGAACGAACATTCCCTCCTTTAAAATCAGTCGATTGGGCGAATCTTCCTCTATCGCTAAAAACGGCATGACTTTTTTATCCACAAGCAGATAATCTTTTTGCGTGTCGTATTCCTTTACAATGGGAAGATCATCGGACATGGGCATACAGCCAACGAGTTCTTCTCCCGATAGAAGAATCTGGATATCGATATATTGACGATGCGCTTCTCCCACAGCTTCCGTTACCGGCTTCGGTTCGTATTCCGATATATTGACATAGACATTATCCCCATCAATAACCGTTTTCCCGATGGGTAGCTTGGTCAAGTCATTTTTCTTTAACCAATCGAACGCCTTGCGAACCGATTCCGGATATTGAGTCAAACACGGTGAAGTGGAATCCATCTCCGATAATTTACCATAAAACATCGCTTTCTCCTTCTTGACAACGGTATTATGACCGTTAGAAACCTGATTTACGGGGGATACAAGTAAAAAACTACTGCAAACCAAAATTAATACCGATAGGACCTGATACATGATTTTTATTATTTCCCAAAATTTATTATTGTTCGTATCTTGTTTTACACTTTTTTGGAGGCGGTGAATCGGGCCCCTGTTTTTCGCTCTTCCTGGACCAGTGCTGTAATTTGTTCAACGGCACCTTCGAGTGCGATCATTTCCGAATCAGTGTTCCAGCGCCATTTAAGCTCCAGTTTACCTTCGGTCAGGCCTTTGGTACCAATCGTAATTCGGAGGGGGAACCCAATTAAGTCGGCATCCTTAAACTTAACCCCAGCCCGTTGATCCCGATCATCCAGAAGAACCTCAATTCCTTGTGCCGTTAATTCGTCGTGCAGACGATTGGCAACCGCCATACTCTCTTCGTCCACCTTAACCGGACTAATACAGACTTCATAGGGAGCTAGCGCCATAGGCCAGATAATACCATGATCATCGTAACTCGTTTCCACTATTCCGGCGACAATACGATTGACACCGATTCCGTAACAGCCCATAATAACGGTCTTGAGAGTTTCGTCGACATCCGCGAACTTCGCATTCAAGGCTTCGGAATATTTCGTTCCCAGTTTGAAGACATGTCCGACTTCAATTGCGTTTCGAATCGTCATTTTTTCCATACAGTGTGGACAGGGATCACCTGCTTCCGCATTACGCAGATCGGCAAACAAGTCTACATCGAAGTCACGAACCATATTGGCGTTCAAATAATGTTTCTCCGGCTGATTGGCCCCGACAATATAATTGACCATACCCCGAATCGTATAATCGGCCACAATACGTATTTTTTCCTTGAGTCCCACCGGACCCGCGAAGCCGACAGGGGCTCCTGTTACTTTTTCTATCGTCTCTTCATTCGCTAGTTCAACGGAATCCGCCTGGAGTGCCCGTTTCAGTTTGTTTTCGTTTACATCGTGATCACCGCGAACAAGAACCGCAACGGGAACTCCGTCAATCGAATAGATCAAGGTTTTAACAACCTGCTGCTGTTTTGCCTTAAAGAAGGTACAAACATGGTCAATGGTATGAACATTCGGAGTCTCCTTGAGTGTCAGTGGTTTACGCGGAACACTATCATCAGGGGCTTCCGGTCCGGTTCCTCCGATCTCCGCCTTCTCCGTATTGGCGGCATAATGACAGACGGGACAGCAGACGACCTTGTCCTCCCCATTGGGCGACGGAATCATGAATTCATGCGAGGCATCACCACCAATAGGTCCCGACTCCGCCTCTACAGGCAGATAATGCAGTCCACAACGCTTGAATATACGGCAATAGGCGGCGTACATAACCTTGTAGGTTTCATTAAGCGACTCCAAATTCGTATGGAAACTGTACGCATCCTTCATCATGAATTCACTCGTTCGAAGAATACCGAATTTAGGACGTTCCTCGTTTCGGAACTTCGTCTGAATCTGATATAACGTGATCGGAAGTTGTCGATAACTGGAAATATAATGGGCCACCAGATCCGTAATCTCCTCTTCATGGGTCGGACAGAAGGCGATTGGAACCTTTTTACCAGCGCGTGGTAGAACCGCTTTTACCAAAACATCACCGAACGCTTCCACCCGATGCGTCTGCTCGTAAAGGGAAATAGGACACATTGCCGTCAAAAAGACTTCAATACAACCTGCCGCGTTCATCTCTTCGCGCACAATACCAATTGCCTTTTGCAGGGAACGAAGCCCTAACGGAAGATAGGAATAGGCTCCGGCCATGACCTGTGATATCAAACCGGCGCGCAGCATTAAAATATGACTCGGAATCTCTGCACCATCAGGAGTTTCCTTCATTGTGGGTATCAATGTTTTAGACCATTTCATCAGTTAATTCTCCAAATTCTCTCTTCTTCAATTTTGCAAAAAACATAATCGTGGTTCGCAGGTAAAAAACACCTGCAAGGTTTGTGGAATCGGGTAACGGAATCGTTTAATAATTGGGTGTCGGCGGTCGATAATGGTCGAGATCTATATCTCGAAACCATTCAATCGTTTGTGCCAGACCTTCCTGTAGGGGGATCTTCGGACTCCAATCCAGGATTTCCTTCGCTAGTGTAATATCCGGCTTGCGACGACATGGATCGTCCTGTGGCAAAGGTTTGTAGACAAACTCTCTGTCTACTCCCGTTAATACTTGAACCATTTTTGCCAACTCAAGTATTGTGAATTCTCCAGGATTTCCTATATTTACCGGTCCAATAAAATTTTTATCGTTCTCCATTAACCGAATCAGACCTTCAACCAAATCGGAACAATAGCAGAAGGAACGCGTCTGAACACCCTCCCCGTAAATCGTTATTGGTTCGCTAGTTAAGGCCTGTCGAATAAAATTGGAAACGACCCGACCATCAAACGGATGCATTTTTGGACCATAGGTATTAAAAATACGCGCAATACGAATTTCAATACGATGCATTCGATAATAGTCCATAAACAGAGCCTCGGCCGCCCGCTTTCCCTCGTCGTAACAGGAACGCGGCCCTATCGGATTGACCGACCCGCGGTAATCTTCCCGTTGCGGATGAACTTCCGGATCTCCGTAAACTTCACTCGTAGACGCCTGTAATATCTTCGCCCGACATCGTTTGGCTAGTCCCAACATATTACTCGACCCAATTAAAGAGGTCTTCATCGTCTTAATCGGATTGTATTGATAATGGCCAGGAGCCGCCGGACATGCCAAATTATATATCTCGTCCACCTCCAAAAATAGAGGTAACGTTATATCATGCCGAATTAATTCAAAATTGGAACATGATAAAAGATGAACGATATTTGATTTCTGGCTGGTAAAGAAATTATCAACACAAATAACATCATGACCTTCCTTTACCAAGCGCTCGCATAAATGCGAACCAATAAACCCGGCACCTCCAGTCACGAGGATTCTTTTTATTCTAGGCATTTTTATCCATCTCAATTGGATTTTCCATAAAAACCATCATCATAATATCCAAATAATATCCAATCACGCAATATAATAACAAATCATATGTCTTAATATCCAATCATATATCATAATATCCAATCATACAATGAATCTTTTTTTTTACCAGACGTCTTTTCGAGAAATTTTTCTTTCAAATTCAAAAACTGCTATTGTACGATATTGAAAAAATTACTACTATCCATCATGCAAGGAATTGAATCCAGCTATGTTTAACATAAAAACGAATCAAAACAGGAGTAATTTTACGTTAAATAATTCTGTTTTGGTTTATTAAAGTATCTCCAAAACCTGACAGTAACACGGTAAACGGACGAGAAATGGACAACTATATTATAAAACGCATGAAGGCGATACTAACATTAACCCTGATAACCATGGTTATGATAATCCATGGCTTAAGTCCGACATTGTACGGACAGGGAGCGGCGGCACGTCCGTCTGCGATACTGGCCGGTATCGCACAAGGTAATCATGGGACCCAAACAACAGGAACGGTTTTGCCCCAACCCGCAATATCGGGCCAAGCTAGTTCGTTAGCTCCGACAAATATAACAGTGGTACCATCCCTGGGATATGAAAATAATCAAACAGTTATATCGGCCCGTCCTGTTAATGGCCCGGGATTTAATCCGAACAGTGGTCAACCTGGATTGGGACTTGTGGTGAAAACGTTTTTCCCCAGTCGAATGAAAGCAGATGAACTAGCCGCCCGATTGATCGGTCTTTTGCCAATGGAACTACGCCAGTTGACTTCCTGGAATGTAGACCCAACTCGAAACGCCTTAACATTAACCGCACCGTTGCAGGCAATCGCTATCGCCGATAACTTAATTCCCAAAATGGATGCCAATCTTCAACTGAATAACGGTTATGTCGATGTTGGTCTGGCCATTCCCGCCAATGCGGTTAATAATGGCCAGGTTGTCAATAATAAAGTGGAACAGTATTATGACCCCAATGCCAATCGATATGTTCATGTCGCCTGGCAGGCCGATAACGCGATTCTTCCCGAGAATAAACCGGGTACAAAACCGGAGGTCTTCGGAGGTTCAATCAATCCAACAAATAACGCGGTTCCCGTTAATAACGCAGTTCCCGTTAATAACACGGTTCCAGTTAATAACACGGTTCCAGTTAATAACGCAGTTCCAGTTAATAACGCGGTTCCAGTTAATAACGCGGCTCCGGTTAATAACGCGGTTCCGGTTAATAACGCAATTCCAGTTAATAACGCGGCTCCTGTTAATAATGCGGCTCCTGTCCCCACTTCTGTTGGGAATAATGCGGTTCCAACAAATAGTGCTTCCTTTACCGATCTCGTGGTCTATCAATGTACTCCGGCCAATATAACCCAAATTGAAGCCCAACTACGGCAGCAATTTATGCGACAACCGGATATTACGATTGCAAGTGATACAAGTACGGGGAAATTGTTCGTTCTGGCAAATAAAAATGATCTGATGACAGTTGCCCAATATCTGGGCGGCTTGAAGATCTACCCACTCTCCGATGCCATACAACAGCCGGATAGTCGAATCGCCAATGGTACCGTTCGGCAGATACAAGGAACAACCTCTCCTTCCAACGCTGTACAACTTCAACAGTTGGCCGCAAGCGGTCAACTGCGAATGATCAACTGGACCTTTACGCCCACACGAAAAAAAGTTCAGGAACTTGAAAATGTTCTCGTTACCCTGTTCGGCAGTCGTCTCCAGCGAATGGCTACATCTCCGGTCAATGGAACTCCAACGACGAGTCAGGCGGCTCGTGTCGTCTATCGTTACGTCAAACAGCCTAAAGTCCAGGGAAATACCATACGAACCTGTGAAATTGAATTTGATCCCATTGGTCAGAAAATGATCGTTAAAGGCGATTCCGTTATTTGTGGTCAGATGCAACAACTTCTTCAGGCTATTGACGCCCAGCCCCCGATTAATGGAAACGTCCGACGCTTTATTTCCATCCGGGAAAGTGATCCAAACAAGATTAAAGAAGTTTTGGACTATTATAATTACAGGCCGATGCGTGTTCCTCCACAAGGGAGTAATACCGTTTCATCCTATATAATGCGTGGTCAGACATCCGAACAAGCTAAAATCAAGTCAGGAAATTCCCTCCTGTCCGCCCCACTTCAGTCGATGATGGGCTCCAAACCGAATCCCCCAAACAAGGAAAAAGTGAAAGCTCCCACAGCAGTAGCAGATACAGCAGTAGCAGATACAGGCGCAACCGCAAAACGGATGGCGAATATTTCCGTTAAACCGATTCCGACCGAACAGCCCTCGAATTCGACCATAAAACAGGTTAATTATCAGGGCGATTTAACGGGCGGAGCACTCGGGGCTGGCGGTGATCTCGGGGGCCTTGGAATGGGCGATCTTGGCGAAGCTATGCCTCCCGGTGGTGAATTGGGTGTGTTTGACCCCAACGCTCCGAACGGTGGTCATGGTGTCGGTGTCGTCCAGGATTACATCCCCCAGGTTCTCCCCGATCTGGATGTCGTAATTATTGATGCCCCGGAAAGCGAATATCGCCGTATAGAAAGTATGATTCGTGAAATCGAGGAACTTGCTAAATTAGCCGAACCTAAAATAGAAATTTATAACCTGAAACATGTCAATTGTGTTATGCTACAGGGTATTCTCGAAGTACTTCACAAACAGATGTTTGTTACCAAACAGGGACGTGTCATTATCTTCGCCATGCAGAATCCCAACGCTATTCTTCTGGTCGGCTGGGGACAGGCATTCGGTTCCATGAAAGATTTGATCAATACATTTGACCAACCAATTCAGGAAGCCAACAGTATGATTCGTGTAATCCGTCTGCAATATGCATCGGTTCGTGAAATTGCACTTCAGTTGCAAACCTATTACCCGTTCCCTACTCCACTAACAGGTGGAATGGCCCCTCGAATTCGTGTTTTTCCCGATGTACGAACCAACTCGCTCGTTATTCAGGCAGCCCCCAATGATTTACTGGAAGTTCAGAATATATTGACTCAATTGGATGTTAATAAAGCGGCACCACGTCTTCGCGTAAAGACCTTCAAACTCAAGAATCTTCTGGCAAATGACCTTCGTATGACCATTATGAGTGCCATTATGCCCTCTGTCCAGGGAACGAATGATACCTCCTCCGCTAAATTTCCTATTCTGGAAATTCTGTCGGTGGACGCTGAAAGTAAACGTCTAATTGAGTCGGGTATTATGACCGACGTCAATATTGTAGCCGACGTTCATAATAATCAGTTGATCATAACCGCCCCGGAAGACTGTATGGATCTCTTGACGAAATTAATCGATCTGCTTGATGTTGCGGCCGCAAAAGCACAAATCAAAATATTCCGAATTCTCTATGGAGACGCAATGCAAATGTCACAAACAATTCAATCCCTCCTGCCGACCGGCGGCGGCGCTATGCCGACACTGCCCAACGCCGAAGGTGAAGAAACGTTTGTCCCTGTTCGCCTCTCGATCGATACCAGAACCAACTGTATTATCGCCGCCGCCGCTCCTAAAGACCTTCATATCATCGAAGCATTGATCCTCAGTCTCGACCGTAAAGATGTTATGGACCGTAAAGAGGTCGTGGTTCCCCTGCGAAATGTGCCCGCCTTGAAAATCGCGTCCGCTATTGACGATTTCCTGTCGCGAAAACAACAGTTGGAAATTACTTCCGAGGCCATGTCTGTCTATCAGATGTTCGAATCACATGTTATTGTTATTCCGGAATCGATTACGAATACATTAATTATTAGCGCAACGCCACGTTATCTGGAGGAAATTCAGAAGTTGGTGGAAGAATTCGATAAAGATCCGCCCCAGGTTGTTATTCAAGTATTAATCGCGGAAGTTACTCTATCAGATCAAGAAGAATTTGGAATTGAGGCGGGACTTCAGGATAAAGTTTCCTTCGACCGTAGTGTTGTAACGTCTTCAACAACCAGTAGCAGTACAGGAAAACCGGGTTACGATATGATCGGTAATAACGTCATTGGCCAGAATTATAATGCGTCCGATTCCAATACCGTAGCGGGTCAGGTGTTGAATACATTGGGAATGGGGCGAACCAGTTCGTCCGCTAATTTCGGTGGACTTGTTCTGTCAGCGAGCAGTCGTTCCGTTCAGGTAACTTTACGTGCCCTGGAACAGAAGAATCGACTTCAAATCCTCAGTCGGCCACAGATTACCGCCATGGATAACCAGCAGGCATTTATTCTTGTTGGTCAACGTGTTCCTCGTATTTCCAATGCGAATATGACAAACTACGGTATTACCTCCAGTGTAACGGACGCCAACGTTGGTCTAATCCTTCTTGTAACGCCTCGTGTTACCAAGGAGGGGAAGGTCATTATGGAAATAGGAGCGGAAAAATCATCCCTGGCGGGTGATAGCGATGCGATTCCGGTCTTTACGTCCGGCGACCAGGTTATTAAATCACCGTCCATCAATACAATACAGGCCATGACTGCCGTTAGTGCCCAGGATGGCGAAACAGTTATGCTCGGTGGTCTAATTACTACGAATAAAGAGAAGACGCGAAAAGGTATTCCGTGGCTGGCCGATCTTCCCCATGTCGGATGGCTCTTCCGCTATGATGTTGACTCGGAGTCCCGAACGGAACTTCTGATTGTCATGACGCCGCGTATCGTTCGTAATTCCGATGATCTCGAAGAAATAAAACGAATCGAAACCAATCGTATGAACTGGTGTCTGGCCGATGCCATGGCCATCAATGGCAATATGGGACTATTCGACCCGAAAACAGGTACTTTACCGGATAACCAAGCTTCTATTAAGCATCTGCCGTTTATCCATAAACCGAACGATCCCATGAACGATCTTGATGAAACGCATCAATATCTTCCGGAAAATGATTATCAAAACGGAACGAATTCACTTTCAAAAGAAAATATATCTGTTATAAAAAATCCATTGACTACGGATAGTAGTGTGGAAAATAATGTTAATTCACAACAATTGCAAATGCCTGTCATTCAGCCAAAAACAACTCCAGTGACCGTGCCGTCAAAGACAAACTCAACCTCAAGCCCTGCCTCTACTAAAAAAACAACGCAGAACGGAATATCGTCCGTTAAAACAAGTCAGTGGCAGCAGATACCCGGTCCAATTACCAGTGTTTCCGGAACGCAAACGAGGAAGAACGAGGCTCCGGCTACGAATAATAATCCGATCAATCCGGAAGTTCTGGCGCGAAACGGCTATGCTGATAATGTGAATGTTCAGACCGTTCCACCAACCGTTTTGAATCAACCGATTCGGAGTGCCAGCTACGAACAGGTCGCTTCGCAAACGAGCTATCCATTGGAAAACGTTCGAAGGGAAACCTGGTACAACATTCCGGAATCAATGCCGGTTGCCGATCCCGCTCCTGTTTCCGTTACCAATGTTCCCGTTTCCGTTTATCGTTAATGGCCGGAATACGGTTGGTACGTCTGTTTTACAAAAAACAGACGTTCCTTCTGTTTTTTATGCCTGCTGATTCGTTTATGCCGATTCGTTTATATTGGTTATTCAGGAATTTTATTCAATGTTCTATTATCAAAAATTCATTGGTATCCTTTCTCTTTTATTAATACTGTCGATCCTCGGATGTAGTAGTATGGATAAAAGGAAATATATTATTGCCGGTCCGGTCGTCGGAGAAACAGTCGCTCTCTTCGAGGACTACTGGCAGGATTATGGTCCCTTTAAACCGGACGATCCCAATTTAAAAATGCGACGCGGAAAAGCTGGTGTTATCCGATTTTTTAAAGAAGGAGACTGTAATCATTCCGTGCGCGTCGATGGAACACTGGTCGTTTATGTCTTTAAGGGAATTGCCGATGGTATTCAGTTTACAATTCCGGACAGTAAACTCGTTCTCAAGCCGGAACAGCTCGAAAAACAACGAAAATATGACAAAAAAGTCGGTCATTCCTATCATGTCTGGCTCGATTTAGGGGAGTTGGACCAACCGGAAGAAGATATTTCCATTTTCACTGTCTTTACCGATACAAAAACTGGTGAACAGACAACTTCCAAGGTTATTAAAACGACCATTTATGGAACACCACGTCAAGATTCCACCGAAAAGGATGCGAAGACAAAAGTAACAAAAAAGGACGCGAAAACAAAATTGTCCGTTCCTGCCGATGAAAAAAAAGAGATGGATTCTCCGAAGAAAATAGAGTCCAAACCTGCGGATCGCACGGTCTCAACTATTGATCTGTCACAGAATTTAAAAACGCTTTATCCTCAATTGGGACACAGCGAGATTCCTCCTGCTTCACTGGCCAATAATATTACCGCTGATGACGATCTGGAAAATATGCGCGAAATAACGTATCAGAAACGTTATGAAGAACTCCAAAAAAAAATGGATCTGTATACCAAAACCAAACCGTTGAATCAACCGTCCTATACAAAAGATAAAGAAGATCAAGACAATAAATATGCACAAAAACATAAACGATATACGTTAGACGATGTTCGGTATATGCGGGCCAATCCGACAACAGTCGAAGGAAACAATTATATATCCATGTCGGGAACAATTCCCAGGGAAGGATACCAGCATCAGGGCACGGTAACCGGCGTCCCCCAAGGATCACTTCAGAATGCGGTCAACCAACTTCAGAATGATCCTGGTACAGGAACCGTTGCGTTAACGAACAGAAACATGCCAACAGACAGAATATCCGCAACAGACAGAATATCCGCAACAGACAGGATATCGGCAACGGACAAAATATCCGCAACGGACAAAATATCCGCAACAGACAAAATATTCGCAACGGACAAAATATCTGCAACGGACAAAATATCTGCAACAGACAGAATATCGGCAACGGATAATTGGGGAGGGGGTCGGAATTCGTCGGTTAACGCGGAGACACTGCAAGCGGGTCGGGTGGTGGCGCCGTCGGATTCGTTACAACAAGCTCGTTTACAATCTTCTCAACTCCTGGCTCCAAATAAAGGATGTCGACAAGCATACGAGCAAGATGCGTTGAATACACTCTTCCCTGAAGGACAAGAGCACCTTGCTGATACACAGGTGTTACTTGCACCTGCTGGGAACTCAAACCATACCTTGTATTGAAATTCTTTATCTGGTTTTCCACGTTTATACGTACTTGAGACGTCTCCAGATTGCTAACCGGATATTCTTTATGGTCAACATAGAGGCGCGGTGGATACATACGTGCTATTTTCGCCTGGGAGTTGTCTACCAGATTGTCGCCCATAGATAGATTATTGAGGGACGAGGCTGCTCGTTGTGGTATTGCTGCCTGGGCTGCCAGAGAACCCGACGCGAAAAACTTCCCGAACTGACTGGTATCGTAGCGCCCTAGTATACCACCGAAGGAGGATACATTTTTTCCAGAGGTCGGTACCAAATTATCCATCGTCGGCTTGACATTCATTGGAGAGCCGGGAAGAATATTCTGCCGCTCAATTCTAATTGGAATTGATCCTGACCCGAAACGACTATCGACGCCAACGCCCAATCGGGTTCCGGCATCCGTTTCCGTACTTGTGGAAGCTGTTGTTGTTGCCGTTTTGGTCTGCGAAAATACCGGTTCTATAAAACCAACCAACATGGCCACAGCCATTAGTCCTTCCGACACCACTAAATATTTTTTAATTTCGCGCATAGTTCACCTTCCGATTTTTCTATAAAACTATTTTGTAAAACAATCGTCGTTTTTTCTGCCGGAAAACAGTTGAATGGCCCGTCTCCCTTTTATTGACAGATGCCGGATAACCCCTTTTAATTACATTATAGATAAAAACACTATAAAAGCTATAGTCCCGTAAAAAACATTACTGCCTAATTTTTTGAAAATATCTTGCAGTAACAATAGAGAATCAGAACGTTGCAAAAACAAGACAATCGCTATTATTGGAACTTTTATTAAAAATTTCCCAAAATCTCTTTTTTGACTTGTTGAAAAGTCTTTGTTATATAATATAATTTAACATAGGGCTATTGTTGTTAGATTGTTATTCTCTAATAGGTTTTTAATATTTGTAAATCATTGCTGTAGATATTAAATATGCAACGGATAAAACTGGGACGATTATATAATTCGGATACGAAGGACCTTCCAAAAGGAAGGTTCATTTCGATTCTAATGTATTGTCTAATATTATATCTGTTTTGCATCCTCCCGGGGACAGTGGGTTGGGCTCAATCGTCTAATTTGTTGAAGACTCAATCGGCAGACGGAGCACAGGATACGCGTCCTTCTGCATTGAATATGGAAAGCCCCTACAGAGGAACGGTAACATCCCGTTTCGGTATACGTCCCCCAAAACCAAAAAATTTACATGAAGAATTTCGTTTTCCCGAGGGCTTTTTATCTCCTTCCGATGAAAATAAAGATAAATCGGAAGAAAAAAATGTATCGGAAAATCCTCCCAAAAAGGAACCGGAAAAACCAGAGGTAATACCTCCTCAAGTGTCAGCAAAAGAACCTGATGTTTCTCAAACGGCCTCCTCCCCACTTCTGCCCGACGACAATGAACCTAATCACGAACTGCTTGTTAAAGACAGATCGTTAGTCTACGTCGCTCTTGTCGCCATACTTGCCCTGGGGGTCTTTATGATATCCGACTATCGTTATCGATGTCGACTCCAGAATATTGTCAGTCTTAACCGGCAACTCCTGGCTCCAGGGGCCGTCTCTACCGACTTCGAGTTGGTTGGGAAGGATTCCTATACCGATCCATTGGGGGGCTTGTTTTCTTCGTTGTTTTACAATCAGACACCTCCCGGTTATAATTTTTCCAATACGAATTGGAATGATGATTCTGAAGAGACCAATTCCATTATTACAAACCCGGGCCCGATTCCAGATTCGGTTCCTCCAATAAAAAACGATGAATTCTACGTTTGAACGAGCTGTTTCATGACTGTTAATATTACATCCCATCCGTTAGGTGTCACCTTGCCGGTAAAGGCACAGCCAGGAGCACGAAAAAATGAAATTCGCGGAACTCAAAATGGTTCCCTTAAAGTTTCTGTAACACAGGCTCCTGAAAAAGGAAAAGCCAATAAAGCAATTATTGAATTGCTTGCCAAATTACTTCATTTGCGAAAAAATCAGTTTGAACTCCTCTCCGGAGATACTGCTTCTGCAAAAATTTTTCTGGTCCGAGACATTACACCCAACGAATTAATGGATTTAATATATCCATTTTTGTGACGTTAATAAAATAACAGAAGATTACTATTTCAAGACAAAGTATCTGGGATGAAACATGACGCTGGTAAAAAATACTGTTTTTAACTTTTTTTAGTCTTTTTCTGTTTTTAAGGAGCACAATGTTCGATAAAAAGAATAGAGAATGTATCAAACAGGAATCATAAAAAGACAAAAAGACAGGAATCTTTACTTTTTTTGTAAAAAAAAAGTAAAAACATGAAAATCGGTCTTTTCAAAAAGCGGGTTTTCTTTTATGATTTTAGGACTGGAGCCATTTGGTCCTGGTTAAATTTATAAATCAAAAAAGAATTCATGCGATGAAAGGCAAAGGAAGTGCAAATTCATCCACAGGCCCTCGTTAGTCCGCGAGCAAAAATTGGACAAGATGTACAAATTGGTCCGTTTTGTATTATTGAAGATAATGTGGAAATAGGGGAAGGATGCCGCCTTGAATCACATGTGACAATAAAACGCGGAACTCAAATAGGAGCTAATAATCATCTTTTTGAAGGTGTGGTTATCGGTAGTTTGCCGCAATGTGTCGGTCTTTCCGGAACCTGTGGACAGGTTATTATTGGTAAAGGCAACATAATACGGGAAAACGTAACGATACATCGGGCGATGAAAGAGCCGGACGCTACGGAAATAGGTGATAACTGTATGTTCATGGTAAACGCCCATATTGCGCACGACTGCCGAATCGGCGATTCGGTGATTATGGCCAATAATACCATGCTGGCAGGTCATGTATCTGTAGGACGACGTGCGTTTATATCCGGGGCGGCTGGTGTACATCAGTTCTGTCGTGTTGGCGCATATGCCATGGTTGGTGGACAGGCCCATATTGTAAAGGATGTTCCTCCCTACGTAACGATCGATGGTTTGTCGAGTCAGGTGGTTAGTTTGAACTTTATTGGGTTACGACGTGCCAATTTCTCCTCCGATGATATTAAGACGCTTAAAGCGGTCTATAGAATTTTATATCGAAGTGGTCTTCAGTGGCGTGAAATTGTTCATCAGATAGAAGAAGAATTTAAAGAAGGACCCGGACTGGAAATGGCTCGCTTCCTGGCAATGACGACCCGTGGTATTACGATGGAACGTCATAGTATTAATCGGAACGAAACTCCCTCCACGTTCAAACTTCACGTTATTACCGGATATGAAGAAGACAGTGAAGACGAAAACAACCTGATGGCTCCGGCTCGACGTATCGGTTGATTCTCTATACTCAACGCCGTTTTAAATTTCTTCTTTTCAAACAGGCATAGGCCTGTTTGGAAGGGGCCCCTGAAATGACAATACGGTAACGTCCTGTAGTATAATTAGCTAAACCTGTCGTGATTTATAATATTTTATTTTTGAGTGACCGTTCACAGATATAATGTAAAACCATGGATATAGTAAAACCATGGAGATACTGTACAACCGTTATGAATTCGGCATTTCCTGGGAGCGCGGACTCCATGCCTGACGGCAGGCAGGTCTCGTCCGCATCCTCCAAACAGGCGTCTCGCCTGTTTGGAAAAATAGACTTTTATAACGATCTTGAGTATAATACTGATTGTCACAGATTGTATTTTACGGCAGACTATCAGTGTTTATCCGTGATATCCGTGGTTCCAAAATCGTTCGTGAATGGTTGCCTAAACAGTAATATGTTTTACATCCGTATGTAAAATATTTATATGTAAAATATTTATATGTAAAATATCTGTATGTAAAACATCTGTATGTAAAACATCAATAACCTTTATTTCGGGACTGTCCGAGACGAAGATAAATCACCTTTTTATTTCGCGGCGAGATAACGTTCGGCGTCCAGTGCGGCCATACATCCGGTTCCGGCAGCAGTTATTGCCTGTTTATAATAGTCATCGGCCACGTCACCAGCAGCAAAAACTCCGGGAACACTCGTATTGGTCCGGAAGGGAACCGTTCTCTGAATGAATCCTTTTTCCGTTAATTCCAACTCTCCTTTTAAAAATCGGGTATTGGGTGTATGTCCAATAGCCATAAAGACTCCGGAAACTTCTAATTTCAATGGAGGGGCGTCCTTGGTACTCTCAAGGACAATACCGGTCACTCCTTTTTCGTTATTTCCGAGGATCTCTTTTGGTACTCGACTCCATAATATTTCTATTTTAGGGTGATTTTTAGCTCGATTGGCCATAACCATGGATGCCCGAAGTTCGTCCCGGCGATGGATTAAATAGACTTTTTCTGCAAATTTTGTTAAATAATCGGCTTCTTCCACGGCGGAATCACCGCCTCCGACTACGGCTATGTTCGCATTTCTGAATCGGGGAAGAGCTCCGTCACAAACGGCACAGGCACTAACTCCTCGATTTTTAAAGCGCTCTTCCGATTCCAAACCAAGATAATTCGCGGACGCTCCTGTTGCAATGATTATCGATTCTGCATAATGAACCATTCCATTGGAATCGGTGACTTCCAAGGGACTATCCTTAAAATTCACGGAAACGATATCGGCCGAAATGATTCGCGTTCCGAAGTTAATGGCTTGTTGCCGAGCGAGTTCCACCAGTTCCGGGCCACTCAACTGATGTCCATCATTGGGGAGAAGCATCATGGTCCGCTGTTTATCCAGAGCACTCGCCAGATACTGGCGCAGATCGCCTGACGGAAAACCGGGATAGTTCTCTATTTCCGTGGTCATGGCCAACTGGCCCATCGGCAGTGTACCCGCCGCCTGATTTTCCGCCGAAATAGCTCCTTCAAACAGAAGAGGGGATAACTGCGCGCGTGACGCATAGATTCCTGCTGCCCAACCGGCGGGTCCACTCCCTATTATTATTACTTTTTCTATTACAGTCATAATATCTCCTTGATCATAATATCTCCTTCATCATTTTTACACTTAAATTTTCTATCAATATAACATATAATTTGTTTTCTGCCAGTTCAAGGGAAATTTTGTGCTTTTTCCGTCTTTTGTTTTAACTATTCGAAGGTATAATAAAAAAATAATGGTCCCACTTTAAGGAAAAAGGCCAGAATCATTTTAACCATCCCTCTATATACCAAACAGTGCCAGTGGGAATCGCGGACGATCAAAACGTTCCGTCCCTGAATATGGATAAAGACACTGTACCGTATATAAATACCATATATAAATACAGGAACCTATTTTGAAATGACAAATGTCAGAACACGATTTGCCCCTAGTCCGACCGGATATCTTCATATCGGTGGTGTTCGAACGGCTTTATTTTGCTATCTCTATGCCAAAAAGGAAAATGGTCAGTTTATTTTACGTATTGATGATACCGACCAGAACAGAAATGTAAAACAGGCATTGGAACCAATTTTGGAAGGTTTGAAATGGCTCGGTATCAATTGGGACGAAGGACCGGAAGTAGGTGGTCCCCATGTCCCCTATTATCAGTCGGAGCGTCTGCAAAAATATCAGGCGGCGGTGCGGCAGTTGATTCAATCCGGACATGCCTATTGGGACTATGCCCGTCCGGAGGAGCTGCAGAAGGAACGGGAAGAAGCCGTTGCCGCGAAAAAAACGTATGTCTACAGTCGTCGTTTTATGGCGGAGACTGCGGAACAACGAAAAAAATATGAAGAAGAGGGACGTGCTGGCGTTGTTCGACTCAAAATTCCCCGGGAAGGGAAACTTGTTATGAACGACCTGATCCGCGGTCAGGTGGAATTCGATTGGCAGATGGAACAGGATCATGTTATTCAACGAGCGGATGGTTCCTGTCTCTATCATTTGGCCAACGTTGTAGACGATTACGATTTTGGTATTACCCATGTAATTCGAGCGGAAGAACATTTATCAAATACTCCACGGCAGATCTTTATTATTCAAGCGCTCGGATATCCACTTCCTGTTTACGCGCATCTTCCCTGTGTTGCCGAGCCGGGAAGTAAAACAAAATTGAGCAAACGGAAATTGGATAAATACCTAAAAAATAAAGATTTCGCAAAATTAGTCGATCATGGTAAACGTATTGCCGACCGTGTTTTTATGGAAACGACCGCCGAAGGTTTCAATCCGGTGATCGTCGATTTCTATCGTCAAGTTGGTTATTTACCGGAGGCGATTACCAACTATATTGCCCTTCTCGGATGGTCTTTAGACGATAAATCGGAGTATTTTACCATGGACGAGTTGGTTCAGAACTTTACACTCGAACGTGTTAATAAAGCGGCGGCCTCTTTTGATCCGGCGAAGTTATTTGCATTTCAGGAGAAACATCAGCTTGCCTTGTCTGCGGACGAAAAATATGCCCGGGCTCTCCGATACTTAATCGGGGCAAAACTGGTAAAGCCGCTCGAAGGAGATACCGGTCATTTTACTGATCTGCCGGATGTTATGGACGTTGCAACTCCATTGACTATTCTCGAACATCCGGAAATGTCGCCCGAGGAGGTTAAAACAATGATCGAATCGATTATTGCGGCGGCGGGCGACCGTATTAAAGTTTCGGGGGATATTCTTGACTTCTCCGATTTTTTTGCGAGTGATCAATCGTTCCCCGTTGACGAAAAAGTTTGGGAAAAACGTATTACCAATGATCCGGACGCCTGCGGCTATCTTAAAGAATTTCAGAGCCGTTTAGTCACTGTTCCGGAATCGGATTTCAAGGCAGGGTACCTGGAAGATTTAATGCACCATTATTTGGAAGAGAGATCCATTAAACCTGCACAAATTATTCACGCGCTTCGCGTTTCGGTTACTGGAAAAGGTATTGGGCCCGGTATGTTTGAAATTCTTGAAATTCTCGGAAAAAAACGTGTTCTGACTCGTTTGGAAACTTCTGGTGAAAGACAGCGAAAACAATAATAAAAAAGGAGACGATCATGCAAAAGATATTGGATTACATTAAGGAAAATAAAAAACGTTTTATGGAACGCTGGTTCGAGGCGCTTCGGATTCCGAGTGTCAGTTCACAATCGGAACATCGGGCCGATATTGATCGTATGGCCGAATGGCTGGCGAATTATCTTCGGAATGATCTTGGTTTGAGTACCAAAATTATTCAGACGTCGAGTCATCCGCTTGTCTATGCGGAGTCGCCTAAAATCCCGGGAAAACCGACCGTTTTGCTTTATGGTCATTATGATGTTCAACCGCCGGAACCTTTCGATGAATGGAAAATTGACGATCCGTTCGATCCAAAGGAAATTGACGGCTATGTCTATGGACGTGGGGCAGACGACGATAAAGGACAGCTTCTGACACATCTTTTTGCCCTCAAGGCCTATAAAGACAGTGGTCGGGAATTTCCACTACAGTTCAAATTCATTTACGAAGGAGAAGAAGAAGTCAATAGTGCGGCCCTGCACGCGTTTTTACAGGAGGAAGCCAATCGGACCATGCTCCAGTGCGATGTGATCGTCGTCAGTGACAATACAATGGCTGGTCCTGGTCAGCCCGCTATTTCCTATGGTCTGCGCGGATTACTAGCTTGTGAATTGTTTCTCAAGGGACCAAATCGCGATCTGCATAGCGGTCTCTATGGCGGTTCTGTCTGTAATCCGGTTATTACCCTTGCCCGACTGATTAATAGTTTAATCGATGAAAACGGTATTATTCAGGTTCCTGAATTCTATGATGATGTTATTAAAATATCCGACAAGGAACATCGTTCCCTGGCGGAAGTACCTTTTGATGAAAAAACGTCGTTAGCGGAAATAGGACTCGATTCCGGATTCGGTGATGCCCGTTATACTACCGTGGAACGGCGATGCGCACGTCCGGCCATGGATGTCAACGGTATTACCGGTGGATATCAGGGGGAAGGACCCAAGACGATTATTCCTTCTGTCGCCTCGGCTAAAATTACATTTCGACTTGTTCCGAATCAGGAGCCCGGGAAAATTTGGAAAAATCTCGTCCGATTTCTGGAAAAACAGATTCCACCGGGAATTAAAATGGATCTCCGCTATGATCACGGCGCGTGCGGAATGGTTGTCTCTCTGGACAGTCCCTATATGCAGAAGGCGGCAAACGCCCTGGAACAGACCTTCGGGAAGAAACCCTATTTCGTTCGTGATGGTGGGTCCATTACTATTGTTACGGAATTAAAGAATCAACTGAACGCCGACCTGCTCCTAATCGGTTTCGGACTGGACGAAGACGCTATACATTCTCCCAACGAACGTTTTCCTGTCGATTCCTTTATGAAGGGAATGGAAACAAGTGCACGTCTGTGGCAGGAATTTGTCTCCTGATAGAAATTTCAAATATGCAATACAGTAATTCAGTATTTTCCAAGGATTCAAGAGTACAGCGCCTGGAAGCTTCGGACGGAACGCGAATCTATCGTATTCAGGCCCCGGTTCTTCCATGGTTACAGGGGTTTGTCTATCTTCTCTTGGGCGAAAAACTTAAACCGATGTTAATCGACTGTGGTAGTGGGGAAGGAGAATGTCCTATCCGAATCGAAGAAGGTTTTGATACAATCAACAGGGAATTCGAACCGTTTTCCATTTCAGATCTCAAGCGGATTTTTCTGACCCATGTTCACCTCGATCATTTCGGTGGAACACAAGGATGGAAGCATCGGTCCGGTGCGGAACTCTATGTCCATTTGTTTGAGAGCCGAACCGTTTCTTCCTATAATGAACGTGCCGTCGATTTAAACTGCCGTTTTGTAACCATGATGCGGGAAGGAGGTGTTCCGGAGGAAAAAATTCCGGATATTATCAATAGTTTCGGTTTTTTACCGGGTCGTATTTCTTCTTCCGTTGTCGAGCATTCCCTTGAGGGTGGTGAAACGGTCGATAATCTTCAATTCCATTATTTGCCGGGCCACAGTTCCGGTCATACGGCCGTTCAATTGGATTCCTTTATTTTTTCGGGTGATCTTGTGCTGTCGAAAACCTTGACACAGGTCTGGCCGGAACGTTTGATTCCCCATACCGGTTTGACACATTATCTTCAGTCGCTGGATCGTTTGGAAAAAATGGCCGTTGACTATAAAGAACGAACGGACCTAAATTTGACGGCACTTCCGGCACACGAAGATATTGTCGCAGATATACCGGCCCGGATTGCGCTCGTCCGCCGGGGGGAAGAACGACGAAACAATAAACTACTGGAAATTTTAACCCGGGAAGATCGCCCTATGACCTATTACGAATTATTCAAACGTATGTATTATACAACGCATATTAATAGAACTTTATTTGCCTTGTGCGATATTGCCGGACGTGTAGAATATCTACAGCAGCATGGACTTGTCATGCTCGCTAATTACGATTCCATCGACTGGATGACGCCGACCGCCTTCCGATTTATACCTTGCAAATAAATTTTTTAAGGGGGGAATTTACTTGAAGAACCAGGATCTGTATGGTTCCGAAAATAATATCTGTAATGTTATTTCGGTTCCATCACCACATCACCACATCACCACATCACCACATCACCACATCACCACATCACCACATCACC
>CAYUAP010000009.1:49583-72046 GCA_964442735.1 uncultured Planctomycetaceae bacterium | reverse complement strand
GTCCGCGTTCCAGTCAACTCCTTTTTTCAGGGGGAATAACACAGGCGAGACGCCTATGTTCCCGGCTGTGCGGACGGGACGTCCGCGTTCCAGTCAACTCCTTTTTTCAGGGGGAATAACACAGGCGAGACGCCTGTGTTCCCTGCATGCGGACGAGACGTCCGCGTTCCAGTCAACTCCGTTTTCAGGGGAGGTGACGAAACGTCTCATCCAGGAAGAATATAATTTCATGTAATACTCTTTTTTCTACACCTTGAAATTACCATTATATCCGAAGGGAAATCAAATTCCAATAGAGTAAAATATTTTTTTCAAGATATTATTTCGAAAAGCATATTCGTTATCTTAACAGATAAAATATAGGGACTATTGAAAACATACAACGATTTATATTTCCTGTTTCTCTTCCTATTCCTTGTAGAAATGAAATTTTTGTGATATAATGTTGATAGATTGGGTATTGTAAATATCGGGGAGTAGTTAAGCTACATTAATAAATAGGAGAGTGAAACTAGATGCCGTCACGAACAGTTGATTTAAAACAAACTGAACTAACAGAAGCGGTGGGTATAATACTGGATTCACTTCATCGAGGTGAAGTCATTGTATTTCCAACAGAAACAGTCTATGGATTGGGCGTTCTTGCTTCGAATGAAAAAGCGGTTACCCGTTTAATAAATGCCAAAGAGCGTAAAGTCGGACATGCGTTGCCATTGGCTGTTGCCGGAATGGATGTCGTTCGAAAATTTATACCAAAAGTAGATCCTATCAGTGAACGTCTTGCCCGACGGTGCTGGCCCGGTCCTTTAACCCTTATTTTTGACGGAACAGATCAAAGAAATCTTCTTTATTCCTATCCCGAGTCGATACAACATGTATTAATGCCCAATAAAACCCTTGGATTTCGAGTTCCGAATAATCCTGTTTTCATAGAGGTTTTAAAGGCTTTAAATGAACCAGTCGTCCTGACAAGTGCGAATATGACCGGTAAACCCCCTGCAACTTCCGTGGAAATGGCCCGGGAATCATTGGGGGATCGAGTCGATTTTTATCTGGATTATGGTCCGGTTCAATATGGTAATCCCTCAACAGTCCTTGAAGTTAAAGGAAAGAAATTAAGTATCCATCGGGAAGGAGCAATCTCTAAAGAAAATATCAAACGATTAACGGCCAAAATTGTATTGTTCGTCTGTACAGGTAATACATGCCGTAGTCCCATGGCAGAAGCACTCTGCTCCAAAATTCTTGCGGAAGCCTTGAACTGCGATGTTTCCGAATTGGAAGATAATGGCTATGTCGTTATGTCGGCCGGTTTAATGCCCACCTCGAATACCGGAGCCACCAAAGAGGCCCGGGATGTGATGAAAATGTACCACCTCTCCCTCGATCGCCATGAATCACAACCGTTAAGTTACGCACTTCTCCAGTTTGCAGATTTAATCCTCGTTATGGGAAAATCACATCGAAACGCCATTCTTCAAGAATGTCCCGAAGCTAAAAATCGTGTCTTCCTGCTCAGTGAAGACGGCGATGATATTGCAGACCCCCTAGGAGGCGATTATGACGTCTATCGTTCCTGTGCGTCTCAAATTGAAATTGAAATCCGAAAACGTATTGAAATGATTCAATAGTTTTTTCATACTGTAATTAGTTTATTTATACTGTAATTAGTTTATTTATACTGTAAAAGGAATAATAATGAAACCGCTTGTAGATTACATTCGTTCGATTCCCGACTATCCCAAGCAAGGTATTATTTTTAGAGATATAACGCCACTGATTCAAAATCCTGAAGGCTTCGCACAAACAATAGATCAACTTGCAAATAAAATACAGAAATATGGCAAAATCGATAAAATAGCCGTTCCGGAAGCACGTGGTTTTATCTTCGGAGCCCCTCTGGCTAAACAATTGGGAGCCGGCCTAATTCTGCTCCGCAAGCCGGGAAAACTCCCCTGTAAAACCTATTCCATTACCTACCAGTTGGAATACGGAACCGATGAACTTCACATGCATCAAGACGCCATTACTCCGGGGGATCGTATTCTTCTCCTGGACGATCTTCTAGCAACAGGAGGAACAACCAAGGCCTGCCGACAACTCCTCGAAGATCATGGAGGCAAGGTCGTTGGCTGCGCGTTTGTTATTGAACTGGTGGATCTCAAGGGACGCTCTCAACTGAATAATATGGATGTCGTCTCCTTAATTACATTCGAAGGCGAATAATCACAAACAGAAGGCAGGAACATGAATAACGGCTGCCCCGGTTATCCTGCCCTCTGATCGGTTAAAAGTGTGTCGAACGTTATTTTCGACAAAAAAATTTCCATTGGAAATACTCCCCGAAATGCCCATAACATGTATAAAAAAGTAAAGTCTGCATCCTTCTATTGAGGATGCTTGTCAATCTTTATTTTATAAAGAATCATTTTATTATAGAGCGTTTTTTCACATATTCCCAGTATTTTTGCCGTCATTGCCAGATCACACTGATAATAGATCAATGTTGTAATAATCATCCTTTTTTCTATTTCCGAATAGGTCATTCCAACATGCGCTTCAATTAATGGATTTTTGTCTCCTTTTTTCTCTACATTTTCTCCTTTCTCAATAGGTAACTCTTCTTTTACTAAAATTACCTCCTTTTCAAATTGGAAATCCGGCAGATGAATTTTTGGTTCACCATCAAGATAGATATCCGTATTGATTGTGATATTCAAATTCTTTTTCATAAAACAACCCTGTTAATTAACATATTAACATATAGAAAGATAGAACGAAATTCAAAATATTATTTCCTATCTAAAATGGACTTTACCTGATAAAGTAAATCGGAAACGGTTATGACATGAAATGTTGTTTTGTATAGAATAAATACAGTATTTATAAAAAGTAAAAATATAACATTCATTTAAGACAGTTATGAGACTTTTTTTGGACGTTTCCCCCCCAATGTACGTCCAAAAATGTATAAATTACGACCCTAATATTTATCTGGAATACCAGGGATTATCCGTCCATTTTTATAAAAATTCGTAACGTTGGTAAACATATATTCAGCAGATTTAGCCGGATCGACCGTTTTCAGAACAATATTCTCCATTGTTAATTCATTGACATTTTTAATAATCCATTGAGCCTTTGGAAAAACATTAAGATTGATATCGGTAAACCGAATATTTTGAAAAGGACAGTCGGGCCGGGCTTCAATGGCAACCATCCACGGCGTATAAGCGTTCAACCAAATACAACTTTCATCACGTCGTGCCTTCGAAACTTCAGTAACCTGACGTAACGTACCGGTGACTCCCGTGATGGAAACGTTTCTTAATTCCGTTTTTTCGGCAAATTTATGATACATATTAACCAGAATTTCACAATCAACACAAATATTATTGATTCGAATATCGCTCATATCGACTCCACGACTTGTTTTACTCCAACTGGAAACGAAATTAAATGCGGTTCGTGCATTTTCAACAACAATATTACTAATTGTTATATTACGGACCTCCCCATCTCCGACACCAAATCGGAAACAATTACAGGGAGTCGAGAGAATACAGTTGGTTATCGTTACATAACGACAGGGGCGTTTGGTCTTTAACGGCGAGACATGACCACGTAGCGTAATACAGTCGTCGGCAGAATCAATCTGGCAATCGCTTATTGTAACATATTCACAACAATCGATATCAATACCGTCACCATTATGGGTATGGGGATTCCGTGAATTCTGAATCTTAATACCACGAATAAAAAGATGGGTACAACCGTGATAAAACGAGGTCCAATAGGTTGAATTCGTTAATTCAATATCCTGAACACGAATATTATCAGATTCCACAAAATAGAGCATTTGCGAAGGACGCCAAGGAATCTTGTCTTGGCCAGGATAGGGTTTTCCCTTCGGATCGATTAAAAATTTACTGCTGTTGCCGTCGATTCTCCCTGGTCCGCGAAGTGTAACGTTCTTCTGCTCAATACAGAGAATTAAATGGGCCCCTGAAGATGATTCGGCTATACTTCCTCTGTTTTGAGAACATATCTCCAGTTTATTGTAGTCCTCTTTATCGGGACTTCCCTGAAGTAACGCTCCACTCATGATGTAGAAATCGACATTATTTTTGAGAAAAATCGATCCGATAATATATGTACCGGGAGGAACAATAACCGTTCCCCCTCCATGACTGGTACAGGCGTCAACAGCCTTCTGAATCGCTTGTGTGTCCTTGGTCTTGCCATCGCCTCTGGCCCCGAAATCTCGAACGTCGAAACTCGACTGTTGCGCTGTTACAGGCAGAATTACGGCAAAACATAAAATTAAAAAAAAGATCCACTGTATTTTTTTCATTCTTTTCATTTTTTCCTCTCGTTATGTTAAATTAATCCGTTTTCCCGACGCCAATAGCTTCCTGTAAAATCTCGTTAATATCCACCAATTCCAATAAATGCTTTGCCAGGGACGGCGTTGCAAAAAGACGAACTCTTTTGACATAATCGTCAAATTGTTCCCGTGCCAAAGCCCGAATTACTGGAGATGCCTCTGATAAAGATCGATATCGATTCTCGCGAGGATAATAGATATCGATCTGAAATTCAACTTCCCGATCCACTGGAGGCGCGTCTAACAGTAACTCGTACTCCTTCGCCTGATAGGCTCTTTTCCCTGTCACTTCCGCCTTGGCCTTAAAAGCCTTGTTGACAAGTACAATAAATTGACGCGATATGTTCCATAAATCCTGAAATGGACGTCCAGCCAGAATACGATAGAGATCCGGCTCTTCAATAATACTGAATTGACGCACTCTCTTGTATAATAAACGCTCTCCACCAAAAATTCCCTCCAGAAGATGAAGTGCTCCCATATATTGTATGCGAACTTGCTTGTCTTCCGTCTTCTCCAAGGCTATTAACAAACGTTGACGTAAAAATTCGAACATCTCTTTATCAGAAAAATGCAATGCCTCTTCAAAAACAATCGTATCCTTCGGCAGAACAACCATATTAAACGCACGTTGAAACATAACCGTAGCGGCACGAACTGTATGATGCCAATAGACTTCACTAAACATGACATAACGGGCAAATACCATTAGTTCAGCCGCCGTTTTCCCCTTGTCGGAGATTGCGAGACCGTCCCCTTCCCGATTCAGACAAAGACTACCAATTAAACGCTCCATATCGAAATTTTTGCCATAGGGGACGCCTGCCCCTAAACTGTCCCGATAAAGATAATCCATCTTGTCAATATCGACAGGCCCTGATAAAATCGACGCAAAAAGACGAAATACCTTTTTTCTTCGATTATATTCCATTTCGTCGTCGTTCCCTCGTTCCGGATCCCTTTTGGCCAGGAGTGCCAGAACATCCAGAGGCTCCACCTTCCATTGACTTCGAAGAATATCGCCAATAGCCCCATCCTGAATAAAAGTTTTGGCCAAAACTTCATGGGGGACAAGTCCGGGCAGTTTCAAATCTTCCAACAGATGACAATAGGGATAATGCCCGATATCATGAAGAAGCGCGGCGGCAATAAAAGTTAAAGCGTCCAGATCCGTTACCAACAATGCGAAACGTGAATCATGGACCAAACGTTTGAGAACGAGAAGAGATAAACGATAAACCCCTAAAGAATGTTCGAATCGGGTATGTCTGGCGCCCGGATAGACCAAGGCGACCAGTCCCAATTGAGAAATTCCGGCCAGACGCCGAAATTCCCAAGTGTCGATAATGGCACGAACTCTTGACGTTAATGGTACATCCAGTTCCGGAGGAATACGGACAAGAGAACGTTTGGCATCCAAACCTATAATTTCAGGTAATGTCAGAATACCATTATTGGAAACAGATGGAAAATTCTCCATATATTAGAACATCCCACCCATAGGCCCACCAGGTCCCAAGCCGCCACTCATTCCGCTCATTCCTCCCATACCACCGGTAGACGATGACTTGTTTTCAAACCGATTCACTTCGCGAATATCATCACTTAAGTTGTGTAGTTGAATCAGTCCACTCGGCTCCAAAATGAGAGCCTTGGCCGGAGAACGTAGTTCCGTATTAGGAATTTTATATCCGCCAACAACATCTAAAACACAAATATTCGAAATGTGATCGACCGATTTACCAACGTCTTTACTCTTCTTTTTAGTTTGAGTCATTCCCATCATCATCGGATCCATTCCGGAACTCATTCCCCCCATCATATCCATAGTCGTCTGTCGCGTAGAATCTATCGGTTTATGTGTCTGCCCCGTAAAATTGGCAACCTGACCACGTACTACTCGAAGTGATTTACTGATCGATTCGGATGCGGAATCTTTATCAAAATGAATAGAAGATATTTCCAACGTTGGACTACGCCCCGCACGTTCACTGTCCTGGATCGACTGGAAATAGATTCGTGAATCTGTTCCCAAGGAGACCGGATTGGATTCTTTACTATAATCGGAAGTAATAAAGGTCTTCGTTATCGTTTTGGGATCCTCTACAAAATTATCTTCCAAACCATAATTCGGATTGGCTAATTTCAATTTAACACGATAAAAATAGGTTTTTCCCTGAACAACATCAAAATCAAAAAACCGAAACAGATAAAAATCGACAGGGGCGACATTGGAATCCAATTCAACCGTTGTTTTAAACGCATCTTTATTAATCATCCAGGAAGAAGTACCTTGAGACTGACGCCCCCCTGCCATCATGGTATCCATTCCTCCACTCATTCCGCCAGGAGCCGCCGCCCCAGGACCAAGGCCTCCACTCATATCGGATGACATTCCTGGCATTCCCCCTCCCATTCCTGGCATACCGCTCATTCCGGCATCACTCGCTGCAAATGGTGACTGATTTAAAATGGCTTCGTCAGAAATATTTTCCATTTTGGCACGGAGCTGATTCTGTCTCTCAACCTCAACAGATGCCTCTTTCATCATTTCATCGGATTGAACAGGAATATTTGGTAAATTAGCTGCCTCTTCACTAAATGTTCTATTAGTCATTGGTGGACATGACATGGCCATCGGTGGATAATTAGGATCAACCGGCACAAAATAACTCGTATCCACAGGCTCCATTCCAATACCAGCCCACTGATTCATTTCCTTGCGCATGGTTTTGATTAAATCAATCTTCGTCCATTTTATATCCCCGGAAGTGTCTCTAACACCCCGTTCAATTTCGTAATAAATATATTTCGGCTGGTCACGAAAAGAATCGGTGTACTGGGCGGAACCAAATTTATTCATATAGTCATCCAGTTGTTTTCGTACAGGAATAGAACCGGTAACAACAATCCATTGTTTTCCTTCCGTCTTGGTACCAGAAGCCATTCCGCCACTCATTCCCCCTCCCATACCACCGGCTGCCATGGCTGGATCCATTCCACCGGCCATTCCACCTGCCATTCCACCGGCCGTTGCAGAAGTCGATTTATCCCGATATTGAATACTTCCAATACAGGCAACCGCTTTAAGATTCTCCACGGGAAAAGGCATAATATTCGGTCTCTTTATTTTATCTGGGAATAACGACTGATCCCAACGAATCGGCGTCTCATACGCATTAACTTTTACCGCCGTCTTAATTAGATTGGAAAAAGCACTGTAATCATAGACAACAATGCCTGGATCGATTTCAACCGGCGTTACTTTACTATTGCGAATATTTTCAGATGCACGTTTCGATGCATCCTCAATTTGTTCCGGCGTTAAAGTAAACTTGTCCAAACCACTCCCTTTGGTTACCATCCATCCCACTAAAAGGATAACCAAGATAAAAATGACTTTTTCGCCATGCTTGAACATAATATTATCGCTAATATGAGACGATGTTCTTTTTTTGATCTTCGATTTAGCTTTCGCACACATGAAGTCCTCGATATATGATTATATATAATTGTTGGTTGTTAAATGCTGTTTTAAAGAAGGTTCTAAAACCTCCCAAGTCCAATATCAATGGAAGAGCCTATCAGGTTCCTGCCGCAGGTTTGGCTGCCGGTGTCCCTGTTGCAGGTGTTGCTGCCGGTGTCCCTGTTGCAGGTGTTGCTGCCGGTGTTCCTGTTGCAGGTGTTGCCGCAGGTGTCCCCGTTGCAGGTTTGGCCGCAGGTGTCCCCGTTGCAGGTGTTGCTGCCGGTGTCCCCGTTGCAGGTTTGGCCGCAGGTGTCCCCGTTGCAGGTGTTGCTGCCGGTGTCCCCGTTGCAGGTTTGGCCGCAGGTGTCCCCGTTGCAGGTTTGGCCGCAGGTGTCCCCGTTGCAGGTTTGGCCGCAGGTGTCTCCGCTACAGGTGTTGCTGTTGCAGATGTTGCCCCAGGTGTCCCTGTTGCAGGTGTTACCACTGAATCAGCATTCGCTTCTTTAGCTTGTTGTGCTTCACCGACCGTTGGAGCGTTTAAAGTCTCTTCTGTCATTCCGGTATCTTTCTCGGAAGTCTTGGAACCAGTTCCAAATTCTGAAAGGTTCGGTTCATTAAAGATATTAATGATACCATAGACTTCAACACGAATTGCATCGACACCATAACCGGCAATCTGACTAATTTCTGAACGACCGACATCGATATTGCCGACACCGCTCATACCCCCTCCACCCATTTCATCCATACCACCACGAGGACCAGAAGCACTAGCAGCACTGGGACCACCACTCATACCAGCTCCACCCGACATGGCAGGACCAGCCGCACCAGGCCCCATACCGCTACTCATACCGGGCATACCTGCGCTCATTCCACCTTCCATACCGGCCCCCATTCCACCAGCCCCGGCAGGAGAAAATGGAATAGCATTATCCGGACATATTCGGATGTGTTTAATATCAATTGGCATAGAACAGTTCGCACAATTAACCAAGAGGTCTGGAATTCTTCTCTGATCGATAATTAATTTCATGCAGACAGGCATTTTATTAAATTCGGCAAATGGAGGAACTTCGTCAGCAGGAAGAGGCTCGTTTTCGGCATTAAGATAACGACCGAACAGGATTCTTTTCAAGATATCCTCTTCCGTCAATTCAGTAGCCCCCATCGAGCCTTCCATATCTGCCGATCCGGAAATTCCAGCGCCACCGGCACTGCTATCAGATCCGGCTCCCGCTTCCATTCCCATGCCACTCATCCCCATACTACTGCTCATCATACTAGCTCCCGTTAAATCACCAACGGCAAAATCAAGTACTTGCCAAGCAGTAGCAGCCTGTTGACCTATCAAAATGGCTTCAATCGATTTAACTGGAGCATTCGCTATATTATCAGGAGAAGTCTTGTTGGTCTCGGTAATAATACGCAAAAGTGCTTCATAAACCCATAATGATTCCTGTGCATACCAAATTTCAATGGATTTGGGATATCCACCTTGACTCCAAGTTGGAAGGCTGTAGATTTCTGGATTAGTCCAATCGACATTACCAACAATTCTTTTACGTTCAATATAGGGAGGTAGACCTGGATAGGAGACATCACTTCCAGTACTGCGTCCGACACCAGCCATTCCTCCACCAGCCCTCGCAGGCCCCATCGCGGGAGCGGCTGCCATTCCCCCACCTAAAGCGTCACCTCCAACATTTGCATTAGAGGAACCTGGCAACTGCTCCAAAGCCGGATCAATTCCTTCACCAGGAATAGCCACTCCACTAGTCATGCCCCCCATGCCGCCCATACCATCCATACTTCCACGAGCCCCATCACCACTCATCCCGGGCGCACCAGGACCTGCCATAGCGCCAGCGGCACCACCGGCAGGACCCATTCCACCACTCATACCAGGGCCAGGACCCATTCCACCACTCATACCAGGACCCATTCCAGGACCAAGTCCCCCGGACATATCACCGGACATTCCACCCATCATCCCCATTGAAGCCAGAGAACCAAATGTCATATAATCCTTGGGCGTCACTATCCATGGGTCCATTTCACGATAATAGGGGACCCGTTCCTGACTGGTTAAACGCGCTCTTTCACTACTGTCCGTAACCTTCGTCAGAAGATCGCGCTTAACATCATAAACCTGAACTTCCTTTACCTTTTCCGCAGGAGCTTCCCCTTCTGTTATCAATATATAATAGGTTCCTTTTTCCTTGTCTTCATATACAGGGAAAAACTTTTTTTCACGTTCGACGTATTTATAATCGTGAACTTGACAGCGCCGACGTCCCAATTGTTTTAACAGTTCCGGCAGATGATTCCCAATAAAAAAGGAATAGTCTTCACGAAGGTGGGGCTTCGTTGGGTCAATTGGTGAACGAAACTTTAAACTCTCCACTAACGTTAAAAATTCACGGGATAATTTTCGAGGCCAACGATTACGCATCTTCTGATCCGTATACATGAGAGTCCATGCCTCAAACACACTTTTCTTTAAAATATCCGTCTCTTTTTTAATGGCTTCGATTGTTTCATCATTAGGATGTTTGCTATCCGACGCAACGGAATCAATCCCCGTTTTTTCCGTCTCTACCGCAGTCTTCTTTTCGTCGAACTTTTTTTTGATCGCACTATGGGCTATACTCGATATTACAAAAGCCGCTATTAATAATGTCGGTAATACAGCCCAGAAATAATGCTTCTTAAATCCAGCCACTGAAAAACCGGACGATTTACTTTTTGCCATAATTTTTCGCCTTCACAAAGTTCGGTAAAAAATGATTCTTAATATATTTTGTTTTTATAAATTATTTTTCCACTAACTAAAAACAGATGTAACATTTAAATTTCCGGATACGTATATTTCGCCTGTATCCGATAATCTTCGGAAACATCCATCTCTATAAATCACGGAGCAGCTGGGGTTCCTGATACAGGTACAGCAGGTGTCCCTGTTGCAGGCGCCGGGGTTGCTGAATTAGCAGGTGCCCCTGTTGCAGGCGCCGGGGTTGCTGAATTAGCAGTTGCCCCTGTTGCAGGCGCCGGGGTTGCCGCATTCGCAGGTGCCCCTGTTGCAGGCGCCGGGGTTGCTGAAGTATCAGTCGTTTCAGGTGTTGAAACATCCGAAGTAGCTCCTTCAGGATTTTCTTCGGCAGGGGGTTCCGCTGCTTTTGCTTCCGCAAGAGCTTTTGCGATAGCCGCACGCCGCATATCACGAACACTTGGAGGTGTTTCCTGCCAAACGAAATGAATTGTAAACGGAAAACGACGTAAATTTAAAACTTGACTTTTGTCCAAACTACTTGCAATATCACCAAGACCGGGCATCCCCCGCCCACCTCCGGTCATTCCACCGGAGTCCATCATACCGCCTCCACCAGACATAGACATACCAGCACCAGCAGACATACCGGGCATACCACCGCCTCCCATGGGATTCATACCCCCTCCCATACCACCCATACTTCGATTGTAACGGGAAGAAGCCCCAGGACGTGTCTTTAGCATTTTCTCCATTAATTTTTTTCGAGCGATTGCAGCGGCTTCCGGATCGAGAAGACGATATTTTTCATCAATAACACCCGGATTCATTAGAATGGGATAGTAGATACCCAGTTCCTTGAGAGTTAAGGTATCCGTCCCGGTTTCACCTGCTCTCTGTCGTTCCAGACTAATAGGTAATTCAACGGAACCATGTTTCAGATTTCGCAGAATGGTGCGACGTACATATTCAGGACCACGAGAAGCATCTTCAACATTATCCGAATTATGATAATGATATCCCGTTAACTGAACGATACGGCCCGGTCCCTTTGGACCCGGTATTTTCTCCAGACGAGCATCAATACTGGATTTAATTTCAGATAAAGCGGCCCCTGCGGCAGGTTCTTCCGTAGAAGCATCACCTTCAGAACTGCTGGTATCATCACTACCGGAACTGCCACCACTGGAAACATCCGGAATGGCAATTTCAGCCGCTTGACCACCGGATTCCCCCTTCGTTGCGGATGCTTCCGGGAAGAACCAGAATTGTTCGGGCGTTACTTTAGAAGTGCTCTTAAAAACCTCCGCCTCAATATCGTCAATATAATACCATTTACGTGCCATCTCGAACCATTCGGAGAGTTCCTCGATCTCCTGAACCTCAATATTTTTAAGGTAGATTCTGTTCTGTTTTTCGATCGCTTCCAATTTAAGAGCCGAAGCACCATCCTTTAAAATTTCTTTACTCGGATTTTCCGCCGGAATCACAGAATTAACAGCCTTTAGAAGTTCCAGCCAAGTTAAACGTCCCTCAACATTACTGGTCAAATTACGACCGATTTGATCGACCCCCTTGAAATTGTCGATTTCCGTATTGGCACTCGATTTTAATGATTGAGATTGCGAATTGACAGTTTTGGCCGCATCAAACGCTTTATTAATTTGCTGATTTTCAACCGTACTATAGGCAACAGTCGACGCAATATACTGCGCAGACAAACCGAGCATTAGAAGCGCACTAGCCGCTAGTGCCCATGGCTTTTTACTATTGATTAAACGTTCTGTTAAAACTTCCTTTGGAATTAAATTAATATCCAGAGGAACCATATTCAATAACTGAAGAGCCAAACCATAGGAAACGCCAAACGAAGAAGCATTATCCGTAAATTGAGGATTGGAAAGAACTTCAGCCCCTTCCATCGAAGGAAATATATCCAGTACTTCGACGTCAATACCATGACTTTTTGCCAGGAAGGAGCGCAGTCCCGGCAACTTCATCGCATTCCCGAAGGTATATATCTTGTTGATTTTTGCCTTTTTATTCAAACTGGAATAATATTTAATAGACCGGTCAATTTCAGAAAGCATATCGTTAAAGACCGGTTTCATTGCCAAAATAACCGCTTTAGGATCTTGGGAGACCGAAGTATTCTTTTTAATATGTTCCGCATTGGAAAAGGTTAGTTTCAAGGATTTCGATAAAGCCTTGGTAAACAAATTACCACCGATGGGAATATTACGGAGCCAAACAGAAACACCATTAGTAATAATGACTTCCGTGGTATCGGTACCGACATTGAGTAAAACGACAAAATCGTTAAGTTCGTCAAGGGGGACCTGTGAAATCTCTTCGTAATTGAAATGATCGTGAACAAAGGCATTGTATAAAGCAATCTGTGCTCCCTGAATACAGTCAACGTCCATACCAACATCGGTATAGGAAGACAACGTTTTAAAAGCCAATTCCCGTTTCATGGCGTACATGAAGATATTCAAATCCAAGGCGATATTCCCCTCAAAAATACCACCGACCTGACGATAATCCCATATAACTTCCTGAAGATCAAAGGGAAGCCATTGCTTGACTTCGTACTTAATCAAGTCGTTTACCTTTTTTGGATCGATAGGAGGCAATGGCTGAAAACGCCACAAAGTATTCTGGCCGGAAACGGCAACAGCAACCTTTTCCCCTTTCGTTGTGTTACGTTCCATAAATTTTCCCAACGACTCCGCAAGAATCTCAGTTGGATTCGCGCCCGGCTGGGTCATAATTTTGCTGTGCTCTATGTAGTCGAAACTGACAACTTCCACCTTGCCCGGTTCCGAACCCAAACGACAACGTAACGCTTTGAGCGAGGTATTCCCTACATCAATACCCCACACCATATCGTTTTTCGCCATATTTTCTGCTGCTCCTGATCTGGATAAGTTTTTCTCTTGCTAAATATTATTGAAATACCGGTCAATTATATTATCTCCGGCAATAATATATTATTGCCGGCATACTGCCTGTATTACCATTACCTATAATCATTTAATACCTGCCCTATGATAAATCTATCGTCAACCGATAACGATTGACAATATAAATATTATACATAAATATTATACAGCAAGTATTTTAGCCAATACAAGCCCAGTTGTCAATACAAAAAGACCTGCATACTCAAAAGGTGTTTTCTTTTAAGTCAACTCAAATTAGGAGACCATAAAAAGCACCCCGAAAACGCCAGCCCCCCATTAATGAATGTTAATCCGGGATGGAGCCCACGATTAAAAGAGCAATACCAATATAGGTAAATCCCCTTTCCCATCACCAGAAATCGCTGGACACCAAAATATTATATCCTGTCTTTATCCTTTTTTCCATAGTGACTTTTAAATAAAAGTACTTTTTTTTAAAAAAAAGATAACTTTTAATGATTTGATCGTTTAATATAACCAATATCGGACTAATTTTTTGAAATTCGGGTCAATGCCCCAGTAGGACATGCCTGAATACATTCGTCTGCAATTGTGGACAATCCCTCCTCCAATGAATGACCAAAAGGAACAACAGTCTTAATCTTAAAACCGTTTCCAATTGAGGCCATGCCGTACTTTTCCCCCTTTTCACGTGTTATTTGAATACATAAACCACAATGAATACATTTCCCCGGTTCATATTGAATATCCCCGGAACGAATGATTTCAAATTCTGTACCATAGTCACCTCCCATATAACGGTCAACTTGGACCCCCAAATTTTTTGCCTCTCTTAAAAGATGGCATTTTTCCCGTTTCTGACATTCACAGTGGAAACATCGACCCGCCTGATTACCAGCCTCTACCGCCGAAAAATCAGCCATTCCAATATCGATCGGCTCCTGACGCTTTTCTTTTGCGGCATAGCGTTCATATTCCTTAAAAATTCCTATATCAGGATCCGTTATTTCAACCCGAATATTCAAGGAATCACCCAACTCTGTTTTCCGACTCAAAAACAGATCCGTCTGCTTCGCTACGATTCGTCCTTCTGCTGCACTCTCTTGCTCGGAACAGGTATTACGGACCGCCGTCCCCATCGCAAATATCTTAACATTGGACGTTTGAAATGTACGGGAATTAATTTTTATTCCCTTTTCTTCCAAATCAAGACCTTTAAAACCCGTTTTCCGTAATTCAGATGAACCTTCCACACCAAACGCAAGAATTATAGCGTCATAATATTTAAGTAGTTCCTGATACTGCTCCGAATCCGACAGATCAACCTTTGAATTCAATCGCAAATCAATCGCATTGGGAATTGCCTGTTCTAATAAATGTGTTATTTCAACTTCCAAAACATCCGAAGGAAGCAGATCCTCGGAAACATTCTTCAAACGCCCTCCAGCCGATAAAACGTCTTGTTCGAATAAAGTAACCTGATATCCCTTTTGAGTTAAATACCAGGCACAAGACAGGCCGGAAACACCTGCCCCCAAAATGGCAATATTCTTCCGCGTACCTGTCACGACCGGAATTGTATCAATGCCATCATTTGTATCACCTAATACAGTATCCGTAACATATCGAATCAGTTGACAAATAGACACAGACTCCGTTATTTTACCGTGTCGACATCTTTTTTCACAAGGACGCGAACAGATTCGCTCAAGCGAAGACGGTAAAATCGTTTTATTCCACACTGTCTTTACAGCCGATTTAAAGTCTCCATTTTGCACAAATCGAAGAATCGTTGGAATATCCAATTTGAGAGGACAAGCTAATTGACATGGTGCAAAACAATCCCCCTGATGATCACTCAAAAGGAGTTCCAACGCTGTTCGACGAAGGGTATGAATATCATCTGTCTCGCTCTCAACGATCATTCCATCTTGAACTTCAGTAGAACAGGCAGGAACGAATTTGCCGTCAACCCGAACCAAACAAACCTGACAAGACGATGGTTGAAAACACCTCCCTTCTTCCGATTGATAACGACACAACATCGGAATAATAATTCCAGCCTGCCGTGCAGCATCCACCAAGGTTGTACCAATCGGTACGGTTAAGTTTATACCATCAATAGTCAATTGTATCATGAAAAGATCCATATCACTTCTGAAGAAGTTTCATTTCTCGAAGCCAATTTTCGCAATTGATATCCCAATCGGCGGGCCGACCGTGATCTTTACGAAGACCGTAACCATGTGAATTACCATACAGGATATGAAGTTCCGCAGGAACGTTTGCTTCATATAATTTAATAAATAAACGAGCAGAAGCAGCCGCTCGGTTTGCGTCCCGATCAGCGACTGAAACAAACATGGGGGGAGTGTTTTTATCGATAACAACTTCTTCTGACAACGGAACGGTCGAATCTTTCTCCTGCTCGCTATCCATCATATATGCGGGATAAATTGGAATGGCAAAATTGGGACGCGCACTAATCTTGTCGGCATTATCAACCGGATCGTATACTTTTTGCGCATATTGTGTAGCAGCCATAACCGTTAAATGACCTCCGGCCGAGAATCCCAGAACCCCGATTTTCTCCGGATTAATATCCCATTCTTCCGCATGGGAACGAACGAGTCGAATGGCCCTCTGCGCATCCTGAAGTGGCGCGAAATGCTTGGGTAGACCATTCCGACGTGGAACCCGATATTTTACAACGACTGCCGAAACCCCCAATTTATTCAGCCATTGCGCTATTTCCGATCCCTCGTGATTATAGGCTAGAATACTATATCCCCCCCCCGGGAAAATAACAACACATGAACCATTTGGTTTTTCGGCTTTATAAAGACTCAACTTCGGAATCGAAACGTTGGAAACACGAATAATGGGAGGTCTCTCGTTTCCTATCGCCCAATTTTCTGCACCAATTGACTCCGGAATTCCACCCGGAGGCGTCGATGGCCATAGATTCATGACCAGATTCGGAGCCGCAACGTATTCCTTGACGTTGGCCGGAATACCATTGTCTGAAGTATTATCAGGCTGTTTTCCATCACAGGTATTAAAACCCATTATACAAAACAGCAGAAGAAACAATATCGAAAAAGGAAACTGATATCGCATATTATACCCCTCTTGATTAAATGGTTATAGATTCTCGCTATTAAAGTACTACACCAGGCGAAAGGTCCGATTTCCCAGGAACAGACAAAAACGACAGCCCTCCCGTCTAAATCAAACTCTTTCGTATTGTACCGCATTCAAATAACAAGATCAACAGGGCAAATAAAAATAATAAATAATTTTATAAAAATCTCTATTGTTTTTTTATGTCAATCGTCTTAATCTATAGAGATAAAAATTCGGCCGAATTGGTGTCTGCCCGGAAGGGTATATATATAATGATCATTAAAAATGGATATTAAGGTAATGGAAACGCCATTAAACAACCAGAAAAAAGATCCGGACACACCGGAATCTGAATCTCTTTACGAGACGATTCGTCGCTTTATATTACGTCGAATACGTTCCAGAGATCAAGCGGACGATCTAACCCAGGAAGTCTGGCTCCGCCTCATGGAACAGGAACCTCCAATTGTCCAGGAAAAGATTCGGGCCTGGCTCTATCGAACTGCCCGAAATCTAATCGTGGATACGATCCGTTATAAAGATCGCCGTAAAGAAGTTCTCAAAAAGCTTGAAGAAACAATCCCTAAAGTGGATTATAACTGCGGTGCGTCTATTACTGAAAGAAAAGAGGAAAAACAAATGATTATAGATTCCATCAACGAATTGGAACCGAATCATCGTGAAGTGGTTCGACTAAAATTTCAAGAGGGATTAAGCTATCAGGAAATAGCAGAAGTTATTAATAAACCGAAAACAACCGTTGCCTGGCTTCTACACGAATCCCTTGTACTGATTCGTGAAAAAATGAACGTTACAACTCCCTAAAACCTTCATAACGACCATAAAAACCAATAGGTGCTATCATGACCGATATAAATACAACGAATAATATCGACACCCCCCAAACTGCCGATATCAAAACCGATCCACGATGGACGGCATTTCTTCTCCAGGAATTGGATCCTCAAGAACAGGAACAATTACAAAAAATACTCGATTCCAATCCAGAATTGCAGTCGGAACTCAATTCCTTAAAAAAAACAATCGAAACTGTTTCCGAAGTTCTAAAAAATGAATCCCTTCCCAAAGATCCCAATAATGTCTCCATGGAAGATTTACAAAAACCGTCCCTGACTTCCGATGCCAATGCAATTATACAACTGCAAAACCGTTCCCATACCAAGCGATTTGCTGCCGGTTGGTATATCCGGTGTACCATTCTACTTCTTGTGGTGATTTTCTGTTTCGGAGTTGGATACTATTTCAATCCCGGTCGAAAAATGCCATATCATGAAGTGGCATTGAACACACCTTCTATGGATAAAATCAATAATTATGACAAATCAATAATCAAGAAAGAGGAAACAGTCGATACATCACAAGCTACCGATAAAGATTCTTTTTCACTCCCGAAAATATCGATAAAAACAGATAGTGACCAGGAAATGACCAATGAAAAAGAATTGTCTCCCATGATGCAAACAAATAAATCCAGGTCAAGTACACAGGTTTATAATGGCAAACTGGGTGTTCCTCCAGTTCTGTTAGCACCATCTGCAGCCCCAGACCAATCTGGCATACCAAACAATTCAATTCCACGCGAGGCAGAGATTTCCAGAAAAAGTAATTTAGATAATACTGTTACTGATAATAATATGGATAATAAAAAGACTATCGGCGGTAAAATGGCAGCCAAACAAATGGGAGGACAAAATCGCGATAAAGAGATTTTAACCACGGAACAATCCCCTAACAACAATAATAATATCAGTAATAGCAATATCAACGATAATAGCAGTAATCTCCAGGAATCAAAGGTAAAATATGAGAGAGAAAGAATTGCCGGGATGAATAGTCATACGCAACGTCAAAAGATGGCCAAACAAGAGATGACAAAATCAAATGTGATATCAGATAGTGAAGAAGAAAGGCAACCCTACGTACGTAATCGCATCAAAACATCCGATGAAGAATATCGTGAAATAAAGGAAAAACCGTTTATTGTTCCTAATGACGAACCATTTTCGACATTTTCAATTGATGTGGATACGGCATCCTATTCGAATGTGCGGCGTCTGATAGAAAATAATCAGCCGATTTCCCCTGACGCGGTTCGTATTGAGGAAATGGTCAATTATTTCCACTATGATTATAAAGGACCCAAAAATGATTCCAAGGATCCGTTTGCAACCAATATTATGGTTGAATCCTGTCCCTGGGCAACCGATCATCTTCTGGTTCGAATTGGACTAAAAGGCAAGGAAATAGCAAAAGACAAAAGACCACCACTCCATTTGGTCTTTTTAATTGATGTTTCCGGTTCCATGTCTTCATCAAATAAACTTCCATTAGTGAAAAAGGCACTTGCAGAACTTGTTGAAGAACTCAATGACAACGATCAGATTGCTATTGTAGTCTATGCAGGATCTTCCCGAATTCATTTGGAATCGACCGCCGGGAGCAATACGGCAAAAATCCTTGATTCCATTCAACAATTATCGGCTGGAGGTTCCACCGCAGGAGCGGAAGGTATTCAAACAGCCTATCGAATTGCCAGGGAACAGTATCATAAAGATGCGGTCAATCGGATCATTCTATGTACCGATGGAGACTTCAACGTTGGTGTTACCGATAATAAAATGCTGGAAGAGATGATCTTCAAGGAAGCCAAATCAGGGGTTTTCCTCTCCATTCTCGGATTTGGAATGGGCAATTATAAAGATAATCGTTTGGCAACACTTTCCAATAAAGGCAACGGTAATTACGGCTATATTGACAATCTTCAGGAGGCACGAAAACTTCTGGTCAATAATATGACCGGAACACTCGTTACCATCGCAAAAGACGTAAAAATTCAAGTCGATTTCAATCCGAATCGTGTTGCGGCCTATCGTCTGATCGGCTATGACGACCGTCTATTGGCAGCCCGTGATTTCAACGACGATAAAAAAGACGCCGGTGAAATTGGCGCCGGACATACAATAACCGCACTATATGAAATTGTACCAATCGGTGTCGAGATTCCCAATATCAATAAAGTCGATCAATCCCGATACAACGCCACAAAAGAGGAATCAAAAAAGGAAGATGCCAAAAAACAGGAGTCAAAAGAAAAAATACAAGACAAGTTTGATAAAGAATTAATGTTTGTCAAACTACGTTATAAACTTCCTAAAGAGAATAAAAGTATACTTCTAACCACTCCGGTTGTTTACGAAAAAAATAAAGACAAACATTTGCCCGAATTCGATTTTCAAGCAGCAGTAGCCCTGTTCGGTATGCTTCTTCGTGAAAGTCCCTATGCGGGTAACGCAACCTATGATACTGTTCTCGAACTGGCAAAACCAGGGCTTGCCTCCAAACAGGATCGAACCGATTTCATAAAATTAGTCGAAAAAGTTAAAGGACAAACGGACGAGAAATAATAAATGAAACTGCCTCCTAAAATTTTACAACATACCAGGTTGGGTTATAATTTAAATTACAAACAGATAACAGAAAGAGATAAATATTTTCTGTTATGGAAAAAAATCGAATATACCTGTTATCGAAGTATCAATAATTGTTAAACGTATGCTCGAAAAACATTTTTGTCGCCTTTTAAAAACGACCCACAGCAAAAACAATTGGTCAAATATTTGACCAATTGGCGATGTTGGTACAAATAACTTCTCTATAATTGACATAAAATTTGATTGTATATGTTATGGCTTAAATTGAGTCAGTGATTAAATTTGAATGCAGCGTTCCAAAATCAACGACACAAAAAGTATCATACTGAAAAAGAGTCCGTCCATATCCAACAGATATTTTCAACCGTTTTTATCATATCGTTTTGTCTGGAATTTTATAAAAATAGTGTTATTTTTTAAAAGTTGAGTTCTATATTTTACAGGTCTTTGGAATATTAACATTTTTCATCGGAAAATATAGTTATTTGAATAAACATCTTCTAATATTAATGGCCATCCTCGTGATTATTTTTCTACTTGACTTTTTTATAACATAGATTATAATTTTATTGAGTCTCTTCAATAACCTATCGAGGAAAATAGTTATGATATTCGAAGACAAAACGGACCAATTTAATTGCCAAAATAATGGAGAACAGAAGGAACATCCTCTGAACAGCAAAAATCCGGATAATATAATTGAAATGCAAGTACACGATCCACACGACAGATTCGGTTGCGATGTAGTTAGCGATCCGTTAATCGCACAGGATCTGTTTCGTTATTATGGAGATCCTGAATTAGCAAAAAATATAGACTTGGAAAAATTGAGTTCCGCCCCTACGATTCAATGGGGACCTGGCCTAAAGAAATATATATCGGATATTATTTACACAGCTCCCATGTTGAATAGTGACCGTTCTGTTATTATTACAATAGAATTAAAATCACGATTTTCCTTTTACGTGCCAATTCAACTTTCCGTATATTCAAGTATATCGGTGTATGGTGATTATCAGGAAAATCAGAAGCCGGAGGTGCAAGGTGATTATAAACCACTAATACCAATTATGGTTTTACTCTATACAGGGCAAAAGCCAATACCGAATCAAATACATTATCAAGATATTTATGGTAAAATTGAGTACGATATAAGTAAATACGTTCCTCAATATGAAATATCAATTATTAATCTGCAGAAATGCACTCTTGAGACTCTTCAAGGACGTCCGGAAACCCAAGCGTGCGTTGCCGCTTTAAAATATGGAACGTCAGGTCGTCTTGCAGTCTACTTGGAACATGTATTTCATCCTTTTAAAGGTTATTCTTTAACAGATCGAATACGATTTTATGTTGAAAAAATTTGTTCCTATTGTGCAGCAACAGATCGGTTGACAGAAAATCAACTCAAAAACGCCATTACACGTACATTTGAAGGAAAGGAAGGAATTATGCTTTACAATACCATGCATTCGGAGATTCTTGATAAAGGAATCGCAATAGGTTTGGAACAAGGTTTGGAACAAGGTTTAGAACAAGGTTTAGAACAAGGTTTAGAACAAGGTTTGGAACAAGGAGAACAAAGAGGGGAATTGAAATGTTATATTTCCTCTATTATTTGTATTTTAGAGGAAAAGTTTCATGAAAAGGTACCACAAGATATTGTAATGAATTTAAAGCAGCGAACGGACCTTGTGGCAATGAAATCATTATTGGTTTCCGCACTGAATTGTAATTCAATAATTGAGTTTGGCGAGATTTTAAGGTAATGGTTCATTAACGGCAAATTGGATTTTTTTGAGTCCTTTATCGCGACAAATATCATAGACATCCAAAAGTGCTTCGATAGGAACATTTTTAGTTGGAGCGATAATAACGGGAGTATCCGGAGCCAGTACTCCCAAATCCGTTAAAACAGACTGAACCTCTTCCAATGTTATACATCGGCGCTGATTAACGCTCCAAGACATTGTGTTATTCTAAACCCAAATGTGCGTTGCCGCTTTAAAATATGGAACGTCAGGTCGTCTTGCAGTCTACTTGGAACATGTATTTCATCCTTTTAAAGGTTATTCTTTAACAGATCGAATACGATTTTATGTTGAAAAAATTTGTTCCTATTGTGCAGCAACAGATCGGTTGACAGAAAATCAACTCAAAAACGCCATTACACGTACATTTGAAGGAAAGGAAGGAATTATGCTTTACAATACCATGCATTCGGAGATTCTTGATAAAGGAATCGCAATAGGTTTGGAACAAGGTTTGGAACAAGGTTTAGAACAAGGAGAACAAAGAGGGGAATTGAAATGTTATATTTCCTCTATTATTTGTA
>CAYUAP010000009.1:39320-49483 GCA_964442735.1 uncultured Planctomycetaceae bacterium | reverse complement strand
TCTTCCAATGTTATACATCGGCGCTGATTAACGCTCCAAGACATTGTGTTATTCTGGACGGAAATGGTTATGGCAATCTTTTCCAGATCGGTATGGACTGTCTTTATTGGAATATCTGTCTTCATTGCTCCGGGCATGGAGAGATCTGTAGGGAGTAATTTCTCGATTTCATCGAAATTTGTCGTAAAGATGAAAAAGATTAGAAGTAGAAAAATAACATCGATCATAGAAGTCATCTGTAATTCGATTTTATTTTTTCCCGTTGGCGAATAGTTCGATTTCATACCGTCTCTCCTTTCCGTGAAACCATATTTAAAAGCTGCATTTTCATCCATTTTCCCTGGTAAAAGCGAAGTGTAAAGGCTACACACTGAAATGCTATCCATAGAGTCAGTGCGGACCAACACCAATGGACATCCCCTCCATAATTAATAATACCGATTAATTCTACAATAACGAGAATGGGAGATGCAATAAAAGTAATCAACATGGGAAACAGTGTATCGCCCGCTCCCCGTATCGCCGATCCGAAGACAATTCCAATGGTATCCAAAAGCATATAGAAGGATACATATCTCAATAGTACTACGGTCAAATCATGAAGGGCTTCGAAATTTTCCGGACAATTCCATGTATAAAGCTTGAGGAAAAAATCCGGACAAAATATATATGCCAGAACAAATAACAGATTGAGACAAACAGCCAATTGTAATGCCGTTAAGGTGGCTCTTTTCGCCAACTTCGGGCGTTGGGCTCCCATTCTGTTACCCACCATCGTTACAACGGCGATTCCGATCCCGATAATCGGCATATATGCCAAACCGTTCAAATTAAAGACAATCCCTGATACTATTGTTTCCTTTTCCCCAACCATTCCCAACAGGCAAATAAAAAAGGCAAACGTCCCCACGTCAGTAACAAATTGAACACCGGCCATTCCACCCTTTTTTATGAGCGCCCACATTTTTTCCCGACAGAAATGAAAACTACTGAAAAAATTAAAGGAAGTTGAAATTCTATTTTCCCGCCATATCAGGTAAAAATAGGTAAAAAAACGGACCCATTGTGATGTCGATGTGGCTATGGCGGCTCCAGCCAAGCCCCAACAACAATAGCCGTTAATACCAAATATAAAACAGTAATCCAATAGAATATTCAGTAATACGGAAAATATATTGACATACATAACAACTTTCATTTTCTTTCTGCCACTGAAAAAAGATGAAAGCGCTTCATTGGCGATCATGGCCGAAGCACTGTAGAGGAGAATACGAGCGTAGACCTCCTCCAGGACTATCATATCCTCCGAATGCCGAAACAGACGAAATGGAATGTCACAGAAAAAGGAAGAGAGGAAAAAGAGGGGAAACAAAAACAATCCCACATAAATACCCTGCCATACAAAGGGGGCAATTTCCTGTAATTTTCCCGCACCATTATTTTGAGAAATAAAAGCATTGGTATATCCGGCAATATAAAAAGGAAAAGCTACGAGAAACCATGGTAACTGTCCTCCTGTAAAGGAAGCCCCCATTGCAAGGGGATCAAACCAAGTCAGAAACATACGGTCCGTTAATTGCATAAGAGCAAACGAACCAGATGAAATAACCATTGGAAAGGCTATCCGGAAAATTTCATAACCTCCGGCTGGACGCATCCACCAATTTTTCAAATACGACATATACTATACTAGAGTTTGTTACAGGTGGAGAAAAAGTGAGGCGACAACAATGGCTGCCGTCTCCACACGATAAACCTGTCGCCCTAAATCAAGAATCGGCCACTTGTCATCAACTGCCGATTGGACCTCTTCATCGGTCCAGCCTCCCACCGGACCAATAACGACCAAAATATGCCGTAATTTCTTCTGTTCTAATCGAAGTTTATTGATTAAGTCCACAAAACTATATTGTCCGAATTGACCATCCGTTATCGGATGCGCCAAGATCTTTATAGACGATAATTCGTTCATCTCGTCCGTAAAAGGAAATCGTTCCGATATTTCCCGACGATTCATCTCCGGAAGAATTTCCATTAACCGGAGTCGACCACATTGTTTAGATGCTTCGATCACTTGACGTTTAAGCCGCTCAATAACATCCGCATCCACTTTAACATCGGCCCGTTCCGCTTTTACTGGAATGTAACGGTAAACACCCAATTCCGTTAATTTTTCAATCAACCACTTTTGCCGTTCTCCTTTTGGAAGAGCTACAGCCATGGTCAATTCCGGAATCGTATCCTTTTCTTCTTCCCGTGTCTCCAAAATGGTCAAGGAAAGAGTACTTTTATCCATTTTTTCAATTACGGTTCGGAATTCATGCCCTATTCCGTCGAAGAGTAAAACTTCATCTCCGGGCTTTTTGCGCAAAACACGAATAATATGCTGCGCCTCCTGCCCTGCTAAAACGATATTACCATCAACGAGAAATTCCGGTCGGGCACGGTCGGAGCAATAAAAATGTTCACTCATTATTTACAAATTTTCACAAACAAGGTCGCCAATTTCACAGGTTGAATAACCCATTTTACCGGCCGCTTGACTCTTCATTTTATTTCCGGTAACAAACTGAATTGCCTTCATAACGCGAGCGGACGCATTGGCATATCCCGCCTGATCCAGTAACATGGCCGTTGCCGAAATAGTCGCGATCGGATTGATAACGCCCATACCGGTATACTTTGGAGCACTCCCACCCATCGGTTCAAACATACTTGTACCACCAACTTCCGGGTTGATATTACCACCTGCGGCAACGCCCATTCCCCCCTGAAGAATTCCGGCCAGGTCGGTAATAATATCACCGAACATATTTGTCGTTACAATAACATCATAATATTCCGGGTTCTTGACCATCCACATACAACAGGCGTCAACATGATTGTAATCCAATTTGATATCAGGATATTCGGCCCCGACTTCCTGGAAGGTTCGCCACCAAAGATCATGACCATATGATAATACATTCGTCTTGGCCACAAGTGTAACCATCTTGCCCTTGGGGTTATTACGTTTACGTGCATATTCAAGAGCCCAGCGAATACAACGTTCACAACCTTTTCGGGTATAAATGGCAACCTGGGTCGCAACTTCATCCGGCGTCCCCTTCTTCATCCAGCCACCAGTCCCGATATACATATCTTCTGTATTTTCACGGACGACAACAAAATCGATATCTTCAGGCTTTTTATTGGCTAAAGGTGTTTCAACGCCCGGAAACAGTTTGACGGGCCGAAGATTAATATACTGGTCAAAAGCAAAACGCAGTTTCAAAAGGAGTCCCTGTTCCAAAATGCCGGGCTTGACATCCGGATGACCAACGGCTCCCAGAAGAATAGAAGGATAGGTTCCCAATTCTGCGATCTCGTCGTCGGTGATAATAATACCTGTTTTAAGATAACGCTCGCCTCCGATATCAAATTTTTTCATTTGCAAATCGATATTTTCCAGTTTTGTTACAGCCTGAAGTACTTTTACGCCTTCCGCTACAACTTCCGGTCCGGTTCCATCTCCACCTATAACAGCTACTTTTAATTGCTTTGCCATAATACTCTCCTATGATTTTATACCCAACAGTATGTTATATCTATTATCTTTAGGCTGAAATAACCACGTTTCAGCCATTAACGTTACGAATGAAACATCCGTATTTTAGTTTTAGTTAGTTCAACCAACCGGGATAGACACCCAATTCAGGAAGCTTTATCGACAGAACTCGTTCGACATTCGCAGACTTCTCGACAGCTTCCATGGCAGCAACATCCGGGATAGAGTCCAGAGAAAGAATCCCTAATGAAAGAGCACTCTTTTCACCAAAACATCTTCCAACGGTCATGTGCTCTATATTAATATTATATTTAGCCATAATCGAACCTAATTCGCCAATAACACCCGGTACGTTTTTATGTTGGAACAGAAGTAAATTTCCGTCCATATAGCTTTCAAGACGAACATGATCGACCTGAATCAAACGAGGCATATTATTACCGAAGAGCGAACCGGCAATATAGGTAATTCCTTTATCTGTTGTAATTTCAACACCGATAACAGACTCGAAGGAAACACCGGTTTCGTTTGTTTTCTCTTCGACCAATTCAATTCCGCGATCTTGCATCATGGGTTTGGCACTAACAATACTGATATCTTCCGATGTAATATTCGTCAGTAAACCGGCGGCAAAAGCGGAAGAAACAAGCGACGTATCTTTTTTACAGACTTCGCCCTTGTATTTAATGACACACTTGGTAATGGCACTTTTTATAACCTGATTGGCAACAATACCAAGTCGATAGGCTAAATCAAGCGAACTCCGAAGGTCTTTTAATGTTTCCGGATCCAGGGAAGAGAAATTAACTGCCTGACGAATTACACCGTTCTGTAAATAATCGATTAACAATTCGACAGCTTCCAGAGCGACATTCGTTTGAGCTTCTTCAGTACTAGCCCCCAGATGTGGAGTACAAACAGTATGGGGCATTCCAAAAATAGGATGGGAAGTACAAGGTTCTTCCGGATAAACATCCAAGGCAACTCCACCCAATTTACCGCTTTTAAGACCTTCAACAAGCGCGTCCATATTATAGATACCACCACGTGCGCAATTTATGAGGCAGGCCCCCTGCTTCAGTAATTCAATCTGTTTTGTATCAATTAAATTACGGGTTGTATCGTTTAACGGAGTATGAACGGTCAGATAATCGATTTGTGGAAGAATCTCATCCAGTTTTTCATACAATGTAATTCCGAGTTCATTGGCTTTTTGTGGAGTACAATAGGGATCAAACGCGATAACTTTCATACCAAACGCCTTGGCGAACTTGGTTACAACCTGACCGATTCGTCCCATACCAACGATACCGAGTGTTTTACCGGCCAACTGATGCCCTGTAAATTTTTTACGATCCCAACGTCCCTCAATCAGGGACTGATAGGCAGGATGTGTATTACGACTGAGCGCAAGGATCAGAGCGAACGTCTGTTCTGCAGTAGACTGCGTATTACCACCCGGAGTATTCATAACAACGATACCATGGCGGGTTGCCGCTTTTAAATCGATATTATCAACTCCAACTCCCGCACGAGTAATTGCGCGAAGACGTTTATTCCCTTCAAGAGCCTCTGCAGTAATTTTGACACCACTACGGCAAACGGCACCATCGAAATTCTGAAGAGTCTTTTGAAGTTCTTCGCCTTTTAGACCAATATGTTCCTCAAACTCAATATTCGCGGCTTTTAATAAATCGAGACCGTCTTGTGATAAATTATCCAATACAACTATACGAGGCACTGTATACTCCTTTTCTGACACAAAGTCCATAACACCTTTAGGGAAGCAGAATATATTTCCGCCCCTGCTGGAACAATAACACTATTTCTATTTTAAATAAAATTTTATCATTATTCTATAAAAGGTCAATGGTATGATAAAGGTCAATGGTATGATAATGGGGATTATTCCCTTCCCCGTTTTATCTTTTTTACAGAAATTAATGATAGTATAGTTGACAAACGATTCTCTCTCTGCTAACCTGTTAATAAATTATGTTTTTTAGATAGGCAGAAGAACGAATTCATTATTGGATTCGTTCTGCCGTTGTCAGAATGGAGGTAATAAAAACAAATGCCGACGCGAAAATCAACTGTTGATCGTGCGATTTTATTTAGAAATCCAGATAGAGTACCTGTCTGGGTCGACAGCGATAATATAAAGCACAGTGATGTCTTAACGTATGATCTATCATTGAGTGATGTCGATAACCCTCAAAAAAGTGAATGGGGGTTTGCCCGTACCAAATCAAAGAGTGGTTCCTGGATCGTTCCAACAGAACCAACACTTCCTGAATGGAAACAGGTCGATCTCTTGCAAATTCCAACCATGGACGCTCCCAGACGTTTGGGAGGGATAGTCCAAATGGCACAAGTTTGCGAAGATCGATATCGAATTGCCTCATTCGGTTTAAGTGGTTATTCCATCTATAGTGCCTTGCGTGGTGCCGAATTGAGTACCGTCGATTTTCTCGTCGAAACCGATAGGTTCGTTGAACTAATGGAGTATATATTTGAGTTCGAATCGGATATGTTCGATCTCTTAATGCGTAAAGGATTTCACGCTGTTGAATTTTGTGATGATTGGGGGCCTCGAAAAACTTCCCGTATTACTTTATCCATGTGGCGATGTCTTCTAAAACGACATTATGCAAGAGAGTTCAAACTTGCCAAGGAATCCGGACTTCATATATGGTTCAGGACTTCTTCTGAAAGTTCCGAATTCTTCGGCGATTTAAAAGAAATCGGTGTGGATGTTATTCGAATCGAAGAACCCTATAAAATGGAACTATCGGAAATTGGAAGACTTCACCGCGGAAAAATATGTTTTGCGGTGCGTCTGGATGAACTGATAACCGATGACAAAAATGCCGAGGAAGAAATGATTACACATTTGTTCGATTGTCTCGGAACTCCCTATGGTGGATTTATCGCAACCATTGCCGATAATGTTCCCGAGAAAAAAATTACACGTATCGCTAAAATCGCTTCACAATTAGTACAAAACGCTAAATCACAAATGCCGGAGAATTAATACAACTCAAAATTGGATCGTGATTAGGAACAATAAAATGACTTCAAAAAAAGGTAAAAAATCCGAAGATAATAGCAGTTATAAATGGTGTGATACTGCTGGACATACCCATTATTTTATTTTTGGCAATTCCAACGTAGTCAATACGAAATTAACCTGGATCGTTCTTTTGATCAGTGCTCTTGTTATTGCTGTTATTGGAGCTGTCGTTCTGATTTGCATTCCAACAAAGACACATGAATCTGTTCCACAAATGACGATGGTTAATTCCGCACAGCCAAATTATGTTCCAACACAAACGTTCAAAATAAAAGAAGAAAAACCCCTGGTACTATGCGCCGGAAAAGATAACTCCTTTTGGGTTGCAGACCGTAAAGGTGTTTGCTGTTACGATAACAAGGGAAAACAGCTTCAAAATTTACCATTTAAGGCTGGTACTGCCGATAGCAAGGAAGAAAAGAATACGTTACCAACTGCCATCTGCTTCTATTTTACTGGTGACGAGAACGTCCCTTCCCTGCTTTATATCGCGTTTGGTGATACCATTGCCGTTTTGGATCCCCAGCAAAAAGACAGTGGTACCAATTTGATAAAATTAAAGGGTAACGCCCTGATTTCATCCATGAAGGCTTGGGATCAATGGTTATTTCTAGCAGATTGTAATAATAAAGTCATTCTTCGTTACGATCTGAAAGATCTCAAAAATGTCCTAAAAATAGGTCTTCCTGAAGATAATTCCGATTTTCCAGGTTTTACTTTTTCGGCAGAACCCTATTTTTCAATGGCGGTCGATAATATACCAAGTCATTTATTGGTAACCAATCCAACGAGATATCGAATTGAGGCCTTTAATATAGAAGACGGAATCTGGCAAAAAGAGCATTCCTGGGATAAACAGCCCGGCCATTCTAACGCTTTTTCCGGCAATATGAATCCTGTTTACCTGGATACATTCAGTAATGGTAATGTACTGACCTCCGAAAAAGGAAAAATAGCGCGTTTACGTCTGTTTGATCGAAACGGGAGCTTCATTATGGAGCTTCCGCGCCCGGAAAATTCGTCCGAAATTGAAAAAACAGACGAAAAAGAAGTTTTCTATCCGGTTATTTTGAATACAGAAGTTATTGTGATCTACAATTCAGTAAATAACAATATCACTATCTACGAAAAAAATGTGGCAACCGATTAAAACCTCGTCAAAAAAATTGGAGAAGATTACATGCATGGAAGTTATAAAGATGTAGGTCGTTTTTGTGGATCGATGGCGGCTGGTTACGGAAAAAATATGTCACAAGGTGGAGGCAGCTTCTATATTACAATCATCGTAATTCTGTTTATTTGTTTTTTTCTCTATTTTATTACGTCAAATAATGTTCCGAACTCTTCATTAACCCCATCACGTAACAGGACACAACAACAAGAGGGAAGTGGTTTTTTCTCCCTATCGCAGTCGAAGGGGAAAAAACAAATGGAAGAGAAAATCGCACAACGTGTTATTCCCGAGGTGGAATACTGCTACGTGGAACGTTGTGTTGACGGCGATACCATTATCGTGAATTCCGGTATTATTAGAGAACGAGTCCGTTTTATTGGCATTGATACTCCGGAAATGGCATCTCAAAATAACAATTCCGCAGGATCTAAAAGGAATACTTCCGCCGAACCGTTTGCCGTGGATGCCTTGGAATATGTAGAAAAAAGGATTAAAGAATTCGGTAACAGAGTCTATTTAAAAGCAGACGGCAATAAAACAGATCGCTATGGACGCCGTTTAGCTTTAATCTATTTGGATGAAAAGGGCAATTATCTATTAAACGAAGAACTGGTTCGTAACGGTTTGGCACATGCGGAACTTCAATATAACTTTTCCACCGCAATCAAAGAACAGCTCTGTCAAGCGGAAAATAAAGCAAAAGAAGAAAAACGCGGATTATGGAATACAGCCGAAACACCTGTCACAAAAACTACGACTAAATCAGCACTATAATTTGATAAAGTAACATTATATACTCAAGGCTGTTTTAAATGCTTTCATTTCAACACAGGCGGGATGCCTGTGTTGGAGAATACGGACGACAAGATGTCCGAGCTCCTGGAAAAGACAGGATTATACCATTCAACATTATACCATTCAACATTATAGCATCAAACCGTGGATAAAGACGATACGGAATCCCGGTTTCCCTTTTGGCCAAATGATTAAAGCGAACACAAATACATAAAAACCGAAATTCCAGGATAACGCATATTTTCACAGTTTAAGGAATATTATCAATTCACGAAAGACCGAACATCGAAATAAAGAATATTTTCGGTCTTTTACACTCTATGTATTATTCTACTTTTTTTGGGCAGCAACTCGAAAACCAACCGTGATATAGGAACCATTGGGAAAACGACCTTCTCCCCGATTGATTACGGAACAACTCTTGGCGTTGGAATACCAGGAACCACCACGAATGGCATTGACAACTTCCCCATTTTCCGCTCCATTCGATGCGGTTATTGAAGAACATGTCCAATCAAATGTATTACCTGCCATATCGTAACATCCATATGGCGAATAGGCTTCCTGATACAGATCGACCGGTGTTGTATTACCTCCGTCCAGAACCGTTTGACGAAATAGAGTTGTGGCCAAGAAGTTCTTCTTTGCATCTTCCGATTTCCAGTTCGAAACCAAGCCCGTTTTGTTAATGGAGAGAATACTGGCGTCTTTTTCTTTATCCAGAATAACTTTAGCGGCAAAAACTCCATTGTAATTGAATTCAGAAGTTAAAACACCCTTGGTATAGGTTACATTGGAAGAAATTCCCCAGGGATAGGCCAATTTATTCGGACCTGCCGCAGCGTTTTCCCATTCTGCTTCCGTTGGAAGACGATAGGTCCAGTTACTGTCTTTTGCGGTTAGCCAGTCACAGTAGGCCTTGGCATCTTCAAATGAAACCTGGACAACCGGATGATTGTCTTTTCCTTCCGGATAATTACCATCCTTCCAGTATTTTGGAAGTTTTTCATATTTGGTATCGTCGATAAAGGCTTTATATTCCTTGTTAGTTACAGAATACTTTGCCAGACAGTAATCGGCCTTAATAGCCGCTTTTTCCCCTTTTTCACGATTATCAACCGAAACGGAGAATTGAAAATCCTGATTGGCTGGAATAAAAACAAACATATTGCCAGGCGTTTCACCTTCGGTTTTAATCAATCGATCTTGAACAACAGCCTCGCGTTCACTTCGACCAGGACGGTCCGATCGATTGTTACGACTCGGTCTGCCATTATTATCACCAGAATCGCGAGGACCAAAACCACCTTCACGACTCGGTCTGCCATTATTATCACCAGAATCACGAGGACCAAAACCACCTTCACGACGCTGTCCACGAAAACTCGCGCGAAGTTCTTCCTGACTCAAAAAACCATCATTATCTTTATCGGCCTTTTTAAGGTTTTCAAGGACTTCCTTCGGTGTCTCCTTCGGCAGTTTGGACAGATCGATTCGGCCATCTTCCAGACGTGCTTCGCCAAACATATTGGGACCTCCCATACCAGGACCTCCCATCATACCAAAACCACCCA
>CAYUAP010000009.1:3313-39220 GCA_964442735.1 uncultured Planctomycetaceae bacterium | reverse complement strand
GACGTGCTTCACCAAACATATTGGGACCTCCCATACCAGGACCTCCCATCATACCAAAACCACCCATTCCACCGCGCAGGGAACGCTGCTCTTCCTGACTCAAAAAACCATCGTTATCTTTATCGGCCTTTTTGAAGTTTTCAAGGGCTTCCTTCGGTGTCTCCTTCGACAGTTTGGACAGATCGATTCGACCATCTTCCAGACGTGCTTCACCAAACATATTGGGACCTCCCATACCAGGACCTCCCATCATACCTTGTCCACGCATGCCACCGCGCATATTTCCGAATACGGTCTGCTGTTCCTCGCGACTCAAATAACCGTCTTTGTCTTTATCCGCATTTTTCAGATTCTTTATCATATCCTTGGAGAGCGTTTTTGGCAGTTTGGAGAGTCGAATACGACCATCTTCCAAACGTGCATCGCCAAACATGTTTCGGCTCATTCCGCCCCCCATCATGCCTGGACCACCTTGACCACCCCCCATTCGCATTCCACTAAACGCTGTTTGCTGTTCTTCACGACTCAAAAAACCATCATTATCTTTGTCTGCCTTTTTAAAGTTCTCCTTCATTTCTTCCGGCATATTTTCCGACAGTTTTGATAAATCAATTTGACCATCTTCTGTCATGGCCGATTCAAATGGATTTCTCCGCTGTCGATTATTGTCGTTATCATTACGTGGTGTTCGCTGACGGTTATTTTGCCGTCCAGACCTACCTTCCGTTTGACTATAGACAGACGTGATATCGCCCGTCAGCATTAGTCCGCACAATAATCCGACACACAATAACAATCGTTTCATAAATCAACTCCTCAATAACTCGTTAAATTTCCCATAACATAAATAATACATAGAATAATAAAATTGCGGCTAAATGTCAAAAGAGACAATTTAAACAATTCTATTTTTTCTCTTTTCCTATAAAAAAGAAAACACCCTATTTTTTTATTTGTTTCGATAAAAATGAAATTTAATCTTGCCAAGTCTTTTTATTTTCGTTAAAATTGTGAAGGAGGGGATACGAAATCAGGCTCTATGGAAATACCAAAGAGATTTTGGATATTTGGTAACGCCCCCTTCGTGATCATGGGTGAAATAATCACACTTAAATATTAAAAGACACGTTCTTCATCGAATAACAGGAAGGAACACGATAATGGCCATTGAAGTAATTTGTCCAGGTTGTATGACACGATTTCAGGTAGGTGACCAATTTGCGGGGAAAAAGGGTCCCTGTCCAAAATGTGGGCATATCATAGAAATACCAAAAGAAAAACTTGTCATTCATGCTCCGGATGATATAACATCAGGAGGGAAAACAGTAAAAGGGGGTAATACACTTCGACCTATCCTTCAAACACGGTTTCATTTTACGATTGCCCAGATCTCCCTGGCTCTTCTGGGTATATTTGTGACTTGTGCTATTGCCTATTTATTCAGATATTGGCAAACCGGTCTGATAAAAGATATTGTTGGTCTCTTGGGTGTCTTTATCATCGGATTTCCATTAACATCCTTCGGATACATGATGATTCGGGATGAAAATGACCTGGAAATTCTATTGGGAAATGAACTCTACAAACGCTCCGCATTAACGGCCGCTTGTTTTACAGTAGTTTGGCTGATATTTGAATTATTCTACGGTTATTTGAATCCTGGTCCCGCCTTTATTGTCTACTTTATTCCAATTGTCATTTTGGGGGCAATCGCGGCTATGATGATATTCGACGATAATTTCGGAAAAGGTGTTCTTCTCTTTCTATTAACCGCATTTTCAGTTGTCATATTACGTGGTTTAATGTTCACTCCGGACGGATGGCTCTGGGAATATAATCGTCCAGAGGTACGTGCCGTTACGCCTGTGGCCCAGGAAAAAAGTACTCCGGAATCATCTGAAAATACAACATCCAAACCATCAGAAGCCCCCAAAAAAATGGTCCCAACGAAACCACTCTCCCGAGAAGCTCCAAATCCTTCCAAACAACTTCGGCGTTAAGATGGGTCTTGTCCCTATCTTGGAAGCAGGCATTTCACCTGCTTTTTATATTAAAATACCTTTTAATCAATAATTATTATGGAAATAATTATTATAGATATAATTATTATGGAAAATAAATCAAAAAAAAGACGAGATCGTCACATATCATTTATTCATATCCTTTGGTACGAATTGATTCGAACGATGGCCCATATCAGTATGTTCCTCTGCTTTCGTCTGATTCATTATGGACGCAAAAACATACCCTCGAAAGGGCCACTATTAATCGTTTCGAACCATCAGAGTTTTCTTGATCCTCCCGCTGTTGGTTGTGGTTTTTGGCGTCGAGTCAACTATCTAGCCCGCAAAACGCTCTTTAAATTCAAGCCGTTCGGCTGGCTAATCGACTCTCTGGACGCTATTCCTCTGGATCAGGAAGGAATTGGGTTCACCGGTATCAAGGAAACTTTACGCCGTCTCAAAAATAATGAAGGTGTCGTTATTTTTCCTGAAGGTGCCCGGTCGGAAGACGGTAGACTGACCCCCTTTAAAAAAGGATATATCACACTAGCTTTTCGAAGTAAAGCGACAATTGTCCCCACTGTTGTTGTTGGTGCCTTTGACGTTCTATCACGAAAAGACAAATACCCCCATTTTTTTAAAAAACCTGTTATCGTCGAATATGGTACGCCAATGCTGTATGAAGATTATTCCCTCCTCTCCGAAGAAGAGGTTCATCAAAATGTTGAACGGGAAATTACTCGAATGTTCAACGAACGAATGGCGAAGCGCCAGCCTGTAAAAAAAAGGAATGCTTGATACGTAAAAATATCATCCTCAAACCGTTGATGGATCTTCCATAAAAACGTACAGAGTTAAAAACAAATATTACAATCATTAATTCTTTATTTAAACGGACTATGTTCTGCGAATCCTTTTACCTAATATTTATAAAAGGAGAACATTTGAATTGAAATTTAAAATGCGATATTTTTTTCTTTTTACAAGTTTGATTCTATTGAGTTTAATCGAACTGGTGTCGGCGCAGGAGCCGTATGTATTGTACCAAAAATTAGACAATTACGAATTGGAATATACTTTTGTTCAGGGGGTATTTCAGCGTGGCTTTATTGAAATAGCTGTAACAAAAGGGGAATTACTTTTTCAACGGGAACAGGAGGCCCTTCTTGACGAGGAACGATATCTCTATCCGACCGCAGTACTTCTTCTGGAAATTTATAGTCAGCAGTGGTATCGGTCGTCTTCCGTACAACAGAGAAATCTGGAAAAAAAGATTGAATCGGTTAAAAAAGTCATAAAAGATGAAAAACTTCGTTCACAGTTGACCATTACAATTCAGAGACAGCAAAAGGAAATATCGGCGGAATTGGAACCGTTGGCGGAGAATGCCTGGAAATCCGGTAATATTCAGGAAGCAATTCGTCTATATGATCAGGCAGCGGAACAGGCTTTAATACAGAACAATCGGAAGGAAGCGTTTCGGTTGTCAGGACGAGCTCTTGGTATAACAGATCTTCAATTACGTCAAATTAAAGGAACAAATGATCAGGAAGAGAAGTCTTTAAAAACGGAACTAATGAACCGTTTTTTCGATCTGGGCCTTAAATATCCAGAAGAACCGTTAGCGGAACAATTTGCAACTTTAGGTCTGGAACAGGCCTTGGTATTTCATCGGACAGGCGAACTATCTCTGGAGGACTATTTACAGTATCGAATTCGATGGATCGAGCATTTCCAGAAATCACAAAAATACGAATTATTTCGATTTCAGACTGCGATTCTTTTATTAGAACAGAATCGGTCCAAGGATGCCTTTATTCTTCTATTTCCCAACGTTCAAAAGGATCAGTTGGAAAACACATTGTCTCGGGACAATGCAAACGAATATCTTCAACAGTTGGAACATCTTCGTCAAGCTTGGCCCGCGGATCCGATATTTTCAAGTTCTACGGTACGTGTACTGGAATCGGATGCCAATCTTCTCCTGAACAAAAAGCAGGAGGCCTTAACCATTCTTGGGACACTTTTAAAAGAGAATCCGGAGGATATCAATTTATACTATAAAACGGCATTGATTTTAAGTCGGGAGCAGGATGTCGAGGCCTTGCAAACCGCCATTCACTTCTGGAACGAGGTTGTAAAACGGACAAACGTTACTGACGTTCGAAGTTGGCAGGCAAAGGAGGCCATTATCAAGCTCTATCGACAGTTGGGAGAAGAGGAACGTGCTCAAAAAATGGTTCGACTAATATTATTAACATGGCCGGAAAAAGGCGATTCCCTATGGAAAAAACGTTTTGAAGAACTGAAAAATAAACCGTGAAAACAGTCTTGTGATTACCGATAAACAAGACAACTATACGGTACGACGTTATAAATTCGGCATTTCCTGGGAGCGCGGACGCCATGCCTGACAGCAGACAGGTCTCTTCCGTATCCTCCAAAACAGGCGTCTCGCCTGTTTTGAAAAATAGACTTTTATAACAACCTTGAGTATATACAAACAAAACAACTATACAAACAAGACAATGTAACCGTTCATGGATATAAAGTTAAATCACAGATAACACTGATTTTCACGAATAGTTTTTTGGCAAACAAACTTTTTATGATAAAATTATTTTTTATAATAGATACAAATGTTTTTTTGTTATTGTAAAATATTGTATTTTACGGCAGACTATCTATGTTTATCCGTGATATCCATGGTTCCAAAATCGTTCGTGAATGGTTACCAAAACAACTATACAAACAAGACAATATTATTTATTATTTATCATTGATAATCACCACCTATTTTCATTCCTACGGTCTTGTAATATTCGCATACATTTTGGATAATAACGCGGGCAAAGCCCGCATTTGGTGATTAAGCGAAAAGAGCTTTTAGAGAAATGGAAGTCCAGGATTCAAATCGATCTTCCGGTAAAGCCAGAAGTTCTTCAACCGGACGAAAACCGGATTCGATTAAATCCTTTTCGTTGGCCACTAAATCGGGCTTTACCAAATCGAAACGATGAACAATTCCTAAATGGACCTTGCCCACTTCGGTCAAGTCATCGTTAATCATTCCAACACAACACTCTGTATAGGGACTGTTAGTACGAACTTCTTCATGAAATTCACGAAACATTCCTTCATGATAGAGATCATGAAATGTATTTGTGTTCTGTTGATTCGTCTTTTTATCGTGATCATTTAAATGACCACCGACACCAATACTCATTTTCTGATGCAAACGCGCCTCTCCCTGTCCTTTTCCACGAATATAAGTGAAAATAGACAGTTGTCCCGCATTATCGGTATAACAGAAGATCATATAGGGAATCAATTGTTTAAAATCCGGATTATTTTCCATTTGGGAACGCAACCCAAAAGAGACATTTTCAGGAGCCAAGAGTATCGAACGATATTTTTCAATATCCTTTGAAAACCCCTGAAAATATCCTAACCGATGAAATAATTCGGTGGAAACAACAAGTATGTTTTCCTCCGTCATTATTATTCCTCAATATAATTCCAATTATCCGCGAAGAGGTAATCGACAGCATCTTCCTTGGTATAATCGGTATTACCACGGAAAATGGTTTTTTTCGCGGTGACCTGCTCGAAAGCCAGCAAACGATAGATTTCCTGTCCATCGGAAAAATAATTTACTTCATTTTCCGTAGCGTTTAAAAGATCGTTTCCATTGGTATCGTAAAGAGTAGCATAATCGAAAGCAGAAGCACTACCGTCCAAAATAGTCGATGTAAATTTATTCAAGGTCAAAGAATAACGACCGTTGGACAGTGTACTTGTTTTTTCCTTTCCGACAAATGTATTCTTTCCGGAGGCCAATGTCGTCAAATAGGCCGAATCGGATCCTCCATTTCCATTAACCGTAGTGGTAGTAAAGGACGACAGGATCACCTTGGCCTTGTTGGCATAGTTGAAGTTCGTGGAAGAGACAGTGGCACTCAATATATCGTTCCCTTTAGAACCGTTGATAATTGCGTTCGAAGTCGAGGCACCATTTGCCACCAGAGTCTTAAAGTTATTCAAAATAACACTGTAACCGGCAAGTGTCGCCAGAGAAACGAAATTAGTCGTATAGAAGTTTTTCACTTCGTTCAAGACAGCCAAATCATTATCACCAGCCGCATAGGCAGAAATTTGCGCGTTTCCATAAACGGTATACGTAAAGGACGAACCAGCAAGTCGCGCATACGATGTATTGAATTCGAATTTATTCTCCTTCTCGCTCGTACTACCGGACATAACAACAATATTATTCGAAGAAACTGTATTGAGAACAGCATTTTCAAATTGAGTAATTTCAGCCTGTAATCCGGTACTTGCCAGGATGGAGATTAAATTGACATCCAATTTAATGGAATCTTTTCCAGTCGAAGTCTTAACCGTAACTGTATCGGTTCCTGACTGACCATTGACCTGAATATTTTGAGCGTTATAGACGGTGACAGTAAAGGCATCGACCGTTCCTGTCGTATTACTCAAAACAACCCGATTATTGGCGATATCAAAGTACAAGGAATCATTTTGATCTGTTCCTTCCAGAATGACAGAACTGGAATCGGTGGTCGTCTGATTGAATACAATATCAGTAACAGTCTCTGCAACAGCAATCGACTTGCCATCAACCTGAATAACCCAACCATTACGTGTTTCATCGGCCTTAAAGACAAATACAGAACCAGAGAGGTACATTTTTGTATTGTTTTCGGTCAATTTGGTCGTAATATCTTCCTCTTTAGTATCCTCTTTAATGGCAACAGCAATGGGAGCAACAACAGTTGGACGATAATATCCAGTTAAACTATCACTGTCAACACCGTTAAGCGTAAAACGCAGTCGAGTGGAATTTGAGTTTAAACTCGTAGTGGTTGTAGATGTCGAAACAGTGGCCATTGCCGTTGTCGGATAATATTTGTAGGCGATTTCAAAACGGCCGGGATAAAGATCGTAATCAGTTCCATTATAGGTCAATGTTGTTGTATCCAAATCACTGTCCTGGAGAATAACATTAGGAGTACTCCAGGTAATCACAAATGGACGAAGAGAATTTCCTTTGTTAAATACGGCAACAGAAGAACGAAGTTGATCTCCATTGGTTATTGAGTTAACCAGAAATTCACCATCGGTCGCACTGTCAATGATGGAAATGGCTATTCCACTCCCATTAAACGTACGGGCAATAATACCATTATCACGAAGATTCGCTCCCGTATCGGGATTATAATTTACACCTTCATCATTAAAGGCCGTCCAAGTTACGACAACGGTTTCACCATCACGGGAAACTCCAACATCACTATCATAACTGTTTTTATTTATATTGGTATTGATAACAGCGTCCGAAGTTGTTCCGACAAAATTTCTGGATTCACCGGACAAGGTGAAGGACCGTCCGGCAATATGGTAATAATTTGTACTGAAGTCCGTCCATGTAACATAATAATTACCGAAAGAATCCATTGAAACGGAAGTACTGTATTGTTCATTCTCAACCGTTGTATTGACCATATAACGATCTTTAATAACAGCAATAGAGGAAAGCGAACCCATCGTGAAGGTTTTCGCATACACATCTTTCGTTCCAGTAGATTTTCCATAGGCAGACCAGGCAACAACATAATCACCATTCCCGTCAGTAGAGACATCAAAATCGTAAACATCGTATTGTCCTTCATCGGCAATAACAAATGGAGTTCCTCCCTTGGAAATATCAGACAGATATTTAAAGCACCCCATCAGCTTAACTCCAGTGGAGTTACGATCTGTACTAGCTTCACGCCAGACATAAAATACATAATTACCACTGATAACGACTTTTGAATCATAACAAATACTGGACGATTTATTAATCGGTGTTTCTTCGCTCCAAATGCCATTAACACAAGCTCTGGAAAAGACACCATAACTGGAATTTGTTCCAACACCAGTCCAACTGATTACATAACTATCCTGACCGTCAACAGCGATGGAAGGCAATGCCTGACCTGGAGTTGATGTCATATTGACCGTCATTTCACTTCCACTGTAAATCATGTAGCCATCTGCATTTTCCTTGTACATACGGAATGCAATGTGACGCAGAACCAGATATTGCTCTGTCGTCCCCTGTACATTGATTTTTTCATTGGTAGCATTCGGAAACGCTGCACTAGCATCTTCATCATAGGGTAATATTTGTTCCTGAGTCGCAACAACCAGGAAGGTTTTACCTTCGGATGTTTCATAACAGGCAACATCAGAATAATCGTGACCATAGATGGAATTAGTGTAAATTTTACCATCGTTATCCCCTGAAGGCGTAACAGTTTCACCACCAGGCACTTCGTTGGAAGAGGTGGCAGGAATAGTAAATCTAATGGAAAAAGATCCACCGGCCACATTATCATAATCACCGTCAAGTTTATTCTTAAAAAGATCGGTAACCTTGTCACTGAGCGTCAAAACATAATTTCCACTTGGAACAGCACTAATATCACCATTTTTCTTAAAGTTAATAATCAGGCGATAGGTTCCCATGAAATTCCCGGCATCATCAGTTACGGCTTCATAGGTGATATTATCGAGTAACGAGGTGAAACAGGTAACACCATCACGTAACAGAGTCCAGTTACCGGAATTAAGAATACTGTTAATTGTATTGGTATCCGGGTCATCTGTACTGACATAGGTTTTATTGAGTGCGGCGATCATATCCGCATAATATGCGGAAGAATCGGAATAATTATCCGGATCTATTGTCTGTAAAATTTGCTTGAGTAACGAAGTGAACATAACTTCACTGAATTCGTAGGTCAATTTTTCCAGACTTGTCCCCAACGGGAAGGTATAGTTATTATCAAGGAGCGAGATTTCATACGTTCCAATTTTCTGCGCAGTTCCAGTGTCATCATTTTCCCAAACAGTATAATAGGCATTGACTTGGGTCACATGGGGTGGATTGGTATCACTACCCAATGTAATGGTACGATATTTAACTTCGGAACCTTGTATGAGAATAGCGGGACTTGTACTTTCATCGGTAATACGAACACCCGTATCGGTCCATACAAAAATCATATCACCATTACTGTTTAAGGCAACACTGACACCTAACTGATCTCCAGCTAATGTCTGATTGACAATAAATTCGGATCCATATTGGCCATAAATACCAAAGGAACCTTTATCATTGATAGCAATTTCTTCCAAACCCGCCGGAATTGTCGGGAGCGCTCCCGTGATTAGTACATAATCGAAGTAGTTGTCCAAACGTGTTGTTGTGGTACCATCAGTAGTACTTGTATTATCATTATCAGTAACGAGCGTCGTATTATTCAATGCCAGTAATTCATTATAGTAATCAAGAGTATTGAGATAACGTTTCGCATAAACACCGAAACTGGAAGGAACATCGGAAGCCAGATTTTCTCTATCTTTAAAGCTCTCCCAGGTAATAACAAAATCACCACTGCGAGACATTGAGATTTTCGAATGAATCTGATCGTTTTCAGTATAATCGTTTACCATGAAGGATTCGCCCGCATAGTAATTTTCGCCGACAGATATATAACGTTTTGCATAAATACCACCGAGACCTTTCGAGGTAATACCGGTCTGGGAGTCTCCGTGCATATCCTGACCATAACTTGTCCAAGTAACAACAAAGTTACCATCAAAGTCGATAGCGGCATCCGACCAAATTTGATTTCCCGTTTCATAATCGTCATTAACCAGAAATTCTGATCCTAAACCTCCAACGAGAATGGCATCAATCCAGTCGGCATAGGTAGAAACACGCACATCCGCCGAATAGGAACCGAAACGCGGACCATATTCAGTCAAAGTAATCGTGTCACCGGATCCCCAACTGGTAACACCGGCGATTTTTCCATTGATAAAAGCCGGTCCCCCGGAATCGCCTTGCGCTGCCGAAATTTCTTTATCAAGTCCCAAACCTAAATGGCGAACACTGTTCGTTCCGAAATTATTACCGATATAATCGTTGGCGATGGTTCCATCATCGAAGTCATAAACCAACTGACCGGAACTATATCCGGCCCCAAGAACATCGCCGGTGATATCAAATGTATTATAACCGCCATGCTTAATTCCGGTCTCCCGTAGCGCAATTTCAGTATCATCATCATCGCCCATACCAGCCAAACCATAACCAACTTTATAGAAGGTTTGACTGATTTCATCGGAATCACGATAGATATCAAAGCCTTTAATTGTGGAATTAACCGTGGAGGTCAGTTGAATAACGGCCAAATCGACTTCCGTCGCCGGAGTTCCGGTATAAGTGGGATAGACATAGATACTTTCCGCCTTATAGGTAAAAATACCATAGGCGGTTTCAAAGGTAACCGTTAGATACATTGAATCAACCGCAGACATTGTGGTTGTGTCCCAAACGACGTGCGCGGCGGTCAAAATATGACTTCCCGTTGTTAATAGTGTACCTGTTCCTGTCCATGACGTAGTACCGTTACTATAGGTAACCAAACAGACGCCTTCATAACCTGTACCCGTATCGACAACGTGATTCGTAATATCGTCTCCAGAAATAATATACTCCGTATACGGATTTCCTGTAGCTCCGGAGAGTTCAATCGGCTCTATTCCAGAAGAAGAACGCAAATAGTGATTCGAGACAAACTTCTTGGCATAGATATTTGTTTCAGAACTGGTATCGTTCCCCTGTCCCCAACTGGTCCAGGAAACGAGGAAATTACCCTCGGCGTCCATGGTAATGGAAGGATAACGTTGGTGATTCGAAGTTGTTTCATTAATCAGGAATTCTGTACCGAATGTACCAACCGAAGTCGAAGCAATGTTAACGGAGACCAGACTAGTGGGTGAATAGGATTTATCTTCTTTAATTGAATAGGTAGCCGATTGAAGTATTTCCACCGTTTGATTGGAGAAATTACCGGCAAATTCAACCAGAATTTGATCAGAACCGACTTTTGTTATAGAAAGATCACCCTGTTCAAAAACATCGTCCCCAATAGATTTACCTACAGGCAGATACTCTACGCCAGTATAGGTCAACGCATAAAGAGCATTTTCAATAGCGGTTCTATTCGCTTCAGTTGTAACGGAGAGAGGAATATATTCAGTCCACAATGTTTGGCGATGTGCTTCACCGTTTGCGTCATATCCGATATAGGTATATCCAATTTGATAGGCATAGGTATCGGGAAGAATCGTCCCGCCAAAGGTAACTGTCTGTTGGGAATTTCCTTTTCCGAACGAATAACCATCAGGGGTAAAACGGCGTCCATAGATTCCCCAGGAGGTAGAACTATCCTGACCATAACTTTCCCAAACAACGACGAAATCACCATCAGAATCGGTCGCGACACTAGCATTTTGCTGGTTATTATCTGTTTCGATATTGACTTGAATAGCGGCATTGACACCATTGAGCTCTTGTATTGTACCGGTAAGATCGTATCGAGCAGCATAGACTTCTCTACTCTTGGTCTCTGTATTGTATTGATCCCAAACAATAACAAAGGTACCACGGTCATCCAAGGCAACAGACGCCTGTTGTGCTGTAGTATTACATCCATCGACTTTTGTAGCCTGTACCAGTACTTCGTTGATTAGGACACGTTTCCCGGTCGCGTCGAAGGCGTAACGCTGTGCATAGACTTTATAATAAATACCATCATTTTCACTTTCCCAAACGGCAACAAAATTACCATTGGCATCGGAAGCAACCGAATTGGGTGTATTGGGAGTATTGAAAATGGATTCAGCCGTTTCCCCCTCAGAAATAATAATGTCTTCACGTGTAATATTATCGGTTCCATCGTTTGCACTGATGACCGTTTCATTTACAGCCCAAGAGGTGTAGGGATCATCCGCAGTATCGAAGGCCAAAACCGTATCAAGAGAAATCACACTGAAGTTCAGAGTAAAATCACTTCCGATAACATTAAGACCTTGTGAATAAAGCGCATTACTGCTTGTATCCTGAATATAGTTTTTGACAATTAAGGTATAATTACCGGTTGTCAGTTCGCATCCGTCCTTAAAGGTAATAACGGCTTCCCATTTATTGGAACCTAGAGACAGTAAACCATTACTGACGGAACTGTTTGTGCTCTGTTGCGCCAAATCACGAGACGAACTCAAACCGAAAACGATACTTTCAATGGAATTACTCAATTCCACGCCGTCACAAAGAATACTCCAGTTATCAACATTATCTACCGAGTGGAGTTTACCATTCGTTGTATTATACAACTGAGATGTTTTCAGATTTTCATCGAAAGTTACCACGAGATTTTTAATTGTGGAACTAACGAAATCCCCTTCTTCAATACGAGTACCATCGGCAAGCGAAACCTGAGTAACCGTAGGACCGGCGGTATCGGTGGATTCACGATAGGTACGGAGATAGATCTGACTGGTATAAACATAGGTGGGACTTCCGACAGGGACATACGTATCAGAGAAATAAGCACTATATCCGATATAGGACTGTGTCCAGACGACCGAGACATTCCCACTTGGGGTCATGGCAACATGGGCGTTCCCCTGTTCTGTTCCATAACTTCCATACTGCTGACAAAACACACCATAACGATAGTAATAATTATTGTCGTCATCTTCCCCATCCAGTTTCAATTCACTACTGTCACTATTGACTTTAATGACATAGGGGGAGTCATGGGCTTCATTCTGGAAAACGATTTCATAAACCGTATACGTCACAGCTCCGGTTCCATAGGTATAACCATCGAGCGCACCGGATATTTCATAATCGGTATCCTGCCAATCAAGCAGTTCCTGTCTCGTCACAGTACGAACATAAAACGAATTAGCACCTTCGTCCAAACCTTCCAACGCGGTCTCTAACGCATCTCGTGTCTTGGAAACATCCAGATAGACGGAATCCGTGGCATCGGTCTTAACAAGGCTAAAGGTAATTTGCTGATTATAGGTATTAATATTTACATAGAAACCACGGTCGTAACGAGCAATATCCAAAACAACAGTTCCGGAATCAATATGGTTTGTCGGTACCATTATGTAATATCGTGCATTACTTCCGTCACGATAATTATTGACCGTTCCAGTTGCGACTCCCGTTGCAGACTCCAAACTGTTATCAAATTTGGAATAGAGAATATCATTGGATGCACCGCGCAAATTTCTCAAATAATATTCCAAAACGGAATTTAAACGCGCCAGTTGGTCATCAGTAATATTTGGAAAATTAGTTTGCGCTCCAACAAGACAAGCCTTGATATAGGTATCGACATCAATCCCTGAATAATAATAACCGTTCGCATAATTCAATGCTTTATAAAGGATCCCGTTTGTAAAATAGGTTGCATTGTCATAATTGACAATCCCCGATTGAATCAAAGCCGTTAATTCTTCCGTAGTTCCGAGCAGATCTTCATTTTTGCTCTGATAGGAAATTTTACTACCGTCGTACATCTGACGATAAAAATAAACAAGGTCATTTGTAAAGAAATCGGACAGACTCAAATCAGTAATGGTATGGGAAACCGCGCCATATCTATACCAATAGGAAGAGAGTTGAACATCATCGCCATACCCTTGATAGGCGAAGAAGGTATCGCCATCGGCATCCATTCCCACACTAATTCGTCCCTGATCTATAACGGACAAATCATTGTAAAGATCAACAGTTCCACGAGAGGTACTTGATTGTCCCGTTACCTGGAAGGTATCTTTCCAAACCGTTTCCGTATAGGTTTCATTAACATTCTTTACAATTTGATAGGCGACCGCAAAAACATCGGTATAATCACAATTCGAAACATTCGCTACCGTTTCCTTGGTATAGGAAATAATATAACGGGAATTGGAATCGAAGGCCACACTAGCGCCATAGGAATTGTCATCGACCAATTGATAACTGATAAACGGAGTGGCATTATCTGTCGAAGTAACCGTTCCAAAGACGGAACGATACAGGTCATTACCTACGAGGTAAAGAATAACCGAATAACCTTCCTTGCTCATTGCCACGTAGGATTTACTAAAACGTGGAGTACCATTATTTGCAGTAGCAACAGTGACTTCACCAGTTTGAGCCAAGCCGGTTTTATCGAACCAGCGGGCCATAATTCCAGAGAAATAACTGCCCCATTGAGATTCATTTGTCCAGGTTACCACGAAATTACCATCGATATCACAGGCGACAGCCGGATCTATTTGAGCATAACTGGAAGTGATATTAACCTGGAATTCGGCAGCTAAAGGTCGTACGCCCTGTGCTTGCGCAACAGAAGAAACATCCACGAGATAGGGATCTTCGTTTGCTTGAGGAACATAGGTGCTACTTGTCGTTCCCTGCGCGATTCCTCCATCAGTATAAAAACCAACGACATTACCGTATAAAGTACTGGAAACGATGCCCTGAACGGCAAAACGACGTGCATAGACATCATAGGTATTGGTTGGATTGGTAATATCATTAACGGCAGACTGCCAGACGATAACAAACTCGCCATCGGCATCCATAGCGACTTGCGGTTTGATTTGATCGGTTTTTCCGGTTCCGGCAAGGATTTTATCTCCATCTGCGTTGTAGACATAGACAGGTTTACCGGCTTCGTCATAATAATCAATCAGATATTCGGCCGGTTCCGGAGAATTGACCCGAAAAACAGAACTACACTCTTTAATGGTGGAAACAAGGGTTAAATTCTGTTGGGAACCGATGTACTTATAATTCTGAACCAGGGAGACAGAAGAACCGCGTTCTTTAGCACTATTGACCAGAAGTGATTGCTGATCGGTCATACCACTGTTTCCAGTAAAGGTAATATCAAACTGTGTTAAGCTAACCTTTCCTGTCACGGCATCGATAACAGGATTAACCGTAACCTCAATCTCCTTAAAACTGCTTGAAGATAAAGGGGCACTAGCAGAAGTAAAGGTGTAGCGGTGTGTTCCTTCGTCGTAATACCAGAGTCGTCCTTCCGGAGCATAAACACCGGAAGCCAACGTCTGACTGAACGCCTTTTGAATATTGGCGGCGGTCGTCCAGGGATTACTCGAAACGGTTATTCCCACAGAAACATTTTGGGAACTATAGGAGGTAATCAGGGTTGCTTCCTGAAGAGTAGAGGCAACCGCCCCTCCTTGATAACCCGAGGAAAAACTACAGTTTCGAATACCGATTTCTACAACATTTTTACCTTCCTGACCGTAATACGTAATATCGAATTCCCGTTCGTTATAGGCGGTTACAACAACATTGGCATATTCACTTCCGTATTTTGTACGAATGAGATTCTGAAGATTTGCCGCATTTACCTTGGGCGTCAGGGTTTCATCGTAGGTATAGGTTTCCCAATATCGGGTACCTTCGGAGAAGAGACCGATTTCAATAGTTCCCTGCATCACAGAATCGGAAATTCCATTCGGATTGGAGGCAGTAAAGAAGGAGATACGCTGTACTTCCGCCGGACTGTAAAGGAGTTCAAATGTACCACCGACACTGGAAGTACCGGTAGGCGCGAGGGAATCCGGAAGGGTAATTCTCTGAACTTCGTCGGTTAGATAACGTGCGTAAATGTTAAGATCGGTAACATAATTTCCGGAACTGTCAAGCAGATAATAGGAACTGGTCGAATCGTTTGAATCATAATCAGGATTAATTAATCGATCAGCCGCACACCATGTAACGACCGTATCACCCGATTCGTTAGACGCAACTGAGATATCCCCACGAATATCCTGCCATTCGTTGTTTACCAGAATATCGGAGTCTGTCGCTACAGACAGACTCAATAGTAACCGTTCCTCCAACGGATCTACCTGTAAATGCCTGCGTTCAAGAGTATCAACCTCCTTTCCCCTCCATAGTTTTTTCCACAATTCGGATCGAGAACGGTTTGATGTCTTGCTCAACGACATTTTACTCTTTAGAGATGAGGTCATAATTTCCACCTGTCAATAACACGGCCTTGTTAATGGACAAAAAATATATATTTTTTATACTAAATATTAAACGGGGCGACTTTAGGCTCCGGAAAATACCTTCACCATTAAATCAAGTTGCACCAACTCTACCTAATATAATTGGGCATCGTCAATAAGTCCACTTCCCATAACTTTATTTCAAGCTCTTTTTTCAAAACTTCTGTCAAACACAACAGTCATTTGGAATCTGATCATTATAGACAAAGAAACGACTGTAGTAAATATAATGATTATTTTATTTTTGCGATAAAACGATAAATCAATATTTTGAACGTTTTTCAGTATTTTGAATTACACTGGAATGTCTACCAACATTCATAAAGTCAGGGACCCCTATTCTAAAGTATTTTGACTCTTTTTTTTTAGAAAAGTTCCATGAAACATTGTTTTTTCTTTTCTTTATTTTTTACAAATTATCCAGATTAATATTTTTCATTTTTTCATAATAAAACGGGAGAAAATCATCGTTTTCAATCGCCATTCGAGCCTCGGCCATTAGACGCTGATAAAAAGTCAGATTATGAAGTGTTAATAGAATAGGGCCGAGCATTTCCCCTGTTTGAAACAGATGATGAATGTACCCCCGACTTCGGCGGCAGGCGGGACAGGGACAGCCTTCCTCCAAGGGGGCATTATCCCGTTCGTGACAAGCGTTACGAAGGCGCAGTGGACCATTATTGGTAAAGGCCATGGCGTTTCGCCCGTTACGGGAAGGCATAACACAGTCGAACATATCGACTCCTCGTTTGATTCCTTCCAGAAGGTCTTGCGGACGCCCAACCCCCATTAGATAACGTGGTCGATCTCCAGGAAGAAAAGGAAGAGTCTTCTCCAGACAGTCGTACATCTGTTCCGGGAGTTCGCCGACACTCAAACCGCCAATTGCGTATCCGTCAAAGCCGATTGAGACCAGTTCCTCCGCGCAATGCCGGCGCATTTCCACCTCCAACCCGCCCTGGACAATAGCGAATTGAGCTTGATCCGTTCTCTGATGCGCCTCTTTACAGCGTTTGGCCCAACGGATTGTTCGCTCCATCGCCTCTTTAATAACCAAACGTTCATTCGGCAAAGCGACAACATGGTCCAAAACCATGGCAATATCGCTACCGAGTTTTTCCTGAATTCGAACAGCACGTTCCGGCGTTAGATCCATTAGATGACCGTCTGTATGGGAACGAAAGACGGCCCCCTCTTCATCGATCTTCATGAGACGGGCAAGAGAAAAAATTTGAAAACCACCACTATCCGTCAGGATGGGTCCTTCCCAGCCGCAAAAGGTATGCAGCCCCCCAAGATGCTCGACAATATCTTCACCGGGCCTATCCATGAGATGATAGGTATTTCCGAGAATAATTTGCGAACCGGTCGCCTTCAATTGCTCGACTTCGATACCTTTAACGGAACCACGAGTCCCAACCGGCATAAAAGTCGGCAGTTCAACAGTTCCATGTGGAGTGGTTAGTTGTCCCCGGCGCGCGAAAGTATTTTGGTCTTGATGAAACAGTGTGTAATCAAACATGGAGAGATCCTTCCGATGAAACAATGTCCAGACATTGCTCGATATCTTTTTTCATTTGACGGAGTAATAATTCTTCGGATGTAAATGGAATTACACCGCGCAGACGCTTAAAGAACTCAATTTCAATATTATCGTTATAGAGATTTCCTTGAAAACCGATTAAATAGGACTCTATTTTTTGTCGATGGCCTCCGAAGGTCGGATTGGGACCGATATTAACGGCAGCAGGCCAAGATACCCCTTTATTTGAAACGCGCGAGACACGCGCGGCGTAAACACCTTCGCCGGGAACAAGGGTCTGTGGATAGCCGAGATTGGCCGTTGGATAACCCAGACTGCTGCCGCGATGCTCTCCGTGAATAACCGAACCACTCAAAAGATAACGCCGCGTTAGAAAATGATTGGCCTGTTCCAGAGATCCTTCCCGTAATAAAGAACGAATCATACTGCTGGATACTATTCGATCCTCCATTTTTTGAGAGGGAATAATCTCCATATCCAGTCCGGATCGGGCACAAAAAGATTGTAATAAAGCCGCAGACCCTTCCCGGTTTCGACCGAAATTAAAATTTTCACCTTCGACCAAAGTACAGGCATTAAAGGTTTCTCTAATATAATGATCGAAGAAGTTGGAAGCGGTCATTTCTAAAAAATTACGAGTCGTCGGAAGCAGAATGAGAGCGTCCGGCTGAAATTCCGCAATCAAATCGATTTTTCGCGGTGTGGTACACAATAATGGAGGGGCCAATTGCGGTCGAATGACCATTGCGGGCAATGGATCAAATGTCAATATAACAGATGGTACCTGTTTTTGACGCGCTATTTCCACCAATCGATTGAGTATCAGTCGGTGGCCGTAATGGACACCGTCAAATTTTCCGATCGATAGAACCCCACCCTTTAACGAACTCGGAATCAGGCCCTTGAAATGGATTATTTCCACAATTGATTCCTATTCGTTTTCTTCGTCTTTAATAACCGTTTCCATAACCTTCGTATTTCTCTCAAAGGCGAGAATAACTGTTTGAGTTTCGATACCATCGGTACTAACCGCCACAATCGGAAATACGTGCCGTCGTTCCGGAAGATGATAACGAATGGAAAAGGTACCATCTTCTTTTAAACGTATATGTTCCCCCTTAATAGTCAATTGTATATTCGGCTCCGTTTTGCCCTTGATTACAATTTCCGAATCAACATCAAGTTCAAAATTACGTTGTGAAGTGGAATCTCCGTTTTTATTTTTCCGCATTGTTACCCCAGGCATATCCATACCATCACCATCCCTATTGGAAAAACCATTGTTTTCATCCCGATTGAAAGGATAGGTACCAAACGAAATTCCCCTCCAACCGAGATCCGGATGACCAAAAACATCATGAATATATCGTTGAGGCGTCTCAACCATATTACTGGAAAGAAGAATAAAAAACTGACCATCCCGTGCCAAATATCCTATCTCCACCATAAAAGAACTCGGAGGATTATCGACATCTATATACCAATTGTTAATCCCGCCATGAATTTTTATATCGGAAAGAAACTCCTGTCGAAGAGTTCCAACAATATCGGTATGTACTCGATATAGACGCAAAACAGGTTCGGCGGTATGCCATAAATGGCCCATGGCAACCCGAATTCGCTCGACCAGAGGCGTTCCAATTTCCCAATAGGCATGAAGCCAATAGGGATCGCGCACCATGAGAAGCAACTGATCTTTGACATTTGAATCTTGTGACGCAGACCCCAACATTTTATTGAAATATAGTTTTTCCTTTAACATGGCCTGATGTCGTTGCGTTTCCGTCATTGGGACAGGTTCCTCTTTAGCAGCCGTTTCTGTGTCTTTTTTAGCAGCCACTTCTGTGTCTTTATTTTTATCTGCATTATTTTTATCTGCATTAATTTTATCAGCATTAAATTTATCGGCATTAGGGTCTTTATCCGGATTGGAATCTGAAGACGACTCTTTCGATTTGGTTTCCTTCTCCTTTAAAAAAGGGAATTCCGCTTTTTTTGTTTCGGCGGAAGATGCGGAAGATGTTGTGGAAGATATATTGTCACTTGCCAACGAACCTTCAGCCGTTTTGTCATCATTTTTCGAAACAGTTTTATTATCGTCTGCAACAGGAACGATTTTCTTTTTCTCGAAAGTTTTGTCAGGCATTACTTTTTTCCTGGACGACTTGTTGACAACTTCCTTCTTGACGTGTTCGTTCTTTTTCGGTTTTTCTTTTTCTTTTTCGATCGTCGGATCCTTTACAGGTTCAGAATCGGATAATTTGGAAATGGCCTTTCTTTTTAAAACGTGAACACCTTTTGTCAATGGAGTTCCCTCTTTTTTAGAAACTTTCACTCCTTCTTTTTTAGGGATACCTTCATCTTTTTTAGGGATACATTCGATGTTATCCTCTTGTTTATTTATCGAGTGTTTGTTTATCGTGGATTCTCTTTTTTTAGAAGTGGAATCAGAGACTTTCTTTTTGACGGGAGCTGGTGTATCTTCTTGAGAAACATCTTCCATTTCCTCTTTAGCCACACACTTTTTTTTACGGGGAGTTACAACGGTGTTATCGTCAAGAGGGGTCGGAGTCGTTTCGGTATCCGGCTGTTGAACAGCCCTTTTTTTCCCCTTAATTTTCACAACTTTAGAATCTGATTTTGCCGCATCATGCCGCTTGGAAACACTGGAATTGGATGATAATGAATTCAATGCTTCTATCAATTCGTTTTTTCGCATTTTATGCCAACCAAATATTTTCGCCTTTTTGGCTAGCACTTGTAGTTCATTTGTTGTCTTTTGGTCTAAAGATGTTATTTTCATGGGGAAACTCCATTTCAGCCGTCGTTTTTTTCGAAACGATTAATCTGGTATAGAAGCGATTTTTATACAATACGAAATCGCTCTTCAATCGACATATTGCCTACTACAAGCAGGTGGGGCTCCTGCTTGTCCTTCAAGCGGACAAATAATCCGCAATCCGGCCCAAAACACACATTGATATAAATTTATGATATATTTCAATTCTGCTCCTAACGGAAACAAATGATGTATTATACGATTGAGTTCTTTTATCTAAACAAAACTCGACCCATACCTTAAACTATCCTACACTAAAAAGATTTTTTTTCAAGCCTAAATTACCAATTTTATAGTATTTTAACCAAACTTCCTCATTTAACTCTATTTTTATTGATTATTTAACACAACTACATTATATCGTTACACTTTAATACAAACTCAATCCACTTGAAACGGATTGGAAAAGAGTTATACTACAAGATATATTTTCAGTAATAAACAAAACGAACAAACGAAAGTAAAAGACTAAAAATGGAATCCGGCAAATTTTATATCGAAACGGTAGGCTGTCAAATGAATATACTCGATTCCGAACTGGCAGTATCCGAATTGGTTCTTCATGGTTATGAACGAGTCGAGACACCGAAGAATGCGGATATTATTCTATTTAATACCTGTAGTGTTCGAGAACATGCCGAAGAGAAGATTTATAGTGCACTTGGCCGTCTCAAGCATTGGAAGGAGACCAGGCCCCATGGTATAATAGGAGTTATGGGTTGTATGGCACAAAAGGATCAAAAAATAATCTTCAAACGTGCCCCCCATGTTGATCTTGTTTTGGGTCCAGGTCAACTTGATCGTTTACCGGAACTGATCGAAACCCTTAAAACCGGGCGAAATCCGCAAATGGCGGTCAGTCTCAATCGAACGGAAGGCAATAAAGCCGTCGATGTAAAAGAGAGCTTTCGTCAATATGACCCCAAACGTCTTCTGGAAGCTCGCGAATCACCGTGGCAGGCCATGGTTCGAATCATGTTTGGATGCAATAAATTCTGTACCTATTGTATTGTTCCCTCCGTTCGCGGGCCAGAACAAAGCCGGTCCATCGAGGATATCGTTCGTGAAGTTCAAAAGCTGGCGCAACAAGGATGTCTGGAAGTGACCTTAATCGGTCAGACTGTCAATAATTATCATTGGGAGGAAGATGGAAAAAAGTATTCCCTGGCAAATCTGCTGGAACGTATTAACGATATCGAAGGTCTTGAACGAATTCGATTTGTCAGTAACTATCCAACCGGAATGACAAACGAACTCCTGGAAGCTGTACGCGATCTCCCAAAAGTTATGCCCTTTATTCATGTTCCCGCACAACATGGTGCCGATTCCGTTCTCAAACGTATGCATCGTATGTATACGGTCAACGATTATAAACGACTTGTCGAACGAATTTATGATACGATACCCAACGTTTCCATTACGAGCGATTTCATCGTCGGCTTCTGTGGCGAAACGGAAGAAGAATTCCAACAGACGGTTGAGTTGGTTCGCTTTGCCCGTTTCAAAAACAGCTTTATATTTAAATACAGCGTTCGAAAAGGAACAAAAGCCGCCGAACTCTATGCAGATGATGTGTCGGAAGAAGATAAAAAAAGACGTAATAATGAATTATTAGACGTTCAGAACGAAATCAGTACGGAAGACAATCGACAGTTTATCGGTCGAACCGTCGAAATATTGGTCGAAGGACCAAGTAAAGCCCAATCCAAAATGAATCCTTCCAATAATGATTCATGTAATGATTTATCTAATGATTCATCCAATGATTCATCCAAAACAATTCCATTACAAAATTTGCGACTCCCTCTATTCAATCCCAATGGTCAATCCATACAATTAACAGGGAGAACCCCTTGTGACAGAATTGTTGTTTTCGATGGATTAAAATCACAGACAGGAACATTTCAGAAATTGAAAATTACAGATTCAGCCCCTTTCACCTTGTTTGGTCAAATAGAAGCTACAGAATAAACAAATAGCTGTTCCGAATTATTATGCAACCAAAATAAAAAACTGTACGAAAACAACAATCTGCCTAATATAATTAATCAAGATACATAATTCAACCCGGGGAAGAATATGGTCGAAGATTATAATCAATTAAGATTGTAATCAATTAAGACAAGACGGTTCGGAGCGACCGGGATTCCGGCTACGCCTTCATCCTCGGTTTGACAGTGGATATTTAGACTGTGGATATTTAGACTGTGGATTTAATTGTTCTTCTCCAAATTCGGAATCTCAAAACCCTTTCGCTGTACACAGTATTCCATTTGAGAGGCGTCAGAATTATCGATAAACGACTCTTTTTTGGAATCTATTTTCAATAAAGGTCCCATAGATAAAGGTGTCCTTTTGAGATCGATACCATTTTGTTCCAGATGGGAAGTGGTTCGGTCAAAAATCCGAAGTTGTTCGTCACCATCCGGCATATTCCCCAATATTTTACGGGTATTTTCGATCGATATTTTATTATTCTCGCCTAAATAATAGGAGATATTTCCTAAATGCGTCAGACAGGCCGACAAATATCCACATCGGACATCCGCCTTTATAATTTCCGGACGACGCTGATAACAACTTTCAATGAAGTTGAAAAAATGGTTTCCCGCTCCGCGTTCCTCCATTCGCGGATAACCTTCCGGATCACAAAATTGTATTCGGCCATATTCGACAATTGCAATCTTTCGGCCATCCGCACCATACGCTATCGCCCCAAGTTTCATATCTTCATAACGATCAGAAGGAAGATTGCGTAATTCCACAATTAAGGTTTTATTTCCGGAATACCGAAAGATTACAACTTCTGTATTAGCGGTATCACCAGCATCTCTGAATGGGGATATTCCTGCCGTCTTTTCTTTTTTCGCGGAATCGTTTATCCATCGTCCGCCATAGGTCTGTACACTCTCCGGAAATTCATCGACCCCAAGAATCATACGCGCCATATCGATCTGATGGGCTCCCTGATTTCCCAATTCACCGTCACCAAACCTTCTCTGCCAATTCCAGTCGAAATGGAACTGAGAACGGGTACAGGGATCGTCCAGAGGAGCCGGTCCGGACCATAAATTAACGTCGATTGTTTTGGCTAAAGGATAAATACCTGGCCCCCCAATAGAAGCACGTTGTTTGAAACAGATGGCACGAACAAGTTTAATCGGGGGCATTTTCGCCTGTGAAATAAAATTCAGTCCCTCAATAGTCCCTCGCGTGGAACGGTTCTGAAGTCCGGTCTGACAAATTCGTCCATATTTTCTGACGGCGGTTAATAACGCCTTGCCCTCCTGTATCGTATGACATAACGGTTTTTCCAGATAGACGTCTTTTCCCGCCTGCATGGCTAGAATACCACAGAGAGCGTGCCAATGATTTGGCGCGGCACAACTGACAATATCAAGACCCGATAAAGATAACCCTTCACGGAAGTCACGAAAACAGGCAGGAGCGGTTCCCTGACGTCCCTTTATTATATTGGCTAGAGATTCCATACGCCTGCTGTCTGGATCACTAACGGCAATAATATTGATACAAGGCAGACCTAAATACCCCTTAACATGCTCGTAACCACGATCGCCACAACCGACAATCATAATTCCCAGTCGGGAATTTGGGCCCGGCGTCCTCGCGCTAGTACGCACTGAAGAAATAAACCCGCCTCCCATTCCCACGACCCCTGTGGTAATGGTCCGATAAAAAAAATCACGTCTTGATATCTGCTTCATTTATCTTCCTCTTCTTCCTCTTGTAACTCCGGGAATTTTTCAAAAAATTCCTCCTCCGTTAAAATAGGTATATTCAACTTCCGTGCCGCCTGAAGTTTCGTACCCGTCTTCTCCACATCCGAAGCTACCAAATAATTAGTCTTCGAGGTTACCGAACTTGTAAACAGTCCTCCTTGCGCTAAAATTCGTTCCTTTAAATCGTCTCTCTTGCATCGAATTAAAGTACCTGTAACACAAATACTTAATCCGGACAGGATGCCCGACTTTTCCTCCATGGCTGTCTCCCCTTCCCCAGTGTCAGAAAGTTCCATAACCACCCCCTCCGCCTTGAGTTCCATTAAGGTCTTCAGGCCATACTCCGAATGAAAATATTCGTAGATATTTGCGGCTAATTTTTCACCGATGGAAGGGATCGCGGCTAATTCACCAATCGCAGCCTCCTTTATTCGGTCGATCGAATGATATTTTCCAACGAGAAGACGTGACGTCTCCTCGCCGATTCCCCGAATCGATAAAGCGTTCAACAAGCGGGCCGGACCACGTGTTTTACTTGCCTGAATCGCCTGAATCAGTTTCTTCGCCGACTTGTCTTTCCTGCGCTCCAGATTACAGATATCTTCTTCCGTTAGACGATAAAGATCGACGAACGACAGGACCAAGGGTTCCATCGTCAAAAGACCTTGAGTTTGCGTTGTCGTTAATTGTGCAATCAGAGTCGGACCAAAACCATCGATATTCATAGCGTTACGTGAAGCGAAATATTCCAGTTTTTCACGGAACTGGGCAATACAATTGATATTGGTACATCGAATAAAAACACCTCCTTCATCCTTTTTTAATTCAGAACCACAGCCGGGACAGACTTCCGGAAAACGAAAGACCGGAAGATCCTTCTCGCGAAGATGCTTCTCGACCCGAACAAGATGCGGTATAATCTTGCCCGCCTTCTCTACAATGACGGTATCTCCCACTCGAACATCTTTACGCGCTATCTCCTCCGCATTGTGTAAACTCGTCCTGGAGACAATAGTCCCCGCAATTTCTACCGGTTCAAGTTCGGCAACCGGAGTAATCGTCCCCGTCTTGCCCACTTGGATTACTATATCCCGTATTTTCGTCTGCGCCTCATACTTCTCAAATTTATAGGCAATTACCCAATGGGGATATTTCGGCGTTCCTCCTATCTTTTCCCGTTGTGCAAAATTATTGACCTTAATAACAAAACCGTCGATTTCGAAATCCAATTTATAGATTTCCGGAATAAAATTCCGACAAAAGGTGACCGCCTCGCCCAAAGTGTCCACCTTCTTTAAAAAAGGAGAAGTGTGAAATCCCAACGATTCCAATTGGCCCATGAATTCAAAATGATTGTCCGCCGTTAATTCCTTCGTGGAACCTGTACTGTGCGCAAAAAAACGGAGATGACGATCCTCAATCGACGTTGGATTTTGATTTTTAACCGTACCTGCTGTTATATTACGCGTATTGGCAAACGCATCTTCCCCTCTTTTGGCCCGATCCAGGTTAATTCGGACCAGTTCGGAATTCTCCATATAAATTTCACCTCGAACCTCCAACGAGCCGGTTATTCCTTCCAGCTTCTTCGGAATATCGACCAGTAACTGAACTGCCGGAGTAATATCATCACCATATACACCGTCACCACGAGTCAAAGCCTGACGAAATTCCCCGTTTTCATAGAGTAGTGACGCCGCAATTCCATCTATTTTAAGTTCGCAGACCCATTCGATCTTCTCGTTCGGTATCTTCTTCCGGACCCGATCTCCCCAGGTAAATATTTCGGACTCCGAATATACATTGTCTATCGATAACATTCTTTCACGATGCGGAATATGCTTGCCCGTATCGGAAACCGTCTCGCCAATATGCTGCGTTGGTGAATCAGATCGTATTAGATCCGGATGATCCGCCTCAAGACTCTTGAGTACCGTCATTAGATGATCATATTCGTGATCCGGTATCTCGGAAAGGTGCTCTACATAATACTTTTGATTATAATACTTAATTTTATCGACAAGTTCCGCGATGCGATCTGCGGCATCTAACATAAAGAACTCCTCTTGAATATTGCAAAATTATACTTCCATCGGTTTACGGATTTAAAGATCCAGATACTCAATAAAGATCCAGATACTCAATAAAGAATAATAACCGTTACCATGTTCAAGTCATAACAGAGGGAAACTCTTTTTTGACAGGATGCGGATACAATATCCGCATTCCAGACAAAATACAAATGTTTACACGTTTCCACTAATTATCTCGCGACAGGAACAAGCGCAAAATATAGAAGAACAGCATCATAACCGACGCAAACAGTTCCACAGAGGCGATAACGTAGCCCTGAACCGGATAATGAAGCATAACATTGGAAGTGTCATACAAAATATAACAGCAGGCCAGCGCGATCATGAAATAGGTAAATATCAAGCCCAATTGGAATCCAAAAATCAAACTGGCAACAATCAGTCCAATCGCGGCTAGAGAAGCAAAAACCAGGAAGGCACGTAAAAACGAAAAATCTTTACCGGTTACAAAAACAGTCACCGTCAGAAAAGCAAATAAAACCACAGTAACTCCAGCCGCCTGTCCTACAATCGCCGCTCCACCCGGGGCAAATACTAACGCATAGGTTAAAATCGGAATAAACAGACAGACATACATCAGTACATAAAAAGCCAACGCCACATAATGACCAACAATCGATTTAGAAGAATTGATAATCATATTTCCAAGGAAAGGACCTGCAAAACACAATATAATTAAGACAATCGACATTCCCCGCGGATTCGATTGCATTATTGAAATCAAGGACTCCTTAAACATGGAAATAACAACCGACTCAATACAAATAAACGCCACAACCGCACCAATTAAATGCAGATAGGTCTTTACTAGAAATTGAATTCTGGAATTGGAATCAGCCTGAATAACCGGAATAGCCTCGTCAAATCCCGTTTCCTGGTTATCCGTTCTGTTATTATCATAATACTCCATAAGTTTTCTCCTTTTTTAGTTACATAATATGTAATTAAAACATTTTTGAAACAACAATAGACACAGATTGCTACTTTAATATTTTACTCAAATATAATCTTTTTTGCAATAGTCAAAATAAAAAAATTGTGATAATTATTTTTTTATTGGTCCAATGAAGTATCTAAAGAGTCCATTTAAATAAAATGTCCCTCCAATTACCACATTTTCCTTTACAAAGTATAACTTCTATACTTTCCCAATTCTTAAACGACTAAAGTTTGCTCGAACAAGTTTTCCCCGAGTCATTATAAATTTGACGTATGCCCTGAAATTTTCACCCTTTACATGAATCCATAATTTATATAAATCCATAATCTTGGTGATAGAACCTATCATTATCGTTCTGATAATATATTTTTGAAACTATTACAATTGACACTTGTCTATTACCCGAACTATTACGTAATACAGACTATTACATAATACAGAACTATTGTTAGAATACAGGATTATTGTTAGAATAGACGCATAAATTCAATGATTTACTTCCAACTGTTTGTTATGACTCAAACAATAACACACGGAGTTTCCTTTTTTCAAAATAAATTTCACAAACATTACTTCCGAACCAAAAATGGGGACAGTGGAGGCTTGAGATCAATCATGGAAAATATCAAGGAAAATATCAAGGAAAATACGAGTGTCGTAATGACAAAAGATCAATCGAAGGATAACCTGGAGGAATATTCATGCAGTATATAACACTTTATAATTCCCCATTGGGTAGTATTTTGTTAGGCGCAGATGTCGAGGGATTGACCGGACTCTGGTTTGTCAGGGAGAAATACATACCGGAAAACCTTGTCCCCAAATGTCGGGAAGACAAACTTCCCGTATTCAAAGACACACAGCGTTGGCTGGATATTTATTTTACTGGTAGAGAACCTGATTTTATGCCCCCTATTCACCTGACAGGTACACCGTTTCAACGGTCTGTCTGGAATATCTTGCAACAAATTCCATATGGAAAAACAATAACCTATGGCGAGATTGCCGTACTCCTTGCAAAAGAAAAAGGCCTTGCAAAAATGTCGGCACAGGCGATTGGCGGCGCTGTTGGCCACAATAAAATATCTATTATCATTCCCTGTCACCGTGTTGTCGGTTCCAATGGCAGTTTGACGGGCTATGCTGGTGGAATAGATAAAAAAATCTCTTTATTGAAAATCGAACATGTCGATATGGATTCATTTTTTATCCCCCCCAAAAAAACATCGTTATAGTGACTTCCGTTTACTTTTATTCGTCTTGAGTCCGCTAAAATCATGATAGTCCCACAAATTTTACACAGTCGTTATTTTACACAGTCGTTATTTTACACAGCCGTTATTTTACACAGTCGTTTTACCGTTTTTACACCCATAACGTATTCGAATCTTTATAATTGAGGACACTAGTGGTAGACAACACTTTCATTTAGGAGTTCATTCAGGGGATTAAAACATGCGAGACGCCTGTTTTCCCGGCAGTGCGGACGAGACGTCCGTGTTCCAGTCAACTCCGTTTTTCAGGGGATTAAAACAGGCGAGACGCCTGTTTTCCCGGCAGTATGGACGAGACGTCCGCGTTCCAGTCAACTCCGTTTTTTAAGTGTTCGCAACCTCTAGTGCCTGGGCATTGACAAAAAAAGATCTTTTACTATATTGGATAGGTTATCACGAGATATTTTTTTCCGCGACTTCCTGTCCTGATGATAAAATGGAACGTTTTGAGAAAATAAAGAAAACAAAGTTTAATGAACAACAAGCATCATAAAAAAACAACAATACTGCAATGGCTGTCGATTGGATTTGCCATTACAGCTTTATTTTTATTTGCCATTTGTTTGATTTATTTTCCTGATTCCGATGATATTGTTTATCGACATTATAATTCTACAGACAAACAAACATATGCAAAAATCGATAGTACATCCTATCGCAATATCCTTTTGAAAGAATCAAAAGAATGGTTGAAAACATATCGGAACGAAACGAATCCTATACGACGCAAGCAGGCTTTTCAGACGGTTCTGGAGGGTCTGGTTCATTTGGAAATAACGCCGGATCAGGAGGAATATAAACGATATTTTCCAAATTGGCAATCCGAAATCACTCTGTCACAATCGGAACGGAATAATCTCTCCCCAAACCGGACTTCAGTCGATTATTTCAATACAAGAAATACTTCTTTTTCCAGTATTAAACAATCGTCCAATACTCTGTCCGATACAGAGTCTGATAATGTGTCTGATACGGTGTCCGATACCGCAATGACCGCTGCTGTTGAATTTCTCAACAGTATAGAATGGGATGGTTCCGATTCTTCAGAAGAAAACAATTCTCTTTACCTCCTGTTATTGACAAACGATTCGAAAAATGCGGAATATTCACAATATCATAATCCACTCAACCGTCTTGTATTTTTTGCTCCGATAGAAATGGAATCCTTTTCCCCTGGTTTCCAACGGTACCAAACTCGAATGACACAGGCCGGTTTTTGGACGATGTTTTCACTCCTTTTTGGAATGTTGGGAATATTTTCGCCCGATTTTCCCCTTCCTTTTTTTACTGATTCGCGGGCTGGATTGATTCTTTTTTATGAACGTTTAAAAGAAATTTTTTCCGTACTTAATTTTCAACCGGGCTTCGTTCCTCATATCCGATTTTATCGTTACGATAACGATATGCCCGTTTATTACGACACGACGCTTGACACAATTCGTCTTCTAATTTGATCTTTTACGTTACTAAAATTTGACGTTTTATTACTAAAAGATTAAAAGTCTCTTTTAAGAAAGAAGACCTATGTCTAATAGACGAAATATGCACAGGCGAAATGGTTTATCCGTTTTGCTTCGTGGCTTTACGCTTGTAGAACTCCTGGTTGTTATTGCGATTATCGGAATTTTGATCGCGTTGTTATTGCCGGCGGTTCAGGCGGCACGGGAAGCGGCCCGGCGCATGCAGTGTTCGAACAATCTCAAACAGATGATGCTCGGATTTCACGGTTATCATGACGTGTATGGTGTTTTACCTCCCGAAGCCTTTTTGAATTTTAAAAATGATAAAAGTCAGGGATTGGGTATACTTGTTCGCGTTCTTCCTTTTATGGAACAGATCAATATTTTTCGTAATATCGACTTCTCCAATCCCTATAAAGAAAACGAGGGGGAAGAAGGATATATCGGAAACGAAACAATTGCGAAAACGAAGGTTTCCGCATTTCACTGTCCGAGCTGTTCCAATTTGTATTCCAGTATGAGTCTCTATAATCAGGAGCGCGATTGTTTTACGACCCATTATTATGGAATAACCGGAGCTGTTGGGACAAAAAGAGATTCTGGAAAGGAATATTCACTCATACGAACCAAAGCGAACAACGGTGGTGATTATGGTGGAGGTCCTCAAGCCAACAATGGTGTTTTTTACGAAAACAGTCATGTTACTTTTGCTGGTATAATCGATGGTTTATCGAATACAATCGGTTTGGGTGAAATCGCGTATAACGATTATCAAGGGTATTTTGCCTGGGTTCGTGGAGCCTATGCGAACCCCTATAATGGCGCGATTGTTTACGTTAGTTCGAAAAATATCGAATGGCCTCTCTCGGTTATCAAAAACAAGGATGACGCAAATGTATCATTATATAAACAGTTTTACAGTAGTGGTTCGTTTTCAAGTCATCATAACGGGGGAGTTCACTTTACCTTGTGTGGCGGTTCGGTTCGGTTCATTTCTGATATGACCGATAGGAATCTCTTGTGGGCACTCGCTAGTCGTAATGGTAATGAAGTTTTACTGTTACCGTAAAAGAAGGGAAAAAAGATGAAAACATATAATAATAAAGGATTTACTCTTGTAGAGCTTCTCGTTGTTATTGCGATTATCGGAATTTTAATCGCGTTGTTACTACCTGCCGTTCAGGCGGCCCGAGAGGCTGCCCGACGTATGCAATGTACTAATAACATGAAGCAATGGACGCTCGCACTACACAATTTTCATGATGTTCGCGGCGGATTTCCGACATTTACCAGTTGGGTCAATAATGATCCGTCAATGACCAATACAGCCTTTTCCATTCATGCCCGAATTCTTCCATATATAGAACAAGGGCATTTTATGGAGGGTATTAATTTTGCGGATTATGAATGGCGCGTGTATACCAATAAATCGTCCATTAATACCAAACTTTATGATCGGCTCTTCTTCCCCTGCCCTATTTTACTCTGCCCTGGAGAATCACAGCCGGGAAGCCAAAATATCAGTATACCGGGAGGCTCCGTTCAAAAACAGGCAGGGACAAGTTACCGTTTCTGTCTTGGAAATGGAGAGGGTGATGGATATTATATCGAAAGTTTACGGAATAACGGTGCTTTTCGGAATGTTCACACCTCAATGGCTACGGTAACAGACGGTACAAGTCATTCACTAGCCATGTCAGAAAGTTTGATCGCGTTTGAAACTGCTCCAACTTCACCCGAAGGAAAAGCCTGGTGCCGTATGAATGCTATTTCAGGAATCGGAGGGGCCAGCGCTGTTATCACCGACTACAAAAATGTCAATCTGGAAGACTATAAAACGAAAGCCACCTTTTCGCAAACAGGCTTTTGCTGGATGGTTGCCCGATCGACAAATTCAGGATTTGGAACCTGGAAAGTTCCCAACGAACAGTTACCCTCCATCTGGTTTCGTGGAATGGAACTTCTGTATTGGGGAGCTTCTTCGAATCATCCGGGAACGGTCAATGCTGCCATGCTCGACGGAAGTGTTCGTACTGTCGGGGATTCCATTGATCGAACCGTTTGGAGAGCATTAGGATCATGTGACCAGGGAGAAGTCGTTAATTTTTGAGAGGAAAAGTTCAAAAAATATTATTTGGACATTTTCATACGAACCAGATGGACGACTTTTTCAATAATCTGTTCATAGGACCAGGAACCTGACTGGTCGGTTCCCGACTTGAGATTAACATAGTCGGGACCACACCAGAGTCCGATATCGGCGTCATCTGTTTCGCCGGGACCATTAACGCGACACCCCATAATGGCAATTGTCAAGGGTACGTCCGACGCAAAATCAATTGCCCGACGTACTTCTTCCGCTAATAGAACAAATCGACCGTTCTGAACCCGTGAACAACTGGGACAACTAATGATATTCAGTCGGGGAAGAACTACTTCCTCCGGATTAATAATCGTGTTCTGCCGTACATTATCAATGATTAACTGCGCGGATCGGACTTCTTCTGTCTTCTTCTCCGTTGGAACGGTCAAGGAAACCCGTATTGTCGCACCAATCCCCTCGGCAAGGAGCGGTTCCAGGGCCATTCGCGATTTCAATAATCCCATCGGCAACATACCGGCCTCCGTCACTCCTAAATGAAGTGGAACCTCCGGATGTTTTTGCGCAAAAAGACGATTGGCCGCCAAAACTTTAACAGGATCGGAATCTTTAATGGAAACACAAAAACGGGTAAAATCAAGATTCTCCAAAAATTCGGTATGTTCAATTGCACTGTCAAAAATTGGATCAGTTCCAAATTCTTTCTTCGGATCGATACTACCGCAATTAACACCAACACGAAGAGCACAATCGTAATCACGTGCAACTTGAACCAGATAACGAACTTTCTCCCGCCAACATAATTCCGGTTCCAAATGATAAAGATGACCTGGATTATATCGTATTTTATCGATGTATGGAGCGACTTTTTCCGCTAATCGAAAATTTTCCTGAAGATCTACTGAAAGATTGGCTGAAGTCTGTTTTCGTATTTCGGCAAGAGCGGCGACATCATTGAGATTATCGACTGCCAAACGAACAAGTCCCGCGCCTACTCGTGTTAATTCATCAATTAACAGAACAGAGGCGTCAATATCTGTCGTTTTGGTCGAACACATCGATTGAATTAGAATCGGAGCGTCACCGCCAATAAAAGTAGAGCCAACGGCAATTTTACGTGTTGCCATTTCTACAATGATTATTCAAGACCCCAGGATTTAATCAGTTCTTCGGCGCCCGGAGTCATTTTCCGGAGTTTACTCGCCCATTTTGCCTTGGTTTCTTCATTTATCGTCGCTAATTTGCTCTTCATCTTCGTCAGTTTTTCGCGACGTTTGCGACGATTTTTTATTTCCTTTTTTCTTTCACTAATCGACACGTTTTATCTCCCTGTCTATTAATCAAATAAATGATTCTAATTGGTTATATCTGTAAAAATACATGTTAATAATTTTACATTGAAAATGGGGATTGTCAAGGGACAGACAAACGATCCAATGTCAGATAAATCGAATTTTTGGATTATTAGATGGGATATTTTACAAACTCTTAAAATACAAGGATATCGCGGACGAGGCAGGGAGTCTCAAGATTCACTGAATCTTGTTCGGTTAAAAGAGGCGTTATCGATAGGGCGCTACCGATATGGTGTTATCGATATGGTGTTACAGATATGTTGAGTTTTACCGTCAAGTCATGGATGTAAACACCGGAATTCCGCCCCTCTCTAATCGGTATCTCCCTTTATGTTAAGATTTTTGGATAATTAAAGGATCTGTTCCACGGAAAAAGGATACAACACCCTCCCTCCGTTGACAGTCATAAATCTGTTGTTTTTTATTGCCTTGAACTAATGTTACTCTTTTGGAACAAGATAAAGTTCGACATTATCGAATTGAGTGAAATCATTTTTATTTTGGCCATTCATCGAAAGAAGAACCACCATTTTTCCAACACCTTTTGGTACCCGGGCTAATCCTTCGATAATTCCATTTTCAATTGGTTGACCTTCCTGTGTTTGAATTGAAAGGAGGACATCATTTGCCTCCATCGTCCATTTACCTTCGGGGGTCTGCCATCGCAAACGAACCATAGCGGACTCTGCCCGATTGGTTTTCACCTGACATCGAAAATAATAGCGCTGGCCTTCCTGAACCGGAGTCTCTTGAATAAAACATCCATTAAAGACGTTTGTTCCCTGTGCTGTTTTCGTATCGGCATCCCAAACGAGAATTCCTGCCGGATGATTTTCCACCTGCCAGGTTCCCCAGTTTTCAGGTAATCCCCCCTGTTTGCCTTTACTAAAATCGGTATTCTTCAATAGATTGAGTACTGTTTTATCCTTTTTGATTTTCTCGTATATTTTAGTAGCCGCGATCTGCGGATTTTTGATTTCCAAAAGTAAATTGTACAGACCCGGTAAAGCGTCATTCCAATAACGAACCTTGGAATTCTTTTCGGCAGGAAGATTCCACCAGCGATTGGATTCCCCGTAGATCCAGACATATTGATCGGACGAATCCCAGGCCGCTTGTACATTTTCACGAAGACGATCCATTCGTGTTCCGTCTTTTCGCGGTCCACGGTAAAAAGTACTTCCTTCCGGATTACTGAACATATCCAGATAAAAACCGAATCCGGCGCGTACCTGATTACGATATTTCTGTTTAAGATCCGTCTGAACCAGATTCATGGCTGGCCCGGTCCAGAGTACCATATCGAGTGCCGCCTGCTGATATTCCTCCCGAGAATCGTAATAGTAACCGTTTTCACAACCGTCTATCAGAATCATATCCGGAGGGGCCGCCGATAACATACCATTTATAAATGAAGGAAGAAGTCCGTAGGAGGTGCCGCGGAGGATTTTCTCCGGATCGGTTCTTCGGCCCGAATGAACATTGATACTATTCATCCACAGACAAAGGATAACCGCTTTCGGATGTTGTGCGGCAATCGATTGTATAAATTCATTACCACGTTGAAAGACCAAACGACATGTCTCTTCCCAAGTTAGACCGTTTTCCGAATTATAGAGAAACAAGGGCTTGCCATAGGATTCAAAATCAAGAGAAATTCCTTTACATCCACTTTCTTTTGAAACCCAGGCACATATTCCCGCTTTTTCCGCAATTCGCTTCCAAGCCTCATTGTCATTCCATTGAACCGTTCCCGGGGAAAAAAATATATTGACGAAATTATCCGTAAACTGCTTAAATTTGCAATTTTTTAAGTCATTGATACAAACCGCGTAATCTTCTTTCTGCCAGGGCTGCGCGTCCATTAAACCCAATGACGATATCTTGCCCTTGGGGGAAAGATGAAATATAACCCCGTCAAATGGTGAACGTTCTTCCATCTCCTCCCAATGATCCTTCAAATACTCGGTGGAAGGACTATCCCAACCAAGTTCAATCATCTTTTTTCGGGGGCGCAAAACGTCTTCCTGCCCTACCGTACCAATGGATAATAACAATACAAATACAATAACAAGATACCATTTAATTTTCATAATATACTTCCGATTCATTTGATTATATTTGTCATCAATAGACACCTGATGGTTTGAAAACTTTCATTTGCCGGTTCGTCCATGGGGGACAAAACAGGCATCTCCGCCTGTTTTAAAAAAAGGAATTTAAAACGGCCTTGAGTATATAAAAATACGGACAGGACGCCCGTTCCTGTCTACTCCAGTCCGTTCCTCAATACTCCGATCAATCCTACCTTAAAGTGTGATGAACCATTACTGTTTTTTTATCAATGACGGATTGTTGGATATGGATTATTGGATATTGAAGTCCCTCCTGTAACCCAAAATTTCCTCTCAAAAACTTTTAGAGGCAACTTTCATTTTAGGGAGTAATTCATTTTAGGGAGTGGCAGTCGGAACATCGGCGTTTCCGGGATGCCGGGGACGCCTCATATTTCAAATAACACCCTATTTCGTAACACCCTATTTCGTAACACCCTATTTCGTAACACCCTATTTCGTAACACCCTA
>CAYUAP010000009.1:0-3213 GCA_964442735.1 uncultured Planctomycetaceae bacterium | reverse complement strand
TTTCAACAGAAAGAGGGAACCGTGGCCCGGTAGTATCCACCAGCCATTGACCGGTACTTTTTCGATAATATGTCCGTCATTTGCGGAAACACCTTCGATCCGTTCGTATTTTTTCACAAAATCGAAATCCACTTTAACGGAACGTCCGAAATTGAGATTTACGACCATAACGGCATCGTGTGTTCCGTCTTTCGACTTGAACTCTCCGACCATTACACTTGGTATTTCTGTCATTTTTCCACCCATTTTTGACCATGAAAGTGTAACTTTATTGAGAAGTTTTTTCGGATTCTTCGGAAGTTTCGCAAACGGTTTCGGTTCACTAAACCAGATGTCCGTCGATTCGTAGCTATTGAGGACTTTTCCAATCGCGCGAATCTGTTCATTGATTTCTCGCATATAGGACCAGGTCAGTGTTTTTCGACCCTGTTCGTCCAATGGCGCATAGGACCAATCATGCGGAGTGTAGATAAACCAGCTTAAACCATTTGCTCCTGCGGCAAGAGAGGTATAACTTTGAAACGCAAATCGTGCCGGAGTAGGCGGCGACGCCTCCTTCTGAATACAAAGACAACTGATAATATTCCACCAGGGAAGTTTATACTTCATTGCAATTCGTCGTACTTCGATTAAATCGCGCCAATAGATTTCGGCACGTTCCTCGTGCGACATATCTTCGGAATACTCGACCATATAGTTATCATAACTGATATACTGCGGCTTGACTTCCTGAACATAACGTTCGAGATATTCGGTAAACGTATGTGTTTCCAACTGCGATTGGCGGTCCGACCCAATCGTCGTCGCATAACTCGGAAACAGATTGATATACGCCAGTTTTCCCGGAGCGTTTTTCTCTATAGCTTTTACCAGTTTACCGAGTCCCGGAAAAAGTGATGCTCCCGGCTCATCAATTAAATAATACCCCAAAACGGTCGGGTCGTCCTTCGTTGTTGCAACCGCTTTAGCAACAAGCACATCCGCTTCTTCCTGTGTCATGGTCGGCAACTTTTCCCGATTAAAAGGTATCCCGTTCAAAATAACCTTTAGCCCGTTCTTTTTTGCGATGGGAAGGGACTTTTCTCCGATAAATCCGGACATATTATAATTACAATCGGCAATAGAACGAAGGAGTACTTCCGACTCGCCTATGTTTCCCCAGGGAAAGAGCGGATAAAATTCACTCGAAACAACGAACGGCTTTAAACCAAGCGATTCGGCTGTTGCGTTTGTATTCCAGGTTTGCTTTTGTTCCTGTGCAATACAAGAAAACGCCATCAATATAACAAAAACAGCAACAAAAAACAACATGCAGACTTGTTTTTTCATTGATACTCCTTTCAAATAAAATGTAATTAACATTATACGCTTAATACTTTACCCTGTATATAATGCTATATAATGCAGGATATATAACAGGACGTTACAATACCGTCTGTCCGGGGAATTAGGACGTCTGTCCTCCTCTTCCTATCCGTTCACGGGATGAATTCGTAATGGCAACCGACTTGGACTACATTTTCATCAAGAACGTTTAACAGTTTCGAATCCAGTATAATCAAAACTCAATGGGAGTCAAGCATAAAATACCGAAGTCTTGTCAAAATATTACCTGTTGTATACAGGGGGTGTGATAAAATCTGTTTTTGGCAGACAGCCAGGGAACGTAAACGTCTCGTTCATCTCTCCTCAAAACAGACGTTCCTGCCTGTTTTGAAAAAAAGAAATTAAAACGGTCTTGAGTGTAACATTCCTGTTTTAACCACCAGCCTGTGAACGGGAAAAATAATATCGAAATTTATAATATACTATCAACTCTTTCACAGGAACATGTTTTCAATAATAGTGTTAATAGTATAGGGTCCCCAATAGTATAGGGTCCCCAATAGTGCAGGGTCCTCAATAGTATAGAGTCCCCAATAGTGCAGGCCCCTCAATTGTGCAGGGCCCCCAATAGTGTTGGGTTCCCAATAGTATAGGGTTCCCAATAGTGTATGACCCCCAATAGTATAGGGTTCCCAATAGTGCAGGGTCCCCAATAGTGCAGGGCCCCCAATAGTATAGGGTCCCCAATAGTGCAGGGTTCCCAATAGTATAGGGTTCCCAATAGTGTATGACCCCCAATAGTATAGGGTTCCCAATAGTGCAGGGTCCCCAATAGTGCAGGGTCCCCAATAGTGCAGGGTCCCAATAATGTTGGGCCCTAAATAGTATAGGGTTCCCAATAGTGTAGGCCCCTCCTGTAAAATTGAATCCGAACAGGTTATAATAACCTGTATAACATAGTACTGAATACGATAGGAAGTACTGAATACGATAGGAAAAGAACAAAAGGTTGTCACAATGTTGAAATACGATAAAAAATGTTTGGATTCATGGGGCAACGAGTTTGAGAAGTACAGACGATGTCTTCTCGCTTTGACCGCTCGAAATCTCAGTCCGGTTTTATCCCGACGGTTTTCGACGGAAGATATCGTCCAGGATACTCTGGTTGCCGCCTGTAATCGTATTGAGTTTTTCGAGAATAACCCTGAAATTCCGGTATACATAAAACTTCGGACGATTCTGCTTCAAACGATTGCAAATTGTGAACGTAAACATTTACAAGCTCAAAAGAGAAATATTTACAAAGAAAGGGAGTCATACGAATCAATCAATGGTTACAGTTCGGCGCAACTCGACTGGGACCGGTTTGCCGATTCTGTGACTTCACCACTTTCAAAAATGGCCCGTGCCGATTGTTACAACCTGCTCCGACAAGTACTTGAGTCCTTGTCCGATAACGACCGACAAATATTAACACTTCGTCATTTTGACGGACTTTCAAACTCTGAATGTGCACAAGCCTTGGAAATCGAACCGAAGACAGCAAGTATTCGTTATGTGCGCGCTCTTCAACGACTTAAAGATAAACTCTGTGAACTGACCGAGTTTCAACCATGAATGAAATAACCATGAATGAAATAAACTGTACGACGTTATATATTCGGCATATCCTGGGAACGCGGACGTCTCGTCCGCATCCTCCAAAACAGGCGTCTCGCCTGTTTTGAAAATAGACTTTTATAGCGACCTTGAGTATAACCATGAATGAAATATACCCTGAATGAAATAACCATGAATGAAATAAACTGTACGACGTTATATTTTCGGCATATCCTGGGAGCGCGGACGTCTCGTCCATACGCATTAACTTAAATTCAACGATAGAAT
>CAYUAP010000008.1:42084-72386 GCA_964442735.1 uncultured Planctomycetaceae bacterium | reverse complement strand
CACGGATAGTTTTTTGGCAAACAAACTTTTTTATGATAAAATTATTTATTATATTGTACGACGTTATAATTCGGCATTTCCTGGGAGCGCGGACGTCTCGTCCGCATCCTTCAAAACAGGCGTCTCGCCTGTTTTAAAAAATAGACTTTTATAACAACCTTGAGTATATAATAGATAAAAATGTTTAGTTTGTTATTGTAAAATATTGTATTTTACGACAGACTATCTGTGTTTATCCGTGATATCCGTGGTTTCACATTATATCCGTGAATGGTTATCATTTCGAATTTGGTAATATACGTGGACGAGGCGTCCACGTATCGGTGAATATTACAGAAACGCCTTTAAGGGGAAGTCCTTCGGGACCTCCTTGTTCTGCTTCTTCAACTCCAAACTGTAGGATTGAGCCGTCTGACGCATTTGACGACGAAAATCCGAAGTGGCGTCATATTTAATTATCGGATATTTCTTGAGGAGGATTCCCCATTGTTTTACCGCTTTTTCCAAATGATCCAACGCCTTTGCCGGTTCGGTAACCACGGCCATTTCCTCTGTCTGTAAAGATTTATAGTCCGCATCTCCTTTATTGATCATTAGTTCAATAAAGCTCTTCAAACCATAATTATCGAATCGACCGGAGGTCTTCGCTTCCTCGAAGGATGGTCCGCCAATATTTTCCCAGGCCTCGATATAAAGACGAGCAACCTTTATGATCATGTCTCGAACTTCTGGAAGTGGGGCCAGGGCTTGAACTTCGTTATTAGTAACAAAGCCACGTGCTGATTCCATTGCCGTCTCCGCATTGTCGCGAACAAGTTCATATTTTTTCTCGTTCATTTTCTTGTCGAGCCAGGTATTTGCTTCCGTCAGATCTTTCGAAAACGATTTTATCATAATATCATCACGAAGAATATCCTGGAAGGGGAACTTCTCCGGAAATATCCGTTCCAACTGGTCCAAAACCAACACGTATTTTTCAATTTCATCTGTGAAATCAGAGTGGAATTGTGGCATTTTGGGAATATCGGTAAATCCAGGTTTTTCGGTCAATTTTTTCCAATAGCCCATGGATTTTAAGAAGGCGTCATTTGACTCTTCATGCTGGGCCGCCCGATAACGGAGACTGACCTGATGACGAAAATCACGTGCCAGACGTGCTTCTTCCTGTTGTTCGACTTCAACACGACGTGAATGTCGATTGTAGTCAAGAATATCACGGAACATTCCTGAAAAACGTGCATCTTCCACTAATTTATCGATTTCATCACAAATATCATGGGCTTCAAGTTGTTTTTCACCTTGAACCATTGAGGCCAGGACCTTGGGCGTCACGTTGAGTAACCCCATTGCGTGTGCTTCAAATTCACCAATTTGCATTTCTGTCGAATGAAGTTTGAGGTTATCTGTTTCGCTCCGAAGCATTTTGGGCGTTTGAACTATATCGAGCAGAGAAGGATCGTAAAGCGATTCACGTTTTTTGGCCAGATCTTCACGCCAGTTTTTCCACTTCGGCTGCTCGCCCTTTTTACCATCCAGATATTCACGTAAAATACGGTACGGTTTGTCCCCTTCACCAAAAATATAATCGTCCGCGGAATGTGGTTCCAAAATACGAGGTAATAAAGCTGCCCGTTCTTCGTCGGTCAATTCTTTATTCCATCGATCCCATAAAATGGTTTCACGGTTCTGACCCTTCTCCAGCATTGCCTCAATCTGCTTGATTTTCACTTCTATTTCCGCATTGGCTGTTTCAAATATTTTTAGTGAAGTTTTTCGATATTGGCCCGGATTGGTTTTGTCTTCGATTGTTGTAACGACATCCAGATTAGTGAAATCGCGCCAGTAATCACCAGCGGTTTTCCAGGCGGCAGCGGCGTGTTCCTCGTCGAAGACGGGTGTATTGGTTTTATTAATACCACAACCATCGATTTCCATCCATTCCGCATAGTGCATGAGGTTCATACGGGAACGCGAGTAGAAAATCATACGAGTCTCTTTACCGATATCGCCTCCTTTGTCAAATAATTTTTCCGAAGTCAGATAATAATTTCTTCCGAAGAGCCAATTATCTCTCTCTTTAAAATTCTGACGTGCATGGAATTCCTCGTCCTCGCGAAACAGACGACGATATTGACTTTTTTCATCGGCAATACCAATCTTTTGAGAGATGGTCCAACCGGTTTTCCAGAAGAGCCGTGGATTCGTTTTATTGTATTCGGTTCCTCTTTGCTGGAAATCGAAACCACGAATAACCCAACGATAACGTTCTCGATAATCGTCAAATTGAGCCGAGGCATTATAGGCCAGTTTCCAGCCAACGAATTCCCAAATGGAAATAAAGTGTGGTTCCAGCATGATAATCTGATTACCCGTTGCCACGACACTATTCCAGTCCATTCGCTTTTCGTATTCCAATGATCGATTCCATAACAAGGCGATAGCAACACCGCGCATACCAAAGGTTGCCAGTTTCATGGTACTACTAGCCGGATCGACTTCACCAAGATTGGCTTCAGAGAGATCCGCCTTGTCGCGAATTCGTGCCAGGGTTCCACCGCGAACCAGATTGCCATCCTGATCCCGTTTCGCCGGATTACCGAGCATATACAACGGAACAATCAAAACCGCAATGATAACAATATAAAGGATTTTTTTGAAAAATCGCTGTTGTTGTGTCATTTCGCCACCTCCCGGTTTCTCAGGATTAAATATCCAACAATAAAAAGTGGTATCACATAGGCCAAGGTGGTTACTAAATGAACGAGAATCGTATTCATCGGAATATTATATCCGGACGCCACACTATCCATATATATATTATAGTCGGAAAATGAAGGAATGAACAGACTAAAGATCTTCAGGAAGAAAGAGGCGATTAAATCGAAAAATTTAATTAAAGCCGTTGAAAACGATTTTGATAATTCTGTCATCAGGTTTTCATGGTCAAGCAGACGTTTTAGTGCCTCAATGGGGCCTCCACCCAAGGCTTCCATATAGGCAACCTGCATAAATAACTGCTTGCAAAACGCTGCTATCATGATTCCAAAGGTGGAAATCATTGCGACAGGTCCACTCAAGAAGGTACTAAAAAGTACACCGAACGAGATCAGAATCAGCATCTGCTGCCAGATTCCCAAATATCCCTTTAGGAAATTGGCGAAGACGCTGGCGTCTTGTGCTCGAATATAAAGATCCGGTTCCGCAGCCCCAAAATACTGACCGTCATCTATACAGAAAAGCCAGATTTCCAATTGTCCGTCTACAACAAAATCTTCAAATAAATCATAGGAATCTTTTCTTTGAGGGAAGCCCGACTGTAAATCGAAGGTGGACTTGTCCCCTTGAACTTTAAGGAGTGTTGGATTTTCCTCAACTTTATTTGCTTCGATTTTACGTGGAATAAAGAGCGCCTTCGTCATATATTTTTCTGAATTGAAGACGTTCGTTGTCGCGGTTAAACCATTCTTCGGGTTACGAACCTGAATTGTTCCCATAATAGTTTTTTCCATATCACCCTTGTGGGTACGGAAAACACTGATTGTCATTTCAATGGGGAGTCCTTCCGGGTAACTGTTTGGATTGACTTTATCAAACGTCCAAATAACGGCTTCGGATGTAGCTCCGGCTACGTAACTTCGGTAGTCCCATTCTTCACCAACGTTAATTCCTTTTGCCTTTTCGAATTCATTTGCGTCACGGAACTTCAATTTTCCATAAATGGGGACTTTAGCCTGAACGGTACCATGTTCGCGCCCAACGGTGTATCGAACATTATCGCCATCAATTATCCGCTCTATATGATGTGTGTGATTATTGACTTCCGAAACGATTATTTTACCATCGCCGTAGACTTCAATATCATGTTTGTGCCAGTTCTGCTGTCGTGTTGTACCCTTGGCAATGACGACTGAAGGGTCTGTGGGATCTCCCTTTAATTCGGTTACAGGAAATACATCAACGTTTTCATAAACCAGGTGTGTATGGGTCAAACTCGCGGAAATAAAAATATAGCTCATAACGGCCATAACCAATAGAATGGCAGTTCCGATCAGGCCCAGACCGACAATACGACCGAGAATGATTTCACTTGCACGAACCGGTTTGGTAACGACCGTATAAATTGTTTTGTTCTTGAAATCGGTTGGCAGACTCAAGGCACTCAAAAACAGGGCCAGGAGCAAAACAAGATAGTTTGTCGTCGATAAAACGAAGGTCAAACAGAGTTTTGCCGGATCGGTTGTCTGTGGATCGATAAACCAACTCGCAAACATCAGAAGTACCAGAAAAACAATACAAACGACGATAACTTTTTTACGAATTGATTCCTGAATAATCAATCGGGCAATAGCGGCGACACGATACCATGAAATTTTAAACAGGTCTTCCAATCCTTGAATGATATTCCGAACAAAAATTGGTATAACCTGTGTAGGTCCAAAGCGCATCAAAACAAATAAAAAACCGGCAAAAGCGAATATCAGCAGCAGAATCCCAACGGCAACAAGCCAACTGAGAGTTGCGCCTCCTATCCACTGAAGGAAATCCGGAATAGGTTTTTCGATAATCATCAGTCGTTTCCTCCTCCACGAACACGTTTACCGGGTCGTGCTTCACTTTCGGCGATAATATTGAGGAAGAGTTCTTCAAGAGAGGTTGTCGGATTACCGCAAAAGACCATTTCACTATTGTCTTCTTTAATAATCTGGGCAATTTTATCTTTTGCGGCGGCACTCAAGCTACGAGTTCGAATTTCGGTTTCGTCACTGATCTTGAGAAGATCTTCCACTCGTCCCAATTCCTTTAATTCGCCTTGGTAGAGAATACCAATTCGGTCGCAGACATCCTGAACATCGGCTAGAAGGTGACTCGACATTAAAACGGTTTTGCCCTGATTTTTTAACTCGATAATCAAATCCTTCATGTTTCGAGTTCCAATCGGATCTAAACCGCTCGTTGGTTCGTCCAAAAAGATCAGGTCCGGATCGTTAATCAACGCCTGGGCCAGGCCAATACGCCGGGTCATGCCCTTCGAATACTCGCGCAACTGACGCTTTTTGGCCGATTCCAAGCCGACCATGGCTATTAACTGTGCTACTCGCTGACGTCGAACGGCACTGCTAATATTAAAGAGACGTCCATAAAAATCAAGTGTCTCTTCTGCATTTAAAAATCGATACAAATAGGATTCTTCGGGCAGATAACCTATTTTTTCATTCTTAATGACATTTGATGCCGGCTGACCAAATATGTTTACCTCGCCGCTCGTTGGAAACAAAAGACCTAACAGGAGCTTGATCGTTGTGGTTTTTCCCGATCCGTTCGGCCCGAGAAGGCCAAAGACCTCTCCTTTTCTGATTTCCAAGTCCAGGGCCTTTAAGGCTCGTACCTTTTGTCGCCCCCAAAAATCGCGGTAAATTTTTGTCAAATTTCTTGTTTCGACGATAACATCCGTTTTTTCCGATTTTGCTGTCTCGTCAACAATGCTTGATTCGGTTCCCATTGAATCGCCTCACATTGATCCAAAATAAAATAAAAGTAAATAAATAACTTGAGATATTATCCCACCTTGCGGCTTTTACATAAAAACCGCTCCTTATATTATTACGTGATATTCGTTTTTTGTCTATAGTTCTATGGATAAATCAATGAAATATTTTTCCGCCCTTCCATTTCTATCGATGTTTTCCTATTTTACGATATTTAAAATTTTCTTAAAAATGGTCTGGACCCGTTTTGTGAAAATCGTTAGAATCCACCTTTATAGTGAAGTTTTACAGAACTTTTGGGGTTCATCATTTTATATTTACAGATCAAAAAAAGTGGATAACAATAATGATCGGGAAATTATTCAAGGGAATGGTTGTATTGGTGGGTTGGCTTTTTGTCGTTATAGGCGTTGCCGCGATACTGCCCGATAATGCTTGGGATACCTTTCCACGAAAACTGTATCCGCTTCGTACCTTTCTCGCGCAGAACAAGATAATATCGTCTGTCTATCTTCATCAAAAAATGGCATTCATTCCCGATAAAAATCCGATCCGGGAATCCTTGCCAAAACTGGAAAATTTGACCCCCTCCGGAACTGTAGCGTCACACGATACCTTGCCCTCAAAATTTGTTCCAGTTCAAACCGATTCTGTTACCAATACAAAATCTGATGTAAAATCTGATACAAAATCAGCGGAAATACCAGTTTCTTCAGATCGGACACCTCAAAATAAAGACAATAAAAAGGAGGAGATTGGAAATGGCTATGCGGAAACTTCTGATACTGGAACTCCAGATACTCTTCCTGATTTGCAGTTCGATAATATTGCCAATATCGCTAAATCGCACCAAATTGAACCGGCATTGCCTTCGGAAAAAAAGATTCCATTACCCGTAAATCCATTACCTGTAAATAGAGATAATAGTACTGTTCCTGGTAACGCCTCCACGATAATTCAAGGACCTGTTCCACTTCCTTCTTCCCGGCCTACCGGCATAAATGCGGAACTTAATTCGGTTCAAGCCTCCCCGGATCAGACGCAACAGGGTAGTATTATACCAACTGGAGCTGTTATTCCGTCCGATTCCAACGTCAATAATACACTCCCGAAAATGGGACCTCTTCCTTTTACTGTTCCTTCCAATGAACAGCCTGCTTCTCCTGATCCACAGTTAAAAAATGCTCTTGATATTTTCAAAACGATAAACAAACAGACAGATCGTGAAACAATTAGTGCTCTTTTTTTCAATCTCAATGAGATATTACAACAAAAACGTTCCCAACTAACGGAAAATGAACGACAACAACTCTATAATGCCCTTGATAAACTCGCCTATACTGTCTTTTATGACGCACAACAGCATATCCTGGAGTCTGGTTATAGAACGGAAAATAATGAAACGTTAAATTCGATAGCCGCTAAATATCAGGTAACCCCAGAATTTTTAGGTACGGTCAATATGCTTCAGATTTCTCCGACCGATGTTCTTCCTCCCGGTTTAACATTAAAAGTGGTTCATGGACCTGTTTCCGGACTCCTGTCAATGGATAGAAAAGAAATGACACTTCTCTTTAACGGTTTTTATGCAGGTCGATTTAAAATGGGGTATTCTGTCCCCGCTAAAACACAGCGTGGATTCCTCGTCGTTACTCAAAAAATCAGAAATCCTGAATATACAGGGCCTGGAAGTGATGGCTCCCCACAAACCATTCCGGGTGGATCTCCTAATAATCCACTTGGTCCCTGTTGGATTGAACTCAATAACGGTCTTGGTCTTCAAGGCACAAATCAACCCGAATATATCGGAACAGAAATTGCCCCGGTTGGCGGGATCATCTTCTCAAACCGCGATATTGCACACTTGGATATTCTGCTTCCTGTTGGTGCAAAACTTAATTTGGAATAAAACATTTAAACATAAAAAAACATCTGTTACAGTATTTGTAACAGATGTTTTTGCTTTAAAGTGATTATTTTGAAGAATGGAAATTCTGTCTCATGGACATTTCTTCTGAAATTCTTTAATTAAATGTAATTAAAAAATACCTTGAAATAATATCCAGAATGATATTTATTCCCATATAAAACTATTCCCATATAAAACTGAAACAGCTTTGTTTTTGGGGAATTCCTATTTTGCTTTAGCGTCGGCAGGCTTAATTTCTATTTTAGTGGAAGTTTTAGCAGCTGGCGTGGCGTTTTTTGCATCTGGAACTGGAGCTGGGGTTACAGTTGGTTTGGAAACTGGGGCAGGAGCTGGGGTCACAGTTGGTTTGGAAACTGGAGCAATAGCCGGAGCTACAGTTGGTTTAGAAACTGGGGCAGGAGCTGGGGTCACAGTTGGTTTGGAAACTGGGGCTGGAGCCGGAGCTACAGTTGGTTTAGAAACTGGAGCAGGAGCTGGGGTCACAGTTGGTTTGGAAACTGGAGCAGGAGCTGGGGTCACAGTTGGTTTGGAAACTGGGGCTGGAGCCGGAGCTACATTTTGTTTTGGAGCCGGAGCTGCATTTTGTTTTGGAGCCGGAGCTGCATTTTGTTTTGGAGCCTGGCCTGCCGTTGCCGTCGCTTCACGTTTTAGTGGTTTGGCCGGGGCTTCATTCAATGGTAAATCACAAACCGGTCCACAAGCCGGTTCCGGAATACAATTATAAATTGCCGGAGCGCAAAAACGGTGACGAAAATGTCTTTTGAAGAAACCACAAAATGTATACCGTTGAGCATAGCATCCACAAGTACAATCTGCATCAATGGCAGGAGCGCAATCAATGACTACAGCATTGGCGGCACAAGGATTACAATCCTTGGCAACTACATTATTTGTCTGATATGACAGGCAAAAAACGGCCAAGAGAACAGCAAATAAAGTGACTACTTTTTTCATTACATCCTCCAAACAAAAAATCGTTTAACGTTGGTAAAAATCGATATAATGAACAATCGACTTTTTCCATAGGGTAAATAATCAAAAACTACAAAATTTTAATCTTGAAATATATAAATCAAGATTTTATATTACCTATTCTAATTGGAGAAAATAGAATGTCAAGCAATTAATTTTATTTTTTCCCCCTATTTTAAATAAACTGTATAAATTTCCTAATTTTAACGGTATTTCGTTATTGGATAACACCGGTCGGAACGCGTTCTTCTTCGAAGGCTCGTATATTGTCAATTGTTTGACGTGCAATGGCACGCATGGCTTCTGTCGTAAAAAAGGCCTGGTGTCCGGTAACGATAACGTTGGGAAAACCTAAAATACGGACCAACACATCATCTTGAATGATTTTATCGGAATAATCCTCAAAAAAGAAATTAGCTTCTTCTTCGTAAACATCCAGAGCCAACGCTCCGATTTTCCCATTTTTTAAACCACGTATAACAGCTTCCGTATCGACTAAACCGCCACGACTGGTATTGATTAACATAACATTCCAACGCATTTGATCTATAGACGCATCGTTTATCAAATGTTTTGTTTCCGTCGTCAGTGGACAGTGTAAAGAGATAATGTCACATTGGGAGAAAATTTCATGCCGATCGACATAGACAATACCCAGTTTTTCAAGATCCTCGTTTTTATACTTGTCATTTGCCAAAATAGTACATCCTAATCCTAGAAGACCTTTGGCCGTTAAAGAACCGATCTTTCCTGTTCCGATAATACCGACTGTTCGAGTACAAATATTATATCCGAGAAGTCCTTCCAATGAAAAATTACCCTCTTTAGTACGTAACCAGCCTTTACAAATTTTTCGGGCAAGAGCCAGGATCAATCCAATCGTAAATTCGGAAATGGAATCAGGAGCATACGCCGGAACACGGGCAACTATTAGACCTAAATGTTTGACGGAATAGAGATCAATATTATTATAACCGGCACATCGTAATGCCAGCATACGTGTTCCACCACTAAAAAGACGCAACAGAATATCCGCGTCCAGTCGATCATTGACAAAAGTACATACTACAGGAAAATGTTCTGCCAAACGACAAGTCGATTCTTCAAGTCGGGCTGAATAGAAAATTAACTCGAAATGACCATCGTTGGCCTCTTCCAAAAAATGACGATCGTACTCTTTTGTACTGAATACAGCTACCTTCATGTTCTTTTTCTCTATTGTTGCAGTTTTTAAGCGATATAATAAAAGGAGAAGCAAATAAACCATCTGCATTTCCTGAATGTTTCAGAATATCCCTGCAACAATATAGAACAACAGGTTTTAGACTTCGGTTGAACGTACTTTTTCCATAAACACTTCATTACCACTATCGTTGAACCAGACCTTGGTCATGAATCCGTGAATCAAAAGGACTCCCCGTCCACTTGGTATATCGATGTTCTCTTTATTACGTGGGTCCGGAACTGCTTTTTCGTTAAAACCAGGTCCTTCGTCTTTTACAGAAACACGAACCAGTGAATCTGAAACAGAACAACGAACGGTAACATTTTTTTCCGGATTACAATGGTTACCATGGTCTATCGCGTTTGTAATCGATTCGACCAAAGCCATTTGAACCGCAAAAATGTCTTTTGAAGGCCAGCTTTTGGCCTCCATGACTTTTAACAATTCTTCTACCAATTCCGTACCACGGCCATAGATACTCGGAAAAACCTCGTCTTGAACCCAGGTGGATATTTTGACATTTACTTCGCTCATAAGGCATTTCTCCCGACAAGAGATCTATTTCGGATTATTGGGGAACCGTTTTAGAACAGGATTTCTATCGATCCTTCCGAACCTTTTCATCCTGTTTCAATTAGTCCATATAACATATACTGTTTACTTTAAAGCCTTAATAGCTTCTATTTCCGTTTTTTTGATCACAAACATAGTGTCAAGACGTGTTATACGAAATGCCTCCATTATGTTGTCATTGATGCCACATAAACCAAGTGCTATTCCTTTTGACTTGGTCTTATTGCTTAATGTAATTAATACACGAAGAGCAGAACTCGACATAAAAACCACATTCTGAAAATTCACGACCAGTTTATGTCCTTTATGGTTTTCCAGTAATTTGTACAGTTCATCGCCCCAGGCTTGAATACCAATTTCATCGCTTAATTTTGTATCCAGGCAAGATGCAATTGCGGCATCTTCATTGTAATGAACCATTATACGGACTCTTGAATCACTACTCATTTTTAAATTCCTCTTCAAGTTCTATTTTTAATCAAAAAACGTTGGATAGCTCCAGACATTGACCAAACTTTTTAAAAAAACAGGATTTTCCAACTCCTGTTCTACAAGCATAACAAAAATAAAGAATAAAAGCAATATACAAAATAAAAAATTTTAAATAATAATATTATTTTTGACCGCCCAGACAGCAGCTTCGGTACGATCGCGTACATCCAGCTTCCGAAGAATGTTACAGACATGTTCCTTTATGGTCTCGCGACTCAAATTAAGGGTGGCTGCTATTTCCTTGTTACTTAACCCGAGTGTAATATGGTACAAAACCTGTTTTTCCCGCGAAGTTAATACACCAAGTTTTTCATTACGAACCTTCTTCATTATACCCAATACACGACGTAATTCGCCAGATGATAACTCCACGTCTGCCCCTTCCGCTACTAAACGGAGCATACGAATCAATTCTCCTCGTGTTATCCTTGTGGAAAACCAACTATCGACTCCTATTGCCTTGGCACGTGCCAAATTGGTGATCCGGTCGTCCGAACTGAATATAATTATCTTGCCCGTCCAATTACTGGCACGTAAACGTTGCACTGTTGCAAAACCGGTTTCATCCGGAAACCATATGTCCATCAGAATGACGTCCGGCTGTAATTGAATTGCCTTTTGAAATAATTGGTCGCCGGTTCCCGCCTCTCCAAGAAGATAAATGTCGGCCCCCTGTAAAAATGAAATCAGACCGGCTCGAACGACAGGACGTGTTTCCGCTATCATTAACTGTATTGTCATGGCTCTTCCGGATTATATCCCAATGTTAATGCCTTTTGGTAATCGTCCTTCGCTTTTTTCTTCTCGCACATATCGGAATAAACAAGCGACCGATAATAATAGATCATCCCGTTTTCCGGTTCAAGTTCCAGCGCCTTCTTAAAATCAGCCAGAGCTTCCGGGAATCGTCGCAAGACCGATAGGGCATCTCCCCGGGTCACCCAGGCTTGAACAAATTTGGGATCCTGTTCCAGAACATGGGTATAATCGGCTATGGCCTTCTCCCATTCTTCGTTTTCGGCGTAAAAAACACCTCTATCGTACCAGGCCGAAATAAATTCCGGCTGCTGAAGAATACAGGAATCTAAATCAGTTAGTGCCTCCTTGCTCTGGCCCGCCAGATCAAAGGCTATGGCACGGGCATATAACGCCTTAATGTTTTTGTGATCCTGTTTCAATAACTGATTATAGCGATCAATGGCCGTTTCAAAATGACCATGATAACGGAAAAGATTTCCTTCCAATAAAAGCCCTTCCGGGGAAGTTGGATTCTCCTGAAATATACGATCAATATCCTGACGCGCTTTATCGGCGAGATCAAAATCCAGATAGAGTTCCGCACGTCCAATTAAAGATGGAAGATGATGGGAATTTTCGTTAAGCGCCTGATCGTAAAAATTCAGGGCTTCTTCGTATTCGGCATTATCAAACGCCTCCTGTGCCGCCTCGTAATAGGCTTCTGTCAATTTGCCATGATCGAGAAACGCTTCTGTTGAGGGAAGTGAACTTGCTTTTTCGCTTTGGGAGGGTTGATTCTCTTGTCTGGTTATCTTCTCTTGGCTGGTCATCTTTTTTTATCTGGCTATTCTTTTTATCTGGCTATCTTTTTTAGTAACCATTCACGAACGATTTTGGAACCAGGGATCCCACGGATAAATACAGACAGTCTGCCGTAAAATACAATATTTTACAATAACAAATAAACATTTTTTTCTATTATAATAAATAATATTTATCATAAAAAAGTTTGTTTACTAAAAACTATCCGTGAAAATCAGTGTTATCCGTTGTTCCACATTATATCCGTTGTTTCACTTTATATCCGTTGTTTGACTTTATATCCGTGAACGGTTATCTTTTTTATCTGGTTATCAGGGTTTCTTTTCCGCAATATGAACGCGTCGTCCTTCCACACTGACCCGTCCTTGGGCGATCAACTGAAGTGTTTCCGGATAGGCAATACATTCGGCTTCATAAAATACACGATCATTCAGGGCCTGAACGGTATCGTTTTCCAAAACAGGAACAGGCTTTTGGAGAATAACGGGGCCAGCATCATATTCGTTATCCACAAAATGAACCGTACATCCCGATATTTTAACTCCATAGTCCATTGCTTTTTGATGGACTATATTGCCATAATATCCTTTACCGGAAAAGGACGGTATCAAGGAGGGATGAATATTCAGTACACGATTGATAAAATCAGGTGGAATATAAAGTAATTTCATATATCCCGCCATAGCTACGTAGTCAACTTTAGCATCTCGACACGCGGCAAACACCGCACTACTGAATTCCTGTCGTGTCGTATAATTGTTCTGCTCTATTACCATTAATGGAATATTGGCCTCTTCCGCATATTGAAGTCCCTTGGCCATTTTTGAACTTGATATGACCAGACGAATTTCACAATCCAGCGTCCCCTGATGGATCTTCTCTATTAGATTGTGAAGCGAACGGCCTGTTCCCGATATCAATACCGCAATCGGAAGTTTCTTTTCCGGCATTTTTTTCTCCTCAAGATGTTGGTATACGATCTAAAACTTGTTATTTTACTCTTTCTAAATAGAGATCCAAGGTCTCTCCGTCAACTTTGGCGGAAACGGACTCAATATTATCCAATGCCTTTAATTCCAAAGACGTGGTTAATGTCTCCCCTGTAATATAATTACCGAATTGACGAATGGCCTCGGATATTTTATCGGAAGAGGTGACAATTCCGATTTTAATACGATCCGTATAGTCGCACTGAACATCTTTTCGACGATCCTGAATTAGTCGGACCAGTTCTCGTGCTCGCCCTTCGCACAAAAGGGACTCGGTTAGTTCCGTTGATAAAATAGCAACGACATCCTCCCCTTGGGCCGCCGCGAAACCCGGCTTCGGCAGGAGACGAATCTGAATCTCTTCTGAATTGAGTTCTACAGGACCATCGGCCAGTTCGAGAACGATATGACCGTTCTTTTCCATCTCCTGTAACAGTGCCGCCCCGTCCACCTGATTCAAGGCCGCCTTAATACCCGGAAGACGTTTCCCCAATTTGGGACCCAACTTCTTAAAGTCCGGGATAATCGAATAACCAATATATTGATCTGCTCGTTCGATAAAATGGATCTCCTTGACATTCAGTTCTTCCTTCATTAATTCCACTTTAGGAAGAAGCTCTTCCGTTTTACTCTGGTCTGAAAGAACAACTTCTATTGCGGCTAAAGGCTGACGTACTTTTAATTTGGCTCCCATACGGGCATTTCGCCCCAGGGATACAATCTCGCGTACCAGTACCATTTGCTCCGAGAGATGCTCGTCGATTGTGTCTTTTTCCGCCTGGGGGTAATCGCTAAAATGAACGCTCTCCAAGACTTTGTTTCCAAATGGTTCCACGACCAGTAAATGCCAAATTCGTTCCGATAGGAACGGTACAAACGGGGCAATGATCTTCGACAACGTAACCAGGCATTCGTAAAGAGTCCAATAGGCGTCCGCCTTCGAATGAAGTTCTTCTCCCGACCAGAATCGGTCCCGACTTCGGCGAACATACCAGTTGGAGAGTGAATCGACAAATTCGTTGATCTTCGCACAGGCCGCAAAATGATCGTAATGATCCATACGATCTGTAACAACCTCTATCATCTTGTTGAGTTCACTAATGATCCAACGATCAAGTTCCATTCGTTCCTGATAGGGACGCCAGGGCGATTGCGAGTGGGCGGCCGATTGGAAAACGGCTGGAGTTAAATCACCTCCTGCCTGTTCCAATACATTTGAATCTATAAATTGAGATGGATTGAAATGGTCGATCTTGCTATAGACATCGAAAAAGGAACAGACGTTCCACAATCGAATCATGAATTCCGGCATACTGTCCCGAATCGCAGCTTCACTGTAACGGATAGAGGTCCAGGGCGTTTGATTTGCATAAAAATACCAACGAAGCGCGTCCGCTCCGAATTTATCGAAGATCTCCTGGGGTTCACGGTAGTTTCGAAGTGATTTCGACATTTTCTGACCGTCTTCCCCGAGCATGAGACCGAGAACAATACAGTTTCGGAAGGGGTGTGGAAATTCTTTTTTATCGGAAAACAAAAGAGTACTAATTGCCAGTTGCGAATAGAACCAGCCTCGGGTTTGGTCAATAGCCTCGCTAATAAAGTCGGCGGGGAAATTTTTCTCGAACAGTTCCTTGGATCCTTCTTTATTGGGATAGCCGAATTGTGCGAATGGCATGGAACCGGAATCGAACCAGCAGTCGATAACCTCTGTTACGCGGCGCATTCGTTTACCAGGAGCCTTGGGGGACTCGTACGTTATGGCGTCAATATAGGGCTTGTGTACCTTTAGATGTCCCCAAATTTCCTCTTCCGCCTCGGTCCATTTGTCTCCAGCGTCCTGTTTGGCCTTGTTATAAGCGTTCTGCCAGACTTCCGTTCCTGTGATTCCCTTCTTCGCCAGAAGTTCGTCATAATTGGAAATGGCTTCCTGATATCCGGTTTCCTCGCAGACCCAAATCGGAAGTGGTGTCCCCCAATATCGTTCCCGTGAAAGTGCCCAGTCAATATTCGAGGCTAGAAAATTACCGAAACGACCTTTCTTGATATGCTCGGGCATCCAGCCGATTTTATCGTTATTGGACAGCATTTTATCCCGGTATTGACGCGTCTTGATAAACCAGCTCTGACGTGGATACTGAATTAGTGGATCTGACGGCGATCGCCAGCAGAAGGGATATTCGTGAATATATTGCTCTTGAAGGAAGAGAATACCCCGATCTTTTAAATTACGATAGATATCTTTATCACAGTCCTTGACCCAACGGCCCTGGTAGTCCGGGACTTCCTCCGTAAAGGTTCCGTTCGGAGCAACGGCACAGATCAATTCGGGACCTTCGCCCGGCTTAAAACGTCCTTGTTCCTTCACTAAAAGATCGAAGTCAACTTCCCCAAAAGCTGGCGCCTCGTGAACAAGACCTGTACCTGACTCGGTAGTAACGAAATCGGCCGGACAAACACGCCATGACAGATATTCACGGGTTCCGTCCAAAAGAGTTCCCTGCTTGTTGCCCATTGTTTTATAGTAATAGTCGAAGGGAGGTACGTATCGCAGTCCTATTAATTCTTTACCGGATATTGTTCCTAAAACAGTTGCTTCCTTTTTGACCTTGGCCGCAATGGTCTTAACCAATGCGGAGGCAACAATCAGGTTGTGTCCCATATCGGGCAGACTGATAATCGAATACTCCAACTCCGGATGAACCGCAGCAAACTGATTACTCGGCAGGGTCCACGGGGTTGTCGTCCAGACCAACAGGTCCGTATTCTCCAGTCGTGGATCATGATTTTCGTTTAATAACGGAAAACGAACGAAAACACTCGGATCCGCTACTTCTTTATAGCCCTGTCCCACTTCGCCGGAAGAGAGCGCGGTCCCTCCCTGCGCCCACCACCAGATGATTTTATGCCCCTGATAGAGAAGTCCTTGATCGAACAACGTCTTGAGTGCCCACCAAACACTCTCAACATAGGAACGATGATAGGTTACATACGCTTCGTCCAAATTGATCCAAAAACCAAGTCGTTCCGTCAGATGCTCCCATTGTTGGGTATATCGAAATACATTTTCTACACAACGATGGACGAATGGTTCAATTCCAAATTCTTCGATCTGTTCCTTCGAATGAATCTTCATTTCCTTGCAAACTTCGACTTCGACTGGAAGTCCATGGGTATCCCAACCGGCTTTTCGTTCACACAAAAAACCCTTCATGGATTTATATCGTGGGTAAAGATCTTTAATTGCTCGTGTCAGGCAGTGCCCCGGATGGGGAAGTCCATTGGCGGTTGGAGGTCCTTCGTAGAAAACAAAGGTCCCTCTATTGTTTTTCCGCCGACGCTCCAGTGATTTCTCCCAAATATGATTGTCACGCCATTGTATAATTAAGCGCTCTTCCTCCTTGGAAAAATTTGTTCCTGTTCCTTGCCCCGACGCTTCCGCGCCCGCTTGTAATTCCCTCGTCTGTTCTGATTCCATTTGTCATTTTCCCATTTCTATCGGTAACTGTTCTTAACGTAATATTTTGATAGAATATTACGATTCTATGATTATATCAATTTTGTCAAATAACTCAAGGACCATTGCCGACATTCCCTCTGTGTGAAAATAAAAATATCTTGACTACCCGCGAATTATAAATTTATTGACATCCAATATCAATTCCTGTAAAATGGATATTGTCTGTATAAATAGATCTGTATAAATAGAATAGGAAATAACACCTGAAATATTATCAAGGAGATTTTATATGTCTGAAAGACGGTTGAATTTGGATTTAATGATATTATTTATTTTGGCAGTATACTTGGCTTGGAGCGAACCAGGCTTTGCCGAAACAGATATTCCGAAGAACATGAAATCCGTTAAGGTCGAGGTAAAGGCTGATAGTGCCAATGTCGGTTACGAAGCCTGGCGAGCTATGGACCACGATCCAAAGACGATGTGGCACAATCAGTTTAGTGCCCCTGCACGAACGGACCTGCAGAACCCAATTCCCATCTCCTGTGGTTATAATTATGGCTGTAATCGGGAACATTCGAAGGCGAAGTCGTCAAACGGTCATGAAACCGGAGCTCCATTTCCATGTGAATTACAAATCGATTTAAAGGATAAATATACATTAAACGGTTTTATTTACACTCCGCGAATCGATAATTCCAATGGCCGAATCGCCGAATTTGCTTTTTATCTGTCCGATGTTCCGGACAAGCCGGGAGAGCCGGTTATTTCCGGTGTTCTCCAAAATAACGATCTTTCCCAGACGGTCAGGTTCTCCAGGCCGGGTACTGGCCGATATGTAACTTTTAAGGTACTGAAGGAGGTCGAAGGACGTCCGTTTGCGTCTATTGTCGAATTGGAATTGTTGTCGGATGGGGTTCGATTCACTTCCGTACCAGAGGTTTTGGATGCAGATCTGATTCCTATGGAGAAGAATCGACCATTGTGGTTGGATACCCTGCCCGGAATAACGAACAGGGAAGGAGAACAACAAGGGACACCACAACTGTCCATCTACGGTAAATGTCTTGTCGATGAATATAATGATATCGTTCGTGAACTGACACGAAAACCCTATTATCAAGCGATCCGAAACGAAACGGCCAACGAGCAGGCCTTGATACTTGACTCCGATGAAACCCCCAACGATGTTCAGTTACGGCGTCTAACGGCTCTTCTTGAAGAACTTCGGCAATCGGAAGTCGAAACATTGAAAGACAATACCTCCCTCCAAAAGGCGGATTTGACATTGACAAATCTGCGAAAACGTTCCAAAACGGTCAAGACTCTGGAAGATCGTTTCCGTCTGTTCTATGATGGAGCTGTTTTACGCCGACTCTTAATGTTCTCCCGTCCGGAAATAGATTTTGACCGTCTTCTCTTCGTTAAAAAGAATCGTTCCAATTTCAATCATATTTGCGATCAGTTTTACGGCAGATCGGCAGTACCTGGTGGTGGACTTTTTGTCTTGAATCATCCGTTTGATATTTCCTATTCACCCAAGGCGGAAAATATATTGCAGAATAAAAAAGTTGAAAATAAAAGTCGTCTTCAGGGACAGGTATTGGAGGGAGGCTCTTTTCTATCACCAGATCTTTCTTTTGAGGGTGACCGCATCTCTTTTGCCTATGTTGAGTGTACGGGAAGTACGAAGCATATTGACCATATCGATTTAACAAGAGGACACACCGATATTGGACGTTGTTATCATCTGTTTTCATGCCGGGCCGATGGAAGTCGATTACATATGTTGACCGATGGAACCTGGAATGATTTCGATCCCTGTTTTTTACCGAATGGTCGAATGGCATTTACTTCCGAACGGCGTGGTGGATATCTCCGTTGCGGACGGGACTGCCCAAACTATACTCTCTTCGACATGAACGAAGACGGATCAAAGATACGCTGTTTGAGTTATCATGAAACCAATGAATGGAATCCCAGTGTTACGAACGACGGAAGAATTATTTGGACACGATGGGACTATATAGATCGGTTCGGATGTATTGCGCACCATCCGTGGATAACATCGTTGGATGGGCGCGACCCGCGGTCTGTCCATGGTAATTTTTCACCGCGACATTTACGTGCCGATTCGGAACTGGATGTTCGCGCGATTCCCGATTCCCCGAAATATATTGCAACAGCAGGTCCCCATCATGGTCAATGTTATGGTTCTATTATTCTGATCGATCCCCAGGTTCTGGACGACGATGCCATGGGACCTGTTAAACGATTGACTCCGGACGCCGGTTTTCCGGAGAGTCAGAACGGTGGCCAGGTCTGGGGAATGCCCTGGCCCTTGTCTGAATCGCTCTTTTTGGCTGTTGCCGATTTCGGTATGTTGCCGGGCCGTGGCGTGCAAGGGGGAAAAATGCTTCGTGGAGATTACGGTATTTATTTAGCCGATTCCATAGGCAATCGGGAATTAATCTATCGTGATCCTGATATCGGATGTGCCAGTCCCATTCCTTTCATCGCACGAAAAAAGCCGCCGTTTGTTCCTGCGTTACAGACAAACGATCAGATCGTTCATCAGCCGTACGTCAAACCACCAACCGATTTTAATGCGCCTCGTCCGGAAGCTACCATCTCCATTTCCAATGTTTATGAAAGCCTGAAGCCCCTGCCGCCGAAAATGAAAATTAAGGCATTACGTGTCGTTCAGGTTTATTGTATGTCTGTACCATCCGGTTATCCGCCCCATGAAACAGGATATCGGGAAAAGAGTTCTCTTGATTCGGTCAATCTTGCCCGTGGCTCGTTGGGTGTCGTTCCTGTCGAAGAAGATGGAAGTGCCCATTTCACTGTTCCGGCAAATATTGAAATCTATTTCCAGGCTCTGGACGAGAATGGATTGGCGGTCCAATCGATGCGAAGTGGTACCAGTCTCAAGGAAGGAGAACATTTGACCTGTATTGGATGTCACGAACAAAAACATCAGGCTTTTACACTTCCGGCCTCCTCCCGGGCTCTGACCAGAGCTCCGTCCCGACTCCTGAAGGAACCAAATGGCTCCAATCCCATGAATTTTCCCGAATTGGTCCAACCTGTTTTGGAAAAAAATTGTATCGAATGTCATGATAAATCGGAGAGTCAGAAAAAAGGAGCTCCCAATTTACATAGAGATCCTGTCAAAAATAAATTTTATGCCTCCTATAATAATCTTGTGGGCGGTGGTTATGCCTTTTATGATTATGGTGATCCCTTGCGAACAACTCCCGGTAAATTCGGCGCACTCGCGTCAAAACTCTATCGACAGTTAAAAGACGGTCATCATGATGTTCATTTGACCGATACGGAAATGAAGTGTATTACAATATGGCTTGATTTGCTCTCTAATTTTTATGGTGTCTATGAAAAAGAAAATGGTGAAAAACAATTACGCGCAGAAAAAGTCTACCCAACTTTGGAATGAAAAACAGACATAGGTTTTGTCATTAAATCCATGGAAAAGCCGATAATCGGGACACATGTTGTCCATGTAAACAGATAGATTATATATGTTGTAAAAGATGTCGTACAGGATATTATATTATGGTCTTTTACGAGAACAGGAACGTCTCGTTCGCATCCTTCAAAACAGGTGTCCACCTGTTTTGAAAAAAGGATATTAAAATGGCCTTGACTACATCATTCATCAACATCATTCATCAACATCATTTATTAACAACATTTATTAACATCATTTATCAACCTGTTGCAAATAGCCCGTGAACATTAATCACGGGCTATTCTGGTACAATGGGGCATGAAATTACCTCGTGGTCTTTTCCTGCCGGTAACCATTCACGGTTATAAAGTGAAACCACGTATACACTGATTTTTACGGATAGTTTTTTAGCAAACAAACTTTTTTATGATAAAATTATTTATGATGACAGGTAAAAATGTTTAGTTTGTTATTGTAAAATATTGTATTTTTCGACAGACTATCAGTGTTTATCCGTGATATCCGTGATATCCGTGGTTCCAAAATCGTTCGTGAATGGTTACTCCTGCCGATATGGCCTTTAAACCAACTCTTGTGAAACCCCAATAATTTCTGTTATATCAATGTTTAATGTTTATGCTAAATATTAAACATGGGGAATCGATTCAAGGAAAAGTCGCCGCGATTTACAAAAGACGATTATTTTTTTTGTGCCAGGTCGAAGCAAAAGATTTTGTTCTGATCCCGGATATAAAGTTTTTTGTCGACGACAACCGGATAGGTCCAGGCATTTTTTTTAGAGCGATGCGGCTGCTGAAAACGGGCCAGTTCCCGATATTGTTTCGGTGTAGGATCGACCAGTATAATCTCGCCGGAATTTTCTTTACGCAGAATCAGTTTTCCGTCAGCAAAAGTAATTGCGGTTTTTCCCCTCATTTCCCGATAATCCCATTGAATCTTCCCCGTTTTTAATTCGACACACATAAAACTTCCCCGATCGGACGCATAATAAACAAAATCACCAACAAGTATCATTCCATGATGCTTGTTGTCGGCCTTCCTTTCATGAAAAAGAGATTGGACGACAAATTTATCACCATTCTTGCAAACATTCCAGGCATAGGCCCCGACATTATATCCAGAAGAGATAAAGACGATTCCATCGTTGTAAACAGGATCGTTGGCAACAGCCGTAATACCAGGGAATTCGGCCTTCCAGAGAAGTGAACCGTTTTTTGGATCGATTCCGGCAACCGCATTATGGGAAACAACCAAATACTGACGAACCTTGTCAATCACGACTGGTTGAACAGAACAATAGGTGGATCCATCGGTGATTGCAGTAGTTCGCCAAATCAAGTCGCCGGTTCGTTTATCGAGCGCAACAAAAGTACCTTTTTCGCCACCCGGAGAACAGATTAGCCGATTATCGTCTATTAATGGTGATTCCGAGACCCCCCAATCCAAATTTAAATGTTGACTCTTCATCATCTTCCCTTGAAAATCGTCTTGATAATGTTTCGTCCAGACGATTTTTCCCGTCGCGATTTCAACACAGGTCAAAACACCTTTTTGGTTCAAGGTATAAACGAAAAGACCATCGGTACAGGGGGTCGAACGCGGACCTCTGTAACCGCCAATATCACCTCCCGAACCTACCTTGACTTTTCGAACAATCTTTCCATTTGCCCGATCTAGAAAATATAAATAGGTATCATCCCCTTCGTCACCTTCGGTAAAAATCTGCGTGTCACTAAAGACAAGATTGGAATATCCCTCGCCCACACCGTCTGTTTCCCACAGAAGTTCCGGCCCCTCTTTCGGCCAGATCTCCAAAAGATCGACATCAACCGATTTACCATCGTGATTCGGACCCCTCCAGGCATTCCACTCTTGTGAATATACTGTCAAAACACCAGCTAAAAAAAGAAGGAAACAAAATCCTTTAATAAACAATCGCATTATAACTCCTCATATATTACTCGCGCTGTTATTACTTGTACTGTTATTACTTGAACTGCTATTACTTGAACTGCTATTACTTGTACAGCTATTATTTGTACTGCTATTACTTGAACTGCTATTACTTGAACTGCTATTACTTGAACTATTATTACTTGAACTATTATTACTTGAACTATTATTATTTGAACTATTATTACTTGAACTATTATTACTTGAACTGTTATTACTTGTACTGTTATTACTTGTACTGCTATTACTTGTACTGCTATTACTCGTACTGTCGATTTATCTCTTTAAGGAGGATTTTTTACTTCTTGTCCTTTTTCATTCCTTTTATTGACCACTTTCTTTTTTCGGTTGCCGGACTTCTTCTTTTTCTTTAATGACTTCATTGTATTCCTTGTCCTGACGTGCTGCGATTTTTCGATGTTCGATCATGACATCTTGTACTATCATGTCAAAAAGCCAGGAATATGTCGCTTTTTTAAAGACGGCTTTTTCCTGTTCGGACATGTTGTCGTATTCTTTTCCGGTTCTTTCTTCCAAACCAATTCCTTTACTGCCCATAATCTGAAACTGTGTTTCAAGAAATTGGTCCAATGTTTTACCTTGAAAATGAAGTTTTATAAAGGCGAGTAATGTATTATACTTGTTTCTGGATTCACTTTTTTTCTTTATTTCCAGTATGTAAACCATTTTTATCATGGAAAAAGTATAACATTGACGCCAGGATTTGGTTTGAGCCTCCAATTTTGCCAGCGACATAAGGAGACTCGCCTCCGTTGTGGCATCCAATGTTGCATTCGGATCGGAGAATTTTGCGACCGCATTACGCCATAGTGCATGATTCTCCTTGTTGTGTTGACGTTTAACCTCGCACAATTTAATCTGAAATGGATCATTGTAATCTATGAGACATAATACGGAATATTCCGCCTTGTTGACAGGATATTTTTCCATGAACCAGACAATTAGACCTTCCGCATTCCTCCCGTTACACTCCTTTTGAAACTGTTCGAGATCTTTTTGGTCGGGCTTTAATTCCATTACCGCATACCAGCGGTTAAGTATCTCGCGTTTCATAAAATCTTCATTTGTTTTTGCCGCTTCCATCATCTCGTACAGTGATTTTCGCATGGATAGTTTCGAAGTCGCGTCAAGAACGTGCTCGACAAAGGGAGATGATTTTTTCGAATTAAACATCGTAGAAATCGTTTGCGCTCTGGAGATACCCGAGGTGAAAAGCGTTAGTGTGACGAGTACAATAAATGACCATAAAATATTTTTTGTAGACATGTTGTAACACTTCCTATTCTTCTTGTTTATTTGCTTGTTCCAAAATTTTTAGTAACCATTCACAAACGATTTTGTAACCACGGATATTACGGATAAACATGGATAGTCTGCCGTAAAATACAATATTTTACAATAACAAACTAAACATTTTTATCTATTATAATAAATAATATTATCATAAAAAAAGGTGTTTACCAAAAACTATCCGTGAAAATCAGTGTTTATCCGTGGTTTTATATCCATGAACGGGTACAATTTTTATTCATGGGCAATATCGTTTTTCGTTCCTGTTTCGAAGAGAGTATCGCGGCATTGTTCGTATTCTTTTTGTCCTTTCATATGTTCGATCATTAGAGGTACATCATTCGGAAGAGCCGCAATTCGCTTGAGATATGTTCCATAATCAATAATTCCCTGTCCGACTATACATTCGACGAAATGAATATTCATCTCAATGTCCCAGCGAAGATCTTTTGCGTGACAACTGACCACCCATTGTCCCAACTTGTCGAATGATTCGTTGATGAGATCGGTATTGTACCAATATTTTGTTGGGGAATTGACCATATTACAAATATCGAGATGAACACCGAATTCTTTTCGGTCAATCGCCTTAAAAAGTCGAAGGTAGGAGTCAGGAGAATCGGGAACGGCCCAGCCCATTGCTTCATAGGCTAGTTTTGCTCTTTTCGGCTTGACGTTATCAATGATTTTACGTGCATTCTCGACGGCGATTTCAAAAAAGGCTTCGGAAGTATTCTCTTTTGAGGGTCCGAACCAGGAATTTCTGTTATAACTTCCCGCAATATTGACGGCACATCGTGCGTCAAGTTCCTCGGCGAGTGCGAGGCTCTTGACAAATCGATCCCGATTGAAATTTTGTTTTTCCGGGTCGGGATCCATCAGATTACACCAGCAACCGACTTCCGCGAAGACAACATCGTTCGATTTAGCAGCGTTACGCCAGTCGTGAACGAGTGAAAGATCGTCGAGTGAAAGATTCGGGGCGTAAACAGCGCGATAACCTTGCATACGTGCAACCCGCATCCATTTTTCCGGGTCCGTCTCCTTGGTAAACAGAGGACCTCCAATTCGTATTGGACGTTTAACACTATTACTCGCCGCCATGGTTATCCTCTGTCCCAAAATCGATGGTGCACCAATACCGAATGAAATTGCCGCCCCAATAAATTTCCGTCGGGATACGGCCCTTTTATTCTCCTGTTTTTTTGTCATTATAATTCCCCGTTTTCTTTTCCAGGTTTTTACTATTGGAATGTTTAAATTTCAGATAGATACGAAGTGTAAACGATATATTTTAAACTATAACGGTACACAGATGGTTTTACTAAAACAGACCGTGAAATTTTATTTTATCCATGGTTACAAATAAAATCATTTACAGTTTGAGTATTTTTATTGTAGCAATAGAGCAGATATAATACAAGCCCATATGATATTGTTTTCCAATTTTGACAGTCGAATTTTTATTTCCAATAAATCAGAATTGTATTATATAGGTGGAAGTATAGACCACCACCTTGCCCGTAATCCTTGTAGTATTTACTGATATAGTCCACTTCCCGGTTAAAATTTATTACAGGCGAAGTCTATTGCGGGCCTCGAAGGTAATATTTGTAATAGTTTGAATAATGTATGAATTGAATACTCCCGGTACGTTATTAAAAGGGAAAAATCCGACCCGGAAGGAAGGATAATAAAATATCGGTAACCGTTCACGGATATAAAGTGAAACCACGGATAACACTGATTTTCACGGATAGTTTTTTGGCAAATAAACTTTTTTATGATAAAATTATTTATTATAATAGATAAAAATGTTTTTTTGTTATTGTAAAATATTGTATTTTACGGCTGACGATCTGTGTGTTTAACCGTGATATCAGTGGTTCCAAAAACGGTCGAACAGGGAATAACTACCCTTCAGTAACCCCTGTTTTTAAGAGTTTACAACCACTATTATATTTTTCAGGTGAAAATAATAAATATATACAGTACGACGCTATAAATTCGGCATTTTCTGGGAGCGCGGGCGAGATGTCCGTTTTCATTCCTGTCTGTCAAACGCTCCAGGAGCATCCCAGGTTTTGGGAGTTCATAACCATATGGGGTCCCCATATTATTTATCAGAATAGGTATTTTCGAGATAGTGACGAATACCATCAGGAGTTCCTTTCATAGCCGGATCTCCTTCATGCCAATTGGCAGGACAGACTTCTCCATTATTTTCGATGAACTGAAGAGCGCGAACCACTCTTAATGTTTCCTGAACATCACGGCCGATAGGAAGATTATTGACTAATTCATGCTGAACGATCCCGGATTTATCAATTAAAAAGAGTCCGCGTAATGCGACTCCTTCCTGGGGAAGTAAAACATGGTATGCACTGGAAATCGTTTTATTCAAGTCGGACAAGAGTGGATATCGAAGTCCTCCGAGGCCTCCTTGAGAACGAGGCGTATTAATCCATGCGAAATGTGTGTATTGACTATCCACTGAACAGGCCAGTAGTTGAACATTCAATTGTTCAAATTCGTCTGCCGTCCGTGAAAACGCTAGTAATTCGGTGGGACAAACGAAGGTGAAGTCAAGTGGATAAAAGAAAAGGACAACATATTTTTTATTCCGATAATCGGCGAGTGATATTTCTCCAAACGATTTATCAGGCAGAACAGCCGCAGTTGTAAATAAAGGTGCCTCTTGTGTTACTAAAATAGACATTATTCCTCCTTCATATAAATTAATATTGTGTTTCCCTTGTAATACATGTATTACAAGGAAAGCAATTATGGTTTTTTTTTTCTAAACATCTTTACATTATTCGACTTTAGATTAACAATAACAAACATATAACAGTAATTCGTACATAAACATTAAGGACTATTAAGAAACATGTTTCTTTATTCTTTAGAATTTATTTAATTCTAAAAATTATGGAAGACAGAGAAACAGTCTGCTTTTCCGGAATGTTTCAGAACAGCTCTTTCTATTATTCGTTCCAGAGACAAAAAATAAAATAAAATGTAAAAAATAATGATTTTACAGTTTTGTCGGTATTTACGATTAGGCAAGATGAATATTATCAAAAAGAAGGAAGAATCTTTTTCCTGATAGAAATTGTCCTTTAAAAATAACCTAGAATTCTATCGTAAAAGATTACCCATTGTTTGTAGGTTGATTGTTAAGACAGGAAAATAATCATCGCGAAATATGATTAAAAGATGTCTGTTTTATGGAAAACATGAATAAACGTTTGTATTTTTATTCATGCACAAAACAGACGGATATCCTGCCTTGAGGAGGGGGGGGCGGAGATATCCGTGTTCCCTGTCGTCTGTCAAAAAACAGAATATATTGTATCACTCTATAACGATGGGAAATATTGGACCTTTTTATCCGGATGGAAAAACAGGGCTAATCATAATAGATTATATTAACAAAAATACAATAGAAACAATTATACCAAACAGCACCATTGAATTTCATTTTCAATGAACAGCTCTTTGAGAGAACAAATAATATGGGATTTTTGAAGCATTTTATTAATACAGTGATAAAGGAAGGTTCGTTACCAGCAACAACGAACAGTTTTGAACGGATTGATCGTCAGGCATTGGAAGCACATATAGCGGTTTCCCGATATGGAGCTTTTGAATTAACAGATGCCATACGTCCTTCCTATGATCTATGTATTGTTCCGGAAGAAGGAGTTCGTTTGGATTTATATGAAGACCAGCAATCTGGTTTAAAAATACCCGTCTTAATGGCAGCGGTTTCCATGGAAAAACTTTTCGATACTTTTATGGATCTGCTCGATACCCTTGCTCCTGTTGTTGACGTTGTCTTGGAGAGTAGTCATTATCATCAACGTGGAGAACATGAAGATCTTCTTCGTGAAGGGATTGACCTCCCGGTCCTTAAAAGTATATTATATGATTATGAAGATCTTTTGACAAACGATGGATGTACCGGGATAGCCGTTCTGAATCCATCGATTCCCTATGAAATTCAGTTTGACGAACATAAACTTCTATTGGTTTATGGTCAAAATTTACAACAGGGACTTCATATCTTCAACATACATCGAATAGCACGTGATAATGACATTCGTTTTATAACGGAGGCGGAACATATACATTCGTCACGAGAATCGTATCGGCGCCAGTTCGAGCGATTAAAGGCCGATTTAGCCATAGAAAGTTATGAAAACTGAAAATCAGGGGGAGTACAATGGAACACACCTTGCGTTTAGGGTGGATTGGAACCGGAGTTATGGGGGCATCCATGGCCGGAAGATTGTTGGCAGTTGGATATCCGATTTCTGTGCACAATCGGACACGGTCCAAGTCGATTTCTCTATTGGAACGAGGGGCGCAATGGTGTGATACTCCGGAAGAAGTGGCTCTTCAATCCGATATAGTTTTTACAATGGTTGGCTATCCAACAGATGTTCGACAGGTTGTTTTTGGTTCAGATGGTATCTTAAACGCCTGGCAACGCAATCGACGTTTGAATTGTACACAACATCCTGTCTATATCGATTGTACGACAAGTAGTCCGGAGTTGGCTCGTCTGATTTCGGAACAGCTTGAAAAAGAAGGAATCGATACCCTGGATGCTCCTGTTTCCGGAGGCGATACCGGAGCACAAAATGGAACCTTGTCGATTATGGTTGGTGGTAAACGTTCTGTTTTTGACCAGATGATGCCTCTATTAAGCCATTTAGGTACTAATATCGTCTGGGAAGGAGAGGCCGGATCGGGTCAAAATACAAAAATGGTTAATCAGATTCTGATTGCCGGAAATATGATTGGTGTCTGCGAAGCACTACTCTATGCCCAACGCAACGGACTCAATATGGAATCCGTATTCAAAGCGGTTTCCTCCGGCGCGGCAGGGAGTTGGTCATTATCGAATTTGGGGGCCCGTATTATCGCTGATAATTTTGCCCCTGGCTTTTATATCGAGCACTTTATAAAAGATTTGGGTATTGCATTGGAAGAAGCAAAACGTCTCCATCTGAATTTACCCGGTCTTGTTCTGGCAAATCAACTTTATTCCTTTGCCGCGCAACAGGGATTTGCTAAATCGGGTACTCAAGCCCTGATTAAAGCACTCGATATACTCTCCCATAAAGATGATCCATCCGCATCCAGTATGACAATATCAAAATGACAGGAAGATCTGTCCCGTATTGTTAGTTTTGAGTATTATAGGCTATTATTTTAGCAACGAGACGTGCAGCCATGAATTCGGTAACTTTTTGACGATCTCCCAAGGGCATGGTCTCAACGATGTCTGCACCAATAACGTTCTTCGCTTCTGAAACAGCCCGTATTATACGCGTTGCCTGACGCCAGGTTATCCCGCCTGGCTCCGGAGTTCCCACTCCCGGTGCAAACGCAGGATCAAATGCGTCCATATCGAATGTTATATAGACATTGTTTTTAAGTCGGTCAAGTATTGTTTGTAATGTGGTATCAAAACGCTCTTCCAGATCAATGGGAGTTATAAAACGTTTAACTTGTTCCGGACATTCCTCCAGATCCGATTCGCAAAAACTGCGGATTCCAACCTGTACCAGATGGGGGGTAATTTCCAGAACACGACGCATGGCAGAAGCATGGGACTCTTTACCACCCGGTGGATAGGATTCGCGTAAATCACTATGTGCGTCAAACTGTAAAATCGATAGACACGGATATTTTTGAGCCGCAACTCGAATTATAGGAGGCGTTACACTATGTTCCCCTCCTAAAAAAATCGGAAATCGGTCGGAACGAAAAAGATCTAATTTCTCGACCGTTTCTGTTATACGTGCCATTTCCTCCGCTGGTGTCGCTGACGGTTCAATAGGAGAATGGGTATATATTCCCTCCAGATAAAATAGACGAAACGTCTCCTCGTCAATATGCTCCATCTGGTCCGAAACTTCAAGAATAGCTTCCGGGCCTTTCTCCGTTCCCGATTCGAAACAAACCGTTGCTTCAAATGGAATCGGAAGAATATGAAATCTCGCTGTTCGTGAATCACAATACCGACTTGGTAATTCCAAAAATATTTTCCTGGTTGCTGTCATTATATTATTATTTTATTTATTTATAAATACCTTGACTTAAATTTTGATGAAAGTCGTCAAGAGACTCGCAAAAGATCGCGTAATCAAGAAGTTGCTCCATAATCACGAGATCCGTTTGTTTCCATATTTGCGTTTTAATTTCTTCTGGAACTTCAAAAAAACGATTCTTCAGGATAGAAATTATTGCTTCGCCTTTCCCAATTAAAATACCTTGTTTCTTTCCTTTTTTTTCTCCGCGTTTTTCCCCACGTTTTTCCCCGCGTTCTTCAATTAAATCAAATGCTGAAACCATTTTTTCTCTACCTCCTTCATTGAATTGATCATAGTCGTTACACAAAGAAGCAGCATCATTGCCGGAGACCTGGTTACTTTGTGCCAGAGTATATACTCAAGGTCGTTATAAAAGTCTATTTTTCAAAACAGGCGAGACGCTTGTTTTGGAGGATACGGACAAGACCTGCCTGCCGTCAGGCATGGCATCCACGCTTCCAGGAAATGCCGAATTTATAACGTCGTACAGTATAGATTACCATTACCTCTGTTGTGACCAGATATTTTCAAGGTCGATTGTTCCAGATTAACGGCATAGTTTTTGATGAAAGTCGTCAAGAGACTCGCAAAAGATCGCGTAATCAAGAAGTTGCTCCATAATCACGAGATCCGTTTGTTTCCATATTTGCGTTTTAATTTCTTCTGGAACTTCAAAAAAACGACTCTTCAGGATAGAAATTATTGCTTCACCTTTCCCAATTAAAATACCTTGTTTCTTTCCTTTTTTTTC
>CAYUAP010000008.1:11534-41984 GCA_964442735.1 uncultured Planctomycetaceae bacterium | reverse complement strand
AAATTATTGCTTCACCTTTCCCAATTAAAATACCTTGTTTCTTTCCTTTTTTTTCTCCACGTTTTTCTCCACGTTTTTCTCCACGTTTTTCCCCGCGTTTTTCCCCGCGTTTTTCTCCACGTTTTTCTCCACGTTCTTCAATTAAATCAAATGCTGAAACCATTTTTTCTCTACCTCCTTCATTGAATTGATCATAGTCGTTACACAAAGAAGCAGCATCATTGCCGGAGACCTGGTTACTTTGTGCCAGAGTATAGATTACCATTGCCTCTACCAATATTTTATATAATTCATTTGACGAATATGGCTTAAGTGCCGTAAACATCTCCTTCATTACATTCTTTATTTCCTTTGTCCGGATAGTCTGCATAACACGTAAAACGTAATATAAAATTGGCTCTTTTTTAGACGAAAGTATCTCCGAAGGTTCCCCCAAATCAAGTATTATCGGAACCATATTCAAAAATAAACCGTGTAAATTCATTAATTCCAGTTGCAATTCCGGGGTATTCTTTTTTGGAGGTACATCGACATTATAATACATATCCAGCAGACTTGTCGGACCTGAATATGGGGAATCCGTCTGATTAATTATAACACCAATGGTCGGAGAAAAACGAAAATTTTTGTCAAAAGTTTTATTTTTCCGTGAATGATCGTATTCTTCTTTTAAACTGGTACAAGTATAATAGGTCGTTTGAAAGACAGCCATATAATCTTCGTATGATTTATGTTCCAGTATTATGCGAAGTGCAACTCCAGTTTTACCGGACAGAAATGGGATATAGTAGATTAGATCGGCAAAATGCTCCAGTAAAACACTGTCTTTAATAGAACCGCTAAAGACATGAATATTTTCAAGGTCAAGTAGTTCCAGTGTCAAGGGGAAATTTTTTTCCAAAAGAGTTTCCATAAAAATACGGGCAAAGCTCTTTGTCGCAAACACATATTTAAAAAAGCCATCATGTGTTGCTCTGATTTTATCGACTAATTCGGGCAGTGGAAGATGTTGAAACGAGACTTCCTCCACGTTTTCCCAAAAAAATGTTCCAATCTTTCCCAATTCGGTTATGCTAGCATATTCCCGGTTATTCAATGGTTCTTGTTTAAAATCACGCATACTATCTCCTTGGGAATACCTGTAACTAATGTTAAACTGGTTATATTATTCTTTGTTTTGCACTTCGAAGAGTATTATTGAGTAGCATGGTAACCGTTAGGGGACCGACGCCACCAGGTACAGGAGTGATTGCCGAAGCGACTTCTTTAACCTCGTCGAAGGCCACATCACCGACAAAATATTTAATTTTACACGGCTGCCCTTGTTCGTCAATGGAATCACGTTCAACACGATTCATACCGACATCAATCACAACGGCTCCTGGCTTTACCATATTGGCCGTTAAAAATTCTGCCCGTCCAATCGCAACAATTAAAATATCCGCCTGTCTTGTTACAGAAGGGAGATTGACGGTTCGACTGTGACAGATTGTAACCGTAGCATCCCCTCCTTCACCTTTTTGCATCAAAAGGAGGGCCATTGGCTTGCCGACAATATCACTTCGCCCGATGATAACAACCTGCTTGCCCGCAGTAGTTATTTTGTTACGGATTAAAAGCTGTTGAATACCATAGGGGGTACAGGGAAGAAAACGAGGACGTCCTTGAGAGATTAGACCGACATTTTCCGGATGGAACGCGTCAACATCCTTCGTTGGATCGATTCTGTCCAGGATCTGTTTTTCATTGATTTCCTTTGGAAGTGGCAACTGAACTAGAATACCATGAACTTTTTCATCGTTATTCAGTTTCTCGATTAAGGCAAGGAGATCTTTTGTTGTCGTCTCTTTCGGCAGACGATACATTAGGCTCTCCATACCCACTTTAACACAGGCGGATTCCTTGTTACGGACATAAACCTGACTGGCAGGATCTTCCCCGACCAGAATCACTGCAAGTGCCGGTTTGATTCCGGTCTCCCGGGTAAATGTCTCCGTTGCTTCTTTTATTTCACCTCGAAGTTGTTCGGCAAGTGCCTTGCCGTTCAATAGAATCGCACTCATTTTTATCGCCCCTCAAATAAATGATATTCCCGCATTAGAAAATCTTTTCCACTGAAAGTCGTCATAACATCCCAGGGAAGTTCTTCCTCCAAACTATAGGAGGTATGTTCCATTAGTTGAACATCAATACCGGATTCCGCAATAGCTTCGTCCCAATATTCATGATGAAAATAATCGGTCCAAGCGTCCAGACGAGCCCCTTTACGCCAAGCAGCTTCAATAACCGCCCCCAAACGCCGATCTCCACGTGCCAATAACCCTTCCAACAGACTTGTGCGGAGAGAGTGATATTTTAAATCGACACATCGAAATCGTCTTGTTGTACGCAGAATACGATGTGCTTCGTGAAAATAATCACCAGAAGCCATACCATACCACTGCAAGGGAGTATGCGGCTTGGGGACGAAATTTGAGACATTGGCTATAATCGCGGGATAGCGGCCCATCGTAGACTTTCCCAACTTGACAATCTCGTCGCATAAATGAATAATTCCAACGAGATCTTCCTCCGTTTCTCCAGGAAAACCGCACATAAAATAGAGTTTTATACGCTGAAAACCATTTTCGAAGGCCGTGCGACAACCGGTCATCAAATCTTCGTTGGTTACATTTTTAGCAATTCGAAGGCGCATCGTATCCAGAGCTGCTTCCGGGGCTATCGTTATACTCGACTGGCTCTCTGGGGAAAGCGCCTGAACCAGATCACTCAACTGATGATTGACCCGGAGACTCGGAACAGATAATGAAACTCCACAAGGACCGACCAGAGACTTCAGTTTGTTCACCAGTTTGTCGAATTGTGGATATTCACTGGAAGACAGAGAAAGTAATGTTACACTTCCTGTCCCAGTTCGCTCTGTAGATTCCTTGACCAAATGGACAATTTGATCGATGGAACGGAGTCGGAGTGGTCTTTTTAGAGGCGAACTCTGGCAGAATCGGCAATGTTGAGGACAACCTCGCATAATTTCTACAGAAATACGGTCTTGAACACTTTCAATTAAAGGAATAATTGGAAGTTCCGAGGGTGGATAATCGTCCAGATTTTTGACAATAGCCGGTTTAATATATTCGGGAACCCCTTCTTCTGTGGGACGAGGACGACCCAATCGACCATTTGGCTGTTGTACCGTGTCGTAAAATTCCGGAACATAGGCCCAAGGAAATTTTCGGGCAATCTCCAAGAGAATCTGGCGTCGTTTTACCCGTGACGGTCCAATATTTACTTCTGAATTTACTTCTGAAACCAAACGTCCGTTTTCCGTTTTTGACCGGAATTGTATAGCCGATTCCAATTTGCGCCGGAGCCAGAAATCAGCCAACTCCACAAGTGCCTCCTCCCCATCACCCAGAACGTAAAGATCGATGAAATCGGACATGGGTTCCGGATTACAGACAGCGGGGCCTCCCGCTATAATTAACGGATCTTCATCAACTCGTTCCTCGCGGTGCAGGGGAATACGTCCTAACTCCAGCATGGTCAGGACGTTAGTATTCATCAGTTCGTATTGCAATGAAAAACCAACGAGATCAAAACAAAAGAGAGGTGTAAACGTTTCGAGGGAATATAATGGCAGATTACTGTTTCGAAGCAACGCTTCCATATCGGGAAAAGGAGTAAAAGCTCGTTCACAGGACCAGTCGGCACGCTTGTTCATGATATGATATAACAGAGACAAACCGTAATTCGACATACCAATTGGATATGTTTCCGGAAATGCCATACAGAGACGACCACGAACGGAGTCGGGCTGTTTGTGAATTTGTCCCAATTCCCCGCCAATATATTGGCCGGGGCGTTGAATATCCGGTAAAAGAAGTCGTTCTATTGAATGGCGCAATTGGGGATCAAAATAATTTAGGATCATATCTGGTACTATTTATCGTCTCTTTACTCCGAAATTCAGATTCAGGATAATTTTATTTTTGCTGGCGTAAACAAAAAAAACTGAGTACACCTAAACCAAGAGAACATACTATAAAACCCATATCCATGAGCATATTGCCTCTAGCAAAAGGGATACCCGCGATCACATCCAGCAGGAAAACCACAAAAATCAAAAGAAATATTGTCATGGCGACAATACACAAGGCCTTTGGCATCGCCTTTCCTCCTATTTTGATCCGGGGAACTATTCGTTCCTGTTCTAACTTAAAAATGAAGTCATTATCACTATTGACTTCATTATACATCAAATTTATTCGTTTTCCAGTATCCGTTAAAAATTATTATCATATATTATGTCTGTTTTTAAGGACTGTCCTGCTATTTTCATACAAACGTTTCAGACCAATTCTTTTAAGGGCTGTTGAATGAAAACATTCATTAAATTCTTCTTCGGTTATTTTATTTAAAATATTTAGATCAAGGAAAAAGGATGGAATAGAAGTATTATACCGATTTCTGGGACAAACGCGCAGACATTCATCACAGCCAAAAAGGCGATCCCCCAATTTTTCCTTAATGAAGTCGGGGACAGGATCTGTTCGATTTTCTATCGTCCAGTAGTTGAGGCAGAGACGTCCATCCAGGGTCCGATCCTCCCGAAGTGCACTGACCGGACAGGCTTTTTGACAAAAATTGCACTGTCTGCACTGGTCCGGAATGGGAATATTCTGTTCCGGTAAAACTCCAAACCGCTCAAATTCAAGGGAAACCAGAAGTGTTCCTAAAAAAATGGAACATCCGAATTGCGGATGAACCAGAAGTGTATGACGACCAATCCATCCGAGACCGGCACGACATGCCCATTCTTTTTCCGGTAGGGGCGCCGTATCAACCACAATTCGACTATGAAGTTCCGGATATTTATTCTGAAGAAACGTCTGAATTCCCGACATCTTTTGACGCAGGACAAGATGATAATCGGTACATATCGCATAGGGGGATATCCGACCGAAAACAGGTTCTTCTTCTGATTTACTGTTTAATATATTGATTTTTGAGGAAACAGATCCTTCTTTAGCGAGTGTTTTTAAGGAAAGAACCCCGATAATCAGAGTTTTTGCATCGGATAGAACTCCAGAAGGATGTTTTCGGGCGTCAAGATACTTTTCCAACCAGGACATTGAAGATTGACATCCCAACTGGAGCCATTTTTGATAGGTTGGAAACGAAAGAGAATCGGAAGCGGTAACAATCCCCAGATCGTCCAAACCGATCCGGGCCGCTTCCTTCTTTAACTCTTCCCATAAAGAAATAGTACTCAATTATCGAGTTACCGAATGATAAACACTGCCGATACCAGGAATAAATACCTTGTAACGTCCATTGTCATCGGGAAGGGTCGGTGGATTATCGGTCCAGGTATATCCGGTCGGAACGGTTGGTGTCTTCATATTGAGAGCCTGTTCCCAAGTCAAGCGCTGACCAGTATAGCAGACCAGACGTCCCATAATACCAAGCATGGTACTGTAGGCCATATATTCGCCGTTATTGATGTACTTGTTGCCTCCACTTCTAATGGCGGCAAACAGGGCTTCGTGCTCCAGAACGTACATATTGGAAGGAACCTTTTTCTGTTCATAGATCACTTTTCCATCAAGATCTCGAATAGTGGGAGTTCCACCAAGGACATTGGCATATCCCTTTGTTCCAATGAAGTAATCATCGGTATCATTCCAGCATTTATCCTGTTGACGACAGAAGGAATTAACAGTTCGACCATTGGGGTATTCATAGACGACAGCCATGGAATCATAGATATCGCCATAGGCTGGCTGTTCGACTCGAGCCATTCGTCCTCCGAGACCGAATGCGGCAACTGGCGGTTTATCGCCCATTGCCCAAACTGCTTTGTCCAAACTGTGAACGTGCTGTTCGACATTGAAGTCACCGGAAAGCCACGCATAGTTATACCAGTTACGAACCTGTTCCATCATAATGGTATCTTTTTCCATTTTTTGACGGGTCCAGAGTTTGCCGGTCAGATAGGTATCGCGAATGGAGCAGACTTCGCCGATTGCACCGTCCAGAATACGATTCATGATATCACAAACGTTTTTATCATAACGCCAACAGAGTCCGGAAACCAGATTGAGTTTTTTCTCTTTTGCTATTTTGGCGGATTCAAGGACACTCTTTATACCAGCACCATCGACAGCAACCGGCTTTTCACAGAAAATATGTTTTCCGGCTTCTACGGCGGCCCGTAATGAAATATGACGAAAATGCGGAGTTTCACAGAGAAGAACGACATCACATTGAGGAATAACGCCTTTATAGCATTCCAGACCATCGTAAATATTTTCAGGCTTGACCGCTACTCGATCTTCGAAGGCACCCTTCATTGCGTCTAATGCCGACATGGCATTTTCACGGAAAGCATCGCCAATCGCAACGACTTTACAATTCGGATCCGCCTGTAATGCGTTCATGGCCGCACCGCGTCCTCGTCCACCACAACCGACTAAACCAATCTTGATGGTGTTGTCTTCGCCAGCATGAACACGACCAGTCGCTAAAAGACTTGCTGTGGTTCCCACTACAGCACTCGTCTTGACAAAATCACGTCTTGATAACTTTTTTACCATTATTTTCTCCTTTTTTAAGGTGTATTTTATGTTGAGATAAACTCAACTTCTTCTCTATCCTATTAATCATACCGGACCTCTTTCCTCGTGTCAACAGGCTATGACAATTTTATAAAAATATTTAAACTGTGAAGGCTGGAATGGATCTTTTTCGTTAACGGGAGGGACTAAAATCCTTTGGAGGACGAATTTACAAATTTTGTTCCGTCTGTCTCCCGTTGTTTATCCGTTGTTTACTCCAAAACATGTTTTTTAAAGAAACAAAGGCGATAACATCCTATAAAATTTCCCTTCTATTTTTTAGGAAAATGAATATTATCCAGGAAGGCCAGGAGTTTTTTCTCGTATTCTTTATCAGGAACGAAGCCAGGAAGACGTGTATTGGTATTATCACACCAGCCACGATATTGCAACATTCTTTTTAGTGTATAGGAAAAATAGGTAAAGGATAATGATCGTGGCATTAATGAAAACACCTTGCACATATCCAATAGATTTTTGGATTTTTCCGCATAGAGAGTTTCGTCACCCTTTTTCGAAGCCTGCCACAGTTCTACGAGGACTTCGGGATAAACGCCAGCCATTGCGGACATTGTTCCGGGGAGTCCCATTTTAAAGGAGTCAGGAACAAACCCCTCGTTTCCCTGGAAGAGAACGAAATCTTTATTTTTGATGAATTCGTAAATTTCACGTGTCCGTTCGAGACTGGGACCGGTCTCTTTCATTCCAATAATATTGGGATGATCGGCCAACTGTTTAACCGTAATCGGTTCTATAGGCGTTGCCGATTTTATATGATGATACATCAGAATCGGAATGGGACTCTTGTCGGCGGCCTCCGTAAAATAGGCACGCAGTTCCTCTTGTGAAAAACAGAAGAACATGAGAGGGGCCATTAAAACGGCCACATCGGCGCCACGGTCCGCAAAACGTTTGGCGTATTCAGTAATATCCGGCAGTGAATAACTGGTAATTCCTGCATAAATCAAGGCACGATCACCGATAGCCTCTTTTGTCGCCTGGAGAAGAACTTCCCGATCATGACGATTTAGCATTGGCATATCGCCTGTTGAACCAGCGACGAAAAGACCATTGACCTTTTGGTCCACCAGTTTTCGCGCAATCGAATTCATGGCCTCCCGATCTACCATATGGTTCTTCTGATACGGGGTTACCATAACACTGATAACACCTCCGTATTTACCGGTTGCCAGACGTTCTTTTTTCGTTTCTCCGGCCAGAATTACTTCCGGCATAGTATTTACGGCCGCTGCCGTCATTAGTGTTCCGGACGCTATTCCTAAAAATGATCGTCGTCCTATTTTTTGTGTATTCATGTTGTTCTCCTTGTGTTTATATATGTGTTTATATATGTATTCGAACTGTTTCAATTCCCTCGTCCATTTCCAGTGTGACATGATATTGTTCGTTTTCACTGACCCCCACCATATCATTATCGCCAAAAAGAACGTCTTGCTCAAGAGTGTATACAATCATATCACAGATAAAATTATAAAGATCCTGAACCGGTTTCTTCGAATTAATAATTTCAAAATCCGGTTTTCCGAAATGTTCCATTCCCATGGTTAATAAATGCCATGAAGCATTTTCTTCCGGGGTCGTCTCGTCCACTTCAGTACCCGGATCAACGAAAATATTAATCCATAAAAGAAATGGAAGTTGATCTTTTTTCAGGACCAGTGCCTGTTTTCGATAGGCCTCGGGAGGTAAAATAATTGTTTCATAAAAATAGGCGAGCGCATCGTCCAGTGAAAGCCAGGAAGAAACTAATTTTGTAAATAAAATGTAGTTTTCTAAATCACTGCTGTATTCACTGTCATCGTCACTATCGTCATCGCTATCGTTATTACTATCGTCATCGCTATCGTTGTTACTTTTATTGTAATCGTTATCGCAATTGTCATCACTATCGTCATTTTTATTAAAAAGATGTAAAGTGATATAGGATTCATGTTCCTGAATACGCTCCGGACCTTCAACCCATTCCGGATTTAATACTTCCACTACCTCCTTAAGGTTAAGATCGAGTTGCTGTTCAAAATAAATACAATAGAGATATTGGTCCCCGATGGAGAAAAGGGATGAACCCCCATCTGTCGATGGATTCTCTATGAATTTGTTGATAATGGGTTCCACTTGATCCTGTGGTACTTTTTCCGCGTTTATATCCCATTCCTCTTTGAGACACTTCAAAAATATGTTTGAATCGAGAATATGTTTGCCCTTAAAGAGAATAATTCCAACGGGCAATTCCGATTCATCGGGAAGGTCCATCTCAATCTCCGGATTATTATCGGGGATGTCTGTCATTTATAACCTTTCTGTGTTACAGATGTAACATGGTAAATGTGTTTTGTAAACTAAAGTATTTACACGTTTATTATTATTTTTGATTGATGTTATCGCTCAAATTGGAAATAAAGGGCGAATATCGAGCTTCCTGGAACTTCGCCATAACATTTGTTCTATTTTTTTTCCAGGCAGAGAAACAGCGGCTCAATTGCCTCAAGTTTTACCTGTATGGTTTTATCTGTTATCAGAACGGAGCATGCAGGATTTTTCCTTGTTCCCAATTTTGCATCGACCAGTTTAACCGGTTTCTCCGTTTCAAAGGACACGGAAACCGGTTTGCGCTCGAGATTAACGAGTAGCATCCAGGTTTTATCTCCCTGACCATAGACGCGATATCCAACGGGAAGGGGGTTTTCCAATTGTTTTGGTATTATTTTGATTGGTTCATCAATAGAGAGAAGAACGGGAATAAAAGAGGCGACTTCATTGCCGATTGCGGAAACTTCACTCCAGCTCTGCTTGAAGGGTTTTCTAATCAAGGGGGTTCTGGGACCACTGAATGGTTCCTTGTCCATATTCTTCAGATCATGCCAGCAGTAGGCAATCAGACCATTGGCCCCTCCGGCAATTCCCATCCAGTACATGGCACGCATTTCTTCTTGTGTTGGGGCCTTGTGTTGTTTACGTTCCGCCATGTCCTTTTTATGAAGTGACCAATCAAAAATTTGGGGTACCTGCCAGAACGCCATTTGTCCAAACACTGCTTTATTGGTTTGATCACTCCAATCCCAAGCTTGACGAATCGGTTTGGTTGACAGGGGATAGGGATCTGTTCCAACCACGTCGAATGTTGGAATATAACTGCGAATCTGGTCGATCTGATACAAAACGGCCCATGTAGGACGGCCCGGATCGAGTGTTTCCATTAAATTGCGCCGTGCGACTAGTTCTTTACTTCGACTCAAGGGATATTCGTCATTAATATACCAGGCTATAATTGCCGGATGATCAATCAACGAGGAGACCGTTTGCCGCACTTTTTCATCGGCTTCCTCTTCCGTTTTACAGGAATTGGTACCTTTATATATATCCTTGACACTATAAATAACCTTGATATTTTTCGCGTTGATTTTATCAAGAGTATTTCGGGAGAGCTGCGGATAGGGCATAATACAGTTAAAGGCCGATTGACTGTACAGTGCTAAATCTTCGTCACTGACACCACCGAAATAGAGTCCTAACGGGAAAAAGGGTTTACCATCCAGAATAAATCGCCGATGTTCATCAATATAGGCTTTTCGGGCTGGCATTGTATCGAGTCGGGTAAACGTTAAATTGAGAGTTTCCTCTTGTCCGGATTTCGGATTAATAGCCCGGCAGCACAATTTATAGATCCCAACGGAAAGATCTGTCGAATTTAAATGGAATTCGACACTATTTTCTGTAAAAGCGGTGGGAGTCAATAATTTCACTTCCTTTTTGTTTTCAGTGATTACGGCCAGTTTCGGCTGTAAATTTTTGGCATCCGATACGTTTTTAGTCCCATTAAGTCCTACAAAAACACGAACGGACCCGCCTGTCGTTTGATTCCGATAACAGTTGGTTGTCATGGCAGAGAACAAGGATGGATAAAATTTGCGGACCGTCACCTCGTCGAACCAGGCGGTTCCTGTCATTTTTTGGCGGCAATAGAGTGACAGTGTAACTTTAGCGGCCTGTGGTGGGATAGGGGGAGTACATCCGGAAACCAAGGTCCACTCTTTATTCGTACCTTTAAGACCAAAAGGAAACGATCCCCCAATATATTTACCGCTTTTGTCCACCCATTGAATACAGAGTGTTGCTCCCTGTTCCTCCCCCTGAATGTTTTCCGTTTTAATCCAGCAGGAATAATAGAATATTTCGCCCGGCTTAAAGGTTAAGGATTGGTTGCAAAAATCATAGATGTTCGGATCTGTATTGACGAATTTAAGACAGTTTTTACCAGTTTTGGCAAAATCCGTACAGGGGGAAAATGTTCGTTTATCAAATTTCCAGCCAGGAAAAGACTCTCCTTCAATTTCCTCAAAAGAGGGATTCTGTAGGAGATTGGTTTCTCCCATTGTTCCCAACGGTTGTGCATACGCCCGGTTGGAACTGATCGATATTAATAGAATCGCAATTAATTGAATCGCAAAATAATAGGACAAAATCTTCATCTTCATCTTTATCTTTATCTTCATAATAAATCTTCCCGGAAACACTGTCGTTTCCCATAAATTATAGTTTAAGTGAATTATAGTTTAAGTGAATTAAATTTCCTGTTTGTCAATTTTGTAATCTGGCGAATAAATTATCTTGAGTGTCTGGATGATAGCTGTATTTCGGTCATATATTTTTTTCATAATTTTTTCATAAATTTTTCACTGTCCGGTAATTCATTGCTCGAAACCAGACTGGAATGTATTTTCCATATTGTATTTGCTGTTACTCCAAGGGACCAAATACCATTTATACGTTCTACGATCCGAATATCATACACCTTTTTCCATCAACAGTTCTGTCAAGGACACGATTTCTGTTGGAAGTTTAATTTTTGTGGAGGCGATGGGATTCGGAATGTATTTCGTCATTATAATCTCCTTGAATCTGTATAATCTCCTTGAATCTGTATTTTTATAATGGAATACCCATAAATTTTTATTTTATCAGAATGGAAAAATATTATCAACAGCCCCAACCATAAATAAAATATTTTCAGGGCAATTTACACAAAAGAGTAAACAGGATTCATAGTTATATTAAAGTTTGTTCGTTAGTGTCTTGCGGTAGTGTCTTGTCGGTGAAATCCTTGACATACCTTCCATTTTTTGATACACTGCCATCAGTGAATTGTGGTAAACTCCTTCGTGGAGATGTTCGTACCTGTAAATCAGGTCTTCCTGAATTTTTATTGAGTCGAGAATACACAAAAGTATATAAATCGAATAAAGAAGGTTTTGTATGAAAAAGCGATTATTATTTCTGGTTATGACAGGATTATTGACCATTGGAACAATGGTATCGGCGGTTAGTGACCGTACCGTACCTTGGAAATTCACCTGCGGCGAGATGAAACAGGGATCAATTACCTTAACATTGGGTCAACAGCCGTTTTTAACCCAAACGAAGATACCCCAGACGCTCCCATGGACGTTAAACAACATTTCGGATCAATCTATAGCTTGTACCGTTACAATAACAGGTACCGATACCCTTGGTCCACTGGATTCAGAGGGGAAGCCGGTCAAATCGTTTACGGTTAAGGCGACGGTTCCTGCCGGAGGCAATGCCGCCGGGGTATTCGCCTGGCAAGCGGAAGAGGGGACCTATAGCGCCTTTTATCCACTTCGTGTAACGGCTGAATTTAATGAAAATGGAAAACAAAAGTCTGTACAGGCCATTCGGGTTATCGAGACACAATTGAGTTCTCCAGTGCGAAAAGTCCATCAGACCGTAATTCGTCATGGTGTTTCCCTTCTGGATCAGACCTATCATGCGGAATACAGTATCAAGGGACAGATTCATCCACTTGCCGATTGTTTTGTCGGTCATGATAATGATTCACGGTGTAGTATCGCATTCTGGAATCCTTCGGCGGGAGGAGAACAACGGTTCGCACTGACCCTTCATCCCCCGTATATTCCGGAAGGTGGTCCGTTAAATATCGTTTATCCGGTTCGTCTGCCGGAATCGAAGTTGATCTCTCTACGTTATGGTGTGGCAATTCGGGAATCCTTCCCGCCCGAACCACCGAGCGATGGCGTTACCTTTCGTTCCATTGTAACAGACAATACAGGAAAACAAACGATTACCGATGAAATTCATACGGACAGTAAAAAATGGATTGATCGTCATATAGATCTAACGCCGTGGTCCGGACAGGAAATTACATTAACAATCCAAGTCCATCCGGGTCCGAAAAACGATACAACCTGTGACGGCTGTTTTATTAGCGCCCTCCAAATAACCTCCGGAGATATATTATCCTGGTCCGATATTATTAAAATGAAAACGGAAAAACAGACGCATTTATTCGACCTTGGTCAGCAGCGTCAAGTGGAAGTGACGTTGGGGCCGGGAGGTTTTCTTGATGCCAATATTGTTGTAAAGACTCCCCGTGGTACTATTTCCTATTCAGGTATGAATCTATGGGTTGGATCCCAGGACCTGACTGCGAAGACTGCCCTCTTCACTACCGTTCCACAAACTTCCTGGAATGACACGGAAAAGACATTAACATCTCAATATCGGCTCCTGATAAAAGACAAGGAGATTCCGGTCGTTTTAAAAGCTCGTGTAGAAAACGGTATGTTTGTGGTTTCAATACCGAAGGAGAATCCGGCGAATGTCAGGAATTTTTCATTTGGTCCGGTTTCGATGGAACCCCGGCGAATCTATTTTGCCCATGGTTATGTCGTTGAGGGAATCAAAAAAACACTTCGTGTCGGATATGGCGGTCACGAACTGTCAACAAGTCACGTAGGATTTGAATTTAACAAAGGGCCGGCCATTCTAATGGCATCTTCCATACCTCCGGAAGGTTTGGAGTTGAATCCGGAGAGGAGGATCTATTCACTAACCGCGTCGGACCGAACCAAACTGGCTCTTCTGCCGAACGATTCGGGCGCATTTGCTGCCGCACGTGAATATCGGGAAAAGGCGGGTTCGGAATGGGTATCCCCGCCCGGTTCCGGAGTTGCACGTAAATCGGGCCGCCTTGTCTTCGATATCTGGGGTGGAAATTCTCGTCATTTAATGGAAAATATGTCAAAAATTTTCGATTATGGTGTTACAAACGCCCTCTTTATTCAGCATGCCTGGCAGAGATATGGTTACGATGTCCGATTACCTGATATCTGGGAGGCAGAAGGCGATTATACCGAGCTACGTGAATTGGCCTCTCTATGCCGCCGGTACGATGTCCCATTTGCCCTTCATGACAATTATATTGATTATTATCCGGACGCCGAAGACTTTACGTATGATAAAATATGTTTTCATGAAAACGGAACGCCGATTATGGCTTGGATTAATTGGGGGGCCGAAGTCTTGAGTTATCGATGGCGGCCCAATGCGATTTTCCCGGCCCTGGAGAAGAATCTGGCTATTGGAAAAAAGAAAATTCCTGAAATGGACGCCTATTTCGTCGATGTTTTTGCCTCAATTGGTTTATGTGATTTCTATACACGTGAAGGTGATTTCTATCCGCGGAGTGTTACCCAATTTAATTGGAAAAAATGTTTTGAAATAATTGATCGTACACTGACCACGACTGACAGCAAGGGAGAACGGCACAGTGGAATTACCATGAGCGAGGCGGGTGACGACAGTTTAATCGGCTCTCTGGACGGTGCGGATGCCCAATGGCGTGATTTGGCTGATACACCGCGTCCGAATACTGTTTACCTTCCCTGTAAAAATTGGGCACGAACACCTTGGTATACCATGGTGAATCATACGAATTATTCCCGTCATGGTGCTGGTTACAGTGTTCGTTATCAGGGAGGAATGCCGCGAGATCTGCATGGAATTGACAGTGATGACTACCTGTCGGCGGAGATTCTGGGTGGACTTGACTTAATGGTGGATCTCGGTAATTATTGGCCGGACGCTATTCGTTTCTACTATCTGGCCAATCATGTTTCCAGGCGTTTGGCCGATAAAGAGATTGTATCTGTAACCTTTAATCGTGAAAACGATATTGAAAATATAGCACGACAAATGGTTCTCTGGTCGGACGGTACCAAGGTGTGCGTTAATCGTGGAAAAACAGATTGGAAGGTTGACGATTACATTTTGCCGCAATTTGGATATCTGGTTCAGGACAATTCAGGTCATCTTCTGTCCGGAGTTGTTTGCAATCCACAAAAGCCATCTGAAACGGTGGAATTATCTGAAAATAACGACACCTTTTATCTGGGAGGACGTGGTTGGAAGCGAAGTGAAGTTCTGCCGATTATTCCGGAATTTGCCGGACTGGAAGTTATAGACAATCGTCGATTCAAGATTAAGGTCAACTGGCATGCCCAGGCCGCAGCTCCGAAGGATCTGGCTGTCTTTGTTCATATTTTCGAGTCCGGCGATGTTGATCGGAAGGGGTGGTATGCAGGTGGTGAAAAGCCGAATCCTCCAACAAGCCGTTGGGGAATAAAAAACGAAAAGGTCGATACAACGGTAGTTTCAACCTCCGGGGATCAGATTTTGACAATTCCTTCAGATCTCCCCTCGGGCGACTATCAACTCCTGATCGGATTATTCGATAGCGAGGGGAATGGTCAACGTGCGATATTACCGGTAGAGGATGTTGATGAAAATCGATATCAAGTGGCCATTCTTCATATCGAACGAAAGGAAGATGGCTTTAAGATAACGGCAAAACCAACACCATTAAAGACAAATTCCGTATATGATGCCGGTTATGCTCGACTTCAGGCCAATACAACGCCTGTATCCTGGCATGGTGTTACGACACAAGGGGCCGTTCAGGTTCAATCGAAACAGGAGGGATTGGCACTTCGCGCACTTCCGGTTTGCGATCCTTTTATCGTTACTCTGGATGAAAATATTTTAGGAAAAATAACAGCCATTCGTTTTAAGAATAAAGAAATCGAATTGACCCGTGAAGATTCCAAGGTTTCATTTACCGCCATTCCGGACAGTCAACCGTATATGATTTTGAAAAAAGGAAAATAATATGAGTCATGTAATATCAATTGATATTGGTTCGACGAGTATAACGGCATTGGTTTATGATACGGAACATTCCTCTGTGGTCACAATGGCGACTGCCCCGACGGACGCAAAACTTGAAACATCGGGGCCGGGCCAAAAAAGCGAATGGTCGGCAGAAAAGATTTATGAAATTACAATCGATTTACTCGAAATACTCAATCATAAATACTCCCGGCATAAATACTCCCGGCCTTTATCTTCATGTGATATTGCAGGTATTATCGTAACGGGACAGCAACATGGAGTTGTCCTTCTGGACAGGAACAAGCCGGAACATGTTTTGAGCCCGTTTATCGGTTGGATGGACCAACGGGGAATGCTTCGTTTTAAGGACAGTCCGTATACGATAACGGAAGAACTTAATCGGCGTCTGATTCAGACGGGTCAGGAAGAACTTGGATGTTGTCTTGCTACAGGTTATGCGGCAGTCTCCTTGTTTGCTTTAAACAAGGAAAAAGGACTTCCGAAGAATTGTATTGCCAGTTTTATTACGGAATACATAAATCTTCGATTAACTGGTAATCGCAGGCTCTATACCGATTCGACGATGGCTGCGAGTAGTGGTGTTTTTAATGTCTTCCGAAACCGCTGGTCGGAATCGGCGATAGAGGCGTTGGAGTTACCATTGGCGTTATTTCCCGAACCCGTTCCGGTGGGAGAGCGAATCGGATATTTGAGTCAGGAAGCCGCGAAGCAAACCGGATTATCCGAAGGAATTCCGGTTTTTCAGGGATTGGGGGATAATCAGGCTTCCCTGTTAGGTTGTTTTGAAGGATCGTCTCCGATTTTGTCTTTCCTGCGCAATAGGACCGGATCGCAATCGAACTTTACCGTATTGAACTATGGGACCGGAACCCAGGTTACGATCTATTCGGACCAATATAAATATGGTTCGAATTATGAAACGCGGCCATTTCCGACTGGTGGATACATTTTTGTTCGTGCGGAGCCCGCCGGAGGACGTGCCTATGCACGGTTGCGCCAGTTTTTTATTGAGGTGGGTCGAGATTTGTTTAATGTTCCGGAGTCGGAAGATCTCTACGAACGTATGAATCGCCTTGCGGAACAGATTTCGGAAGACGTTATTGGTCCGAAGTGTAATCCATCTTTTTTTCCACGACGGAGTACGACTCCGGGAATGAAGGATGGTCCTTTGGATTCATTTGCCTCTTTTACCCATATTTCCGATAGAAACTTTACGCCGGGGTTTATGGTGAAATCACTTCTGGAAGGTATGGCAGAAAACAGTTATCTTGACTGGAATATTTTGAATCGGATCAAGAATGGGAATTCGGATGATTCACCTCTTCTATTATATGGAAGTGGAAATCTTCTTCGTAAATGTCGTATTTTTCGAATGATTTTAGAGCATCGTTTTCAATGTCCTGTCATCTGTACGAGTTATTCGGAAGAGGCTGCGGTCGGTGCCGCACGCTGTATTTCATAAATCCAAATTGTAACCATTCACGGATATAAAGTGAAACTACGGATATAAAGTGAAACTACAGATATAAAGTGAAACTACGGATATAAAGTGAAATTACGGATATAAAGTGAAACCACGGATAACACAGATTTTCACAGATAGTTTTTGGAAAACAAACTTTTTATGATAAAATATTTATTATGATAGATAAAAATATTTCGTTTGCTATTGTAAAATATTGTATTTTATGACGACTATCTGTGTTCATCTGTGATTCTAAAATCGTTCGTGAATAGTTACCGTGAATTATACTCTACAACGTTATAATGGGAGCACTGACATTTCGTCCGCATCCTCCAAAACAGGTGTCTCGCCTGTTTCGTAAAATAGACTTTTATAACGATCTTGAGTATATCTGTGTTTATCCGTGTATATCCGTGTTTGTCCGTTTTTATCTGTTTATATCTGTTTATATCTGTGTTTATCTGTGTTTATCTGTGTTTATCTGTGATATCCGTATTCCAAAACCGTTTGCGAATGGTTATACCAAATTCATAACATTAGGGGGCCGGTTGTCGTTCCGATTTCAACTGTCCCATTACCTTGATCTCTACACAATGTACAGCATTTTCATAATCCACCTGATTATTGATGTTCACACATAAATACTCTAAACGATAGTAAATCTTCTGATAACAGGTCTGACTGTCCCGAGTACAACGGATTCCAACGCATGACTGATTCCATTTGTCGTAACAGTATCACAATAATTAAAAAATCATGACAAATGAATCTATCGATAAATACAAATAATATCATGTGTAAACAATGGCAAATGTAAACAATGGCAAATATAAACAATGGTAAATATAAACAATGGTAAATGTAAACAATGGTAAATGTAAACAAGAGCAAATGAAAAAGATGACAAATGCAAATAACGGCATATGTGAATAGTATCAAATGTAAACAATGTCAAATGCTAATAGTGTCATATGTAAACAACGGCATATGTAAAATACGTTATTTGTAAATAACATCATATGTAAATAATATCAATTAAAAATAATGGTAGAGGAATATATAATCAATTGTAAAAAACGTCTATACAGTATTGAAGGTGAATATATTTTTAATTACAAGTATTCGAATGTGAAAATAACGTTAAATAAAAACAATAAAATAAAAACAATAATGATTGAAGAATACAACAAAAGAAAAATTGTCAAAAAGACCACAGGCAAAAATTACGCAGTAAAAATAAAACAATAAAAATCACGCAGTAAAATAACGCATTCAAATATGCTATACTGTACGATGTTATAAATTCGCCAATTCCTGGGAGCGCGGACATTTCGTCCGCATCATCCAAAACAGGCGTTCGCCTGTTTCGAAAAATAGACTTTTATAACGACCTTGAGTATACCATCAAATAGACAACAATCAATAATTCCACTGTTAATTATAATATCTGTCTATTACACACAACAGCAATTGCATAGAATAACAAATTGTAATATCATCGTTTTGTCGTTGCTGTACCGTTTGACTTTACGATCATCATTTCTGTAGTGGTGATCCAGACATGAAAACAATCCGGCAGTTGAAGACGGACCAAATAATGCAGAAACTGTTCTGAAAAGTGAAACGAAAAACATGGAAGTACATGATACTAAACCCTCTTGATTTTTAAAATTTTATTATATATACTTGTGTTATATAGAATTGGACTTAATTAAGAGGAAAGGGGACCAAGGTATATCACATGAATTTACGATTATTTTGTACCGCTCTCATAGCGGCGTTAGGCGGTTTTTTATTTGGATTTGATACGATCGTGATAAACGGGACAACAGGAGCGTTACGGCAGACCTATAATCTGACGGAAGGTTGGTTGGGATTTACAGTTGCATCCGCTCTGATTGGAACGATATTGGGGGCACTCTTTATTGGTCGGCCCACGGACAGATTTGGTCGTAAAGTCATTTTGTTTTGGATCGGTATGTTTTATTTGATTTCTGCACTCGGAAGTGGCCTGGCTTGGGATTGGTGGGCGCTCCTCTTTTTCCGGTTTTTGGGGGGCATTGGTGTTGGAGGTGCGTCGGTTGTGGCACCGATGTATATTGCGGAAATATCGCCTGCGCAATATAGGGGACGGCTCGTCGCGCTCATGCAGTTTAATGTTGTCTTTGGAGTGTTTATCGCCTTAATATCCAATGCGGTTATTGCCGCAATTTTTGAATTCGATTATGCCTGGCGCTGGATGTTGGGAATCGAAGCGTTACCGGCATTCGTCTTCTTTTGTCTTGTTTTTTTTATTCCCCGAAGTCCTCGTTGGCTGATGGTGCAACAAAGGGAGGAAGAAGCACGAAAAGTACTTCTCTCTTTAGGTAACAGTACAGAAAAGACCGAATTGGAATTAGCCGCTATTCGGGAATCGTTGGAATCGGACGGGGAAAAGAAACAGGATAAACTTTTTCAAAAGAAGTACTGGAGGCCGATTTGTTTGGCCGTTGCGATAGCCATGTTCAATCAGTTGTCTGGAATTAACGCGATTATGTACTATATGAGTGATATATTCCAAATGGCCGGGTCGGATTCCAATTCCGCACTCTTCCAATCATGTTTGATTGGGGCCATTAATCTTGTTGCAACCATGGCCGGATTACTCCTAATTGACCGATTGGGACGCAAATGTTTGATGTACATAGGATCTGTCGGTTATATTTTAAGTCTGGCGGTAATTACATTTATGTTCTTTCAATATGGAGACGAGTTCCGAACGGCCTCGACTGGTAATCAAAAGGCAGCGGCCCAGGAACGTGTTGACGCGGTAATGAAGCAAGCTCCGAAATCACATCGTGCGGAGGTGGCCGTTCAACGTCTGAAGAAAGCGGAGGCCGATTATAATGCGGCGTTTGGGAAGACCGGTGAAATATCCAATACAAAACTGAAATCATCCGGTTTTATTGTTTTGGTAGGACTCTTTTTCTTCGTTATTGCCCATGCGTTCGGACAGGGAACGGTCATTTGGGTCTATATCAGTGAAGTATTTCCGAATCGGGTACGTGCAAGAGGCCAGGCGCTCGGCAGTTTTACCCATTGGTTTATGGCGGCCCTCATTGCGCAGACATTTCCCATGTTGGTTGATCAGGTGGGGGGCGCCTTCCCCTTCGGTTTCTATACGATCTGTATGATTGTTCAGTTGATCTGGGTGGCTTTTATTATGATCGAAACAAAAGGTGTTCCATTGGAACAGATTCAGAAAAAACTCGGAATCCAATAAAGAGAGGGAGTTCCCGGCTCTTGTGTTTCTGTAGAAAAACAAAAACGGTTACCGTTACGAATGTAGGCTCAAGGGGGCCTATGTATACGATTCAACATAAATATACTCAAGGCCGTATTACATTCCTCTATGTTAAAGCAGGCGGAAGCCTTTTTTGAAGGAAGCGACAAGAATCCGTGTTTCCTGAAATGATAGTATTATAGTGTCATTGTATACTCAAGGTCGTTATAAAAGTCCATTTTTCAAAACAGGCGGAGCCTTTTTTGGAGTATGCGGAGGAGACGTCCGGTTCCCAGGAAATGCTGAATTTATGACGTCATACATTATAGTGCTATTGTAACGTCATTATAACGTAAATATAATGACCGGCAATATACAATAATTTAGAACTTTATTTAGTATCAGGTTTCAACGTTACCTAAAAATTATTCATTACAGGAGTATTCAAAATGTTTTCGGAAAAACGTGTATTCAATAGAACCAGTGTTTATATATGGATATATATAGTACAATTAGGAGTGTTTTTTGTTTTGTTTTTTTCCTGTTTCTGTTTTTCATATGCGTCTGAAAAACGATCAGAAAACGATTCCCAATTGTTTGATGCCATTTTTAGCGACTGGCAGAAGCAGGAATCCCATGCGGGGCGGACACTTGCTTCGAAGGAGTCGCTTGTCGATCTAAAAACGCGAGGGGAACGTCTTCTCGAAAATTTATCCGAGGAGGAACTGATATCGACCGAATCGGCGTCTGCCTTGCGATTGGCATTATCTACAGTTGATATTGCGAAACTGGAGGGGATTTCCCCCATGGAGCGTTTGACTCTTTATATTCACCTTCGATGGCAAATACGCAAGACGGCCCTGGAAAATTCCCTGTTCACAAAGACGCCAATACTCTTTATGAAGGGAAATCGTTTTGTCTGTCAGATGCTTCATGAATATCTGTCCTATTACTACCAATATACCGGAATGCACGGAGGTGGAATCTATCTACTGAAAAACCCGGGATTCTCCTTCGAAACGGAATCACTGACCGATGGAAAATTACCACGTGGTATTTTTTCACGACCAAGTCTTTCCTTCGATGCTAAAACAATCTATTTCGCTTTTGCCGATTTTTCTAAAGTTCAAAAGGCGGATACTCCAGTTCAAACGACCGATGATATCCGTAATAGGGGATACAATCCCGCCTATTATACGGAATACATGAAACAGGAATCCGGAAAATATCATCTATTCAAAATGAATTTGTCGGATGGCAAGATCGAGCAACTGACAAAAGGGACCTGTGACGATTTCAATCCGGTACCGTTACCAGATGGTGGCCTGGTTTTTCTATCTGTTCGACGTGGAGGTTTTGGTCGATGTCATGGTGGCTGGGAGCCACTTCCTGTTCATACCTTGTATCGTAGGGAGAAAAATGGGGATATTAAATGTCTCTCCTGGCATGAAACCAACGAATGGCAGCCAAGTATAATGAAGGACGGTCGAATTCTCTATTGTCGCTGGGATTATGTTGATCGGTCTGCGTCACATCATCACGGTCTCTGGATAACAAATCCCGATGGAACCGGAACGGCGTCTCTCTTTGGAAATTACACCTATAATATTAATGCGTGTTATCAGCCGTGTGAAATACCCAACTCAAAAAAAATCATGTTTGTTGCTGGAGCGCATCATCTTGACGTTGGTGGTTCTCTGGTTATGCTCGATCCCTCTAAAATAAACTATAATCCGAAGACCTTGGAAGACAATTTGAATTCGTTGGAATCCATAACACCGGAAATTCCTTTTGCGGAGACGCCCAATCAATGTCCTGACCGATATTATTTCAGTCCCTGTCCTTTGTCGGAGAACTATTATTTGGTCTCCTACAGTAACGATCCGTTGGGGGGAATGTTATCCCCGAGATATTCGGGTACGACCGGTAAACTGGGTCTTTATTATCGGGACCGTTTCGGAAATCTTGAATTGTTGTACGAGGATAAAGATTATTCATGTATGTATCCCCAGCCGGTTGAGGAACAGGAACTTCCTTCCATTATACCGTCTCGTTTGGAGCCGGAAGCGAAGTCCACCGAAACGGGAACGTTATTCCTGTCAAATGTCTATGAATCATTATCGACATTACCGAAGGGTCGAACGATCAAAGAGCTTCGTGTATTTCAGATTTATCCCAAGTGGCCGGACCATCGTTCCCATACACCCCCGGTTGGTATGGCATTTGCGGAAAATGCACGTGGCCTGTTGGGAACGGTTCCGGTGGAAAAGGATGGATCCGCCCATTTTACAGTTCCGGCAAATAAACCGCTCTATTTTCAGGCGGTGGACAGTGACGGAAAGGCGGTTCAGGGAATGCGGAGCGATGTTTATCTTCAGTCAGGGGAGAGTCGCGGTTGTGTCGGATGTCACGAACCTTTTCAAAAGACATTAACGAACATTAACCAGAAGAGTCTTGCATCTCAAAAGAAGCCGTCGATTCTTCAGCCGGGTCCACAGGGATCTCTTCCTTTTTCATTTCCACTTCTTGTACAGCCGGTATTGGAACGAGCCTGCTTGTCGTGTCATAACGGTCAGGAGAAGGGGGCCAAACCATCTTTAACCAGTGAACCTAAAGGTAATTTTACAAATGCCTACCTCAATTTACAGCCCTTTATACGCTGGTACGAATGGGGAGGAAAAACGATTCGGGAAACCACAACACTTCCCGGCCAGTGTGGTGCGGATATATCCCCTTTATCTTCTATTTTGGATGATAAAAATCATCAAGGGAAAATGAAACTCTCCGATTCGGATCGGCGCGTTCTCTATCTCTGGCTGGACGCAAACGCGCCATTTTATGGTCGGACCGACCTTGAAGGACAAAAGGAACAACGGGAAGGTAAAACCGTATTGCCGCCAACTCTTCAATAAATAATACTCGATAAAAATAAACAAACTCCGGCGTTACCTTTATTCACGTCATGACAGTAGGGAGTATTTTGAAGACGGTACCTGTAATAATGAAATAGAATTTTTAAACGTTTGTAAATACTAATATCATTCCGGCCTGGAGTATAATTGCCCAAACAGGTTGAACCGTCTGTTTGGGATAGAGTCGGATGAAAATCATGATTCGGGCCCTCTGATTTTATACATTAACATATCACCTTTATACGTTAACATATCACCTTTGTATATTACATGCTATCGAATGGGTTCAATCCGGATTCAGACCTTCCTTTAACCATATAAACGTGGCCCCAGTGGCGTTTTTCCAATTCTTGAGCGGTTTGACAGGCTGCGGTTTGGTCTTTACAGTGAAAAAAAAGAGAGGATCCACTTCCGGACATATGTACCGATAAAGCCTTGGGAAGTCCTTCTAGCGAGAACATTTCCTTTAATTCAGGACGAAGTTGTATTGCCGCTTGTTCCATTCGATTAAAAAATAAATTTGTATATTCTGTTGGAGGCGCATGGGAAACAAGAGTCTGAATCAGTTTTGCCGGATTTTGGTATGTATAGGGGGGGAGTTTGGAGGTTGTATCGTAAACGATTTTTGTGGAAAGGCCGAAGGGCGGTTTGAGGAGAACGAAAAACATTTCCGGGATTCCGGTGACGGGTTCGATTATTTCTCCTCGTCCGCGACAAAGAACGGTTCCGGACTCAAGAAATAGAGGAACATCACTTCCGAGTTTCGTCCCCATCTGTTGAAGGGCATGACGGGAAAACCCTGTTTTCCAATATAGGTTCATGGCCAGCAGAGTTGCGGCAGCGTCACTGGAACCACCTCCGAGCCCGGCTTCCTGTGGTATCCGTTTATAGAGCCGAATAAAAGGTTGGGGAAGATTCTCGCGATTACAACAAGAGGCCAAAAGGTGAACCGCGCGTACAATCAGGTTACGATCATCGGAAGGCAGGGAAGTCTGAAGGTTCCCATGCTCGTCCAGACATTCCAAACGAACAGATGTTGGTTCTTCGCTAAATTGAAAGATCATTCTGTCCCATAAATTGACTGGTGTGGCTAGTGATATTATTTCATGATAGCCATCTGAACGTTTTCCACCTATCTCCAAAAAGAGGTTGAGTTTTGCCGGAGTAAAAACTTCCATTTTCCGGACGTACTCTTGAATATAGATACACGTTTCGTTTGTTGTCATTCCAGGGTATTACTTTCATTCTTGGTTCGAATTATTTTTGTTTTCATTGATATTTTTATGTTTAGGATTGCGTAGTTGTTTGAGTCGGTTTGCCAAAGGCGATTTTTTAGGTTGTTTGGTCAATTTTTCCGATTTTTTTTGTTCTGTGGTAGGGAATTGGGCGATGGACTGTTCGAGGGGGTCGATTAAGAGCGATTCGATCCAGGAGAGGAATTTATCGCAATTATCCGAATTGGTGCTATCGAGGAATCGTTTTGGTATCGGCAGACAACCGACTTGTGGCTCAATAATACGAAGATCTTGAGAAAATCGAACGAGAAAAAATTTAAACTTCGTTGTAAATTCTTCCGCTTTAAATCGGAATTGAACATAACGGACATTATCCACTTCCATAATACAAATACAGGTGATTCGATAATTCCAGGCGCGAACACGAATACGTGCCACGGTCAAAAGGCGTTGAACTTCCTGTGGATAGGGGCCGAATCGATCCAGAAGTTCGTCGTTCATGGCCTGACAATCTTCCAAGGTTGTAACACGTTGCATACGTCGATAGATATCAATTTTCAAACGTTGATCGCTAATATAATTTTTGGAGATAACAGCGGTTCCGGGCAGATCCACTTCAACGTCTATTTCCAAACGTTGCGGTTCATTTTTGAGAGTTCGAACTGCGGCGTCTAAAAGATCACAATACATTTCATAACCGACGGCGGCGATATGACCGCTCTGACTGGTTCCGAGAATATTACCAGCCCCTCGAATTTCAAGGTCACGCATAGCGATATTAAATCCGGACCCAAGATGGGTATTTTCCTCAATGGCCTGAAGTCGTTTCGTCGCATTGGGATTGAGTGCCTGATTAGGATCCAGAAGGAGATAGCAATATGCCTGATAACGGTCGCGTCCGACCCGACCACGGAGTTGATGCAGTTCCGCCAGACCGAAACGGTCCGCTTTATTGATAAAGATAGTATTTGCGTTGGGAATATCCAAACCGCTTTCAACGATTGTCGTACAAACTAAAACGTCAAATTTATGCAGAATGAAATCACGCATGACCTCTTCCAGTTCACGGTCGCCCATTTGGGCATGGCCGATTCGTATTCGGGCCTCTGGAACGAGTTCCTGTAATTCAGCGGCCATCGCATCAATATCCCGAACACGATTGTGCAGAAAATAAACCTGGCCACTACGCGATATCTCCCGAAGAATTCCCTTGCGAATTTGTTTTTTATCGAATCGTATAACACGGGTTTCCACAGGCAGGCGATTGTCCGGCGGTGTTTCCAAATTGGAGATATCCCGTAGTCCTACCAGGGAGAAATGAAGTGTTCGTGGAATAGGTGTGGCTGTCATGGTCAGAATATCGACCATATTGCGCAGACGTTTTAACTGTTCCTTGTCCTGAACACCAAATCGTTGTTCTTCATCGATAATTACGAGTCCCAAATGGGCGAATTTTATGGTTGATGAACGTGTCAACGAATGGGTTCCGATAACGATATCGATTGTTCCTTGTTCCAGACCATGGAGAATTTTCTGTTTTTCGTCCTTCGTTGTGAATCGTGTCAGGGATGCAAGTGTAATGGGGAAATTGTGCGTTCGTTCGGAGAAGACACGAAAATGTTGTTCTGCCAGAATCGTTGTCGGAACCAAGACGGCAACTTGATAGCCGGAATCGACCGCTTTAAAGGCGGCTCGAATGGCCAGTTCCGTTTTTCCGAAACCAACGTCTCCACAGAGGAGACGGTCCATAGGACGCGAATTTTCCATATCTTCTTTTATTTCGGCGATTGCGGTCAATTGGTCGTCTGTCTCTTGGAATGGGAAATTTTCTTCAAATTCATATTGCCAATCGCTGTCAGGCTGACAAACATTTCCCTGACGTGAATGTCGGGCCGCCTGAAGTCCCAGTAGTTCTGCCGCGAGATCCAGGACCGCCTCCTGGGCCTGATTCTTCTGCTTGAGCCATGATTTACTATTTAATTTTGCAAGTGGTGGATTGCTTTTACCTGTTCCGACATAGCGCTGAACCAACTTGATTCGGGAGGTTGGAACATAAATAACCGTGTTGTCGGCAAATTCCAGTTCCAAGTGTTCTTCTTCCTGTGTTCCCTTTTTAATCATTTTCAAACCACGAAATCGAGCCAGACCATGCCCCACATGAATAACCAAGTCCCCCGGTGACAGTTCCAAAAAACTATCGATGGCCTTGCCTGTCTTTCGACGAACAACTCGTTGGGAAATTAAACGGCCAAAAAGCTGATTGGTTCCTAACAGAACGATACCTTCTTCCGACCAGTCAAAACCATCCGATAATGTTCCGACGAGATAGAATAGACGATCTTCCATGGCCGGTTGGCTTTTACCGAAGGTCTCTACTAACCGCTGTATTTCCGATTCCGATTGACAGAGGAGCAGAAAACGTGTTTCCGGATCGAGATTCTCCATTTTCTCTTCATTAAAGAGGTCTTTTCCCTTCCCACAAAATCGATCAACGGAATCGAAATTAAAAGGAAATACTTTATCGGCGTATTCATTATTACTTGCAAAAGAAACAGCATGCATCGCGGGAAACGCATAAAGCCGATTCATAATTTCAGCAACAGGCGCGGAGGTCGAGGATGGTCCCCGTTCCTCAATATTAAGTTGAACGAATTTCTGTGCCTCGGTAACAATCTGGTCGGTTTCATGAAACAGTATCAGGGTATCTTTAGGTAGGTGATCAATAAAAGAGCCATTCATTGTCTCCCGAAATCGAAGTCGGGACAATTCAAATTTATCGATTGTCTCAAGTGAACGTTGAGTTGTGGCATCGAAACTGCGTATAGACTCTATTTCATCGCCGAAAAATTCGATTCGAATTGGTTCCCGACAGTCAAGTGGAAATATATCCAGAACATGTCCCCGAATGGAAAACTCCCCCGGAAGTTCTATGACAGGCGTCCCTGTAAAACCACCGTCTACAAGCCAATGCGTAATCTCTTCCCGATTATAATTATGTCCTGTCTGAAGAAGTCGGGCGTCATTATTAATTTCCGAACGTGTTGGAACTGACTGAAGAATTGCGGACAGAGAGGAAACAATGATTTTCGGGCCAGGGACCTGACTTTTATCTTCCATTCGCTGGTCCATTTCCCGTAACAGACGCAAACGTCTGCCGAAGGTTATATCCTCCGAATGAAACAGTTCCCGATCTTCTTCGATAATTGAGGGGGGCAAGAGAGGAAAGGTATCTATGGCAGTTTCGGTAAACAGGGAAAGATCGGAAGCCATTTGCTCCACCTCCCCATGTTTAGCCGTTAAAACCAGGAGAAATCGACTTAACTTTTCGACCACAAGTGTTCCGAAAAGTGCAAAAGCCCCTCCGGCAAGACCGTCAAAAGTAACGGACTTGTTTTCTTTTAACATTTCCAACGCGGCTTGAAAATCTTTTTTTTGAAATAGCCGCTCTTTTATTCCTTGAATCAATGAATCCATTCCTCTTTTATCCTTTCAAACAGATACATTGTAACGTTTGTTCCCCTTTTGTGCAAGAGAAAGATTTGCTCTTGATCTATTTTCATAATATTATTACTATTCCTCCTGTTGACCGAAATGGAATGGAATTAATTTCGGTATTGTGTATTTTACCTATGTTGTGTAGTTGGTGTATTATATCTATACTCCTTTTTGTCTGTAAAGATTAATAACAATTAAGATTTGTGGCAAAAGAAACCGATAATAACCAGCATGATGGTTAAGAGTGTTAGATGGTTTATACGCACACTTAACCACCTTGATTAAAACTGTGTGTTTTTTGCAACATCGGTAAATAAACGAGAAAAGTATATTATGAGTTCGATTATAAAATTTCAAATCAGTATTTTACTGTTGTTTATCTGTACTCTTGCCGTATTGACGGGTTGTTCCAACGGCAAGAGCGCGGAGCGATTACAGGAAAATCCGGTCCAGGAAGATAAATCACTCGCATTTATAAATAACTACGACGAGGGTGTCGAATTAGCCCATTTAATGAATAAACCAATGCTGCTTTTTTTCGTAGAGAGCGATTGTGTTTTTAGTAAAAAAATGATGGAGACAGTTTTTACTGACTCAAAAATAATAGAGTTGGCAAAAAATTTTGTTTGTGTCCGAATTGATATTGGGCGTTCCGAGTATAGTGGTTTATGCGAGAAGTTAAAGGTTGTTGGTTCTCCAACAATACAGTTTATGTCTTCCCTGGGTATACCATTACAAAGGATAACGCAATATCAACCGAAGGAAGAATTGGCGCGTCAGATGGAAGTTGTTCTCTATTCTGTTGCGTGGAAGGAATCGGTTCAGATTTCACAATTCTATTGATAGAATATCAGGCTATTGATAGAATATCAGGTTATTGATAGGAGATCAGGCTATTGATAGGAGATCTGGAGTCCACAGGAATCTTTTAGTATATCAGTGGTATTACAGTATTGATTATTTGAGTCCGGAAAAGTCCGGTTGGAAAAGAGAATAAAATGGATTGTGGTCCCAAAGGGGTAACTCAAAAAGAGTTTGGAGGAAGTAAAGATTGTTTTTGGAATCCACGAATTTGGGATGGAATAACCATTAATTCCTGGTTACGTTCCTTGTCGAAGGGAGGGTTTCGTATAACTCCTTCACGAATAGGGATGTTCGGAATAATATCCGGATTATCGCTTTTGAATTCTACGCTTGCCGTTGGTCAAAAAATACTTTATGGAAATAAAATACGGCAATTAGAGCTTAAAAGTCCTCCTGTTTTTATTGTTGGGCATTGGCGCAGTGGGACGACGTTATTACACGAGTACATGATAAAGGATTCACGATTTACCTATTGCGATACGTATGACTGTTATGCGCCGTCGCATTTTTTAGTATCTGGATCCCTTTTCCGGCCTTGGGTCAAGTATTTATTACCGAAGAAGCGACCGATGGATAATATGGAGGTAGGTCTGGACCGTCCCCAGGAAGACGAGTTTGCGCTTTGTGTTCTAGGTTCGCCTAGTCCCTATCTTGATATTATGTTTCCGAATGTACCTCCTATCGACGAAAAATTTTTGACGTTACGGGATATAACCGATCAACAGCGTAAAAAATGGCTTGATATTCTGGAGTATTTTTTGAAGGCGTTGACGGTGGTGGAATATAAAACGGTTATTTTAAAGTCACCACCGCATACGGCCCGAATTAAAACGATTTTGGAGCGTTTCCCCGATTCAAAGTTTATTCACCTTCATCGTGATCCCTATACCTTGTTTCCTTCCACCTGCCGACTGTGGATGACAATGGCGCAAACGCATGGACTTCAGCATCCCAAGGGAATTGGTCTGGAGGAAAAGGTCTTGGGTGATTTTGAGAAAATGTATGCCACCTTTTTCGAGGATATTTCCCAACTGAAATCTAATCAGTTTATCGATATTTCCTATGATGATTTGGTTAGAGAACCTGTTTCCATTCTAGCGAAAATATACGGTCAACTGGAACTGGAAGATTTTCAGGAGGCTAAAGGACATTTCGAAGAGTTTGCAGCGTCTCAAAAAGCCTACAAGAAGAATAAATTTGAAATCAGTCCGGATCTCGCGGAAAAAATTACGCAACGTTGGGGGAACTATATTAAACAATACGGCTACCAGCGCAATACATGACTAAAAGAGCTCTGTTTTATGGAGAACGTGACTAAAACATTTGAGTCTTTTGACGGGAGAAAACAGACGGGAGAAAACAGACGGGAGAAAACAGACGGGAGAAAACAGACGGGAACGCCTGTTTTGAGTAGATGCGGACGAGATGTTCGTTTCTTGGCCTGTTTGGTGAAGAAACAGATTTATCACACCACCCTGTAAACAGAAGGAAGTTACATGATCCTGGTATACTCAAGGTTGTTATAAAAGTCTATTTTTCAAAACAGACGGGAACGCCTGTTTGGGAGGAT